>NZ_JAJEJR010000001.1:3161988-3478187 GCF_021390595.1 Paraburkholderia sp. HP33-1 | reverse complement strand
CTGGATCGCAGCCGCGCGCGCGAGCTGGTTCGCCTTACCGGTCACGAAGTTGTCGAAGGTCAGTACGGGGTTCAGCTTCGAGCGCTCGTACATCGAGTCGTTCTCGCCGCTGCCGGCCGCGCCCGCGCCCTGGCCCGGACGCCACGTGCGACGCCCGGCGGCGGCTTCGTTCGCGTCGAGGCTCGGCAGATCGAGATCGGCGGCGTCTTCGGCGGCGTGGCGCGCGTTTGCGTTTTGCGCGGCGAGCGCCGCTGCTGCGGGATTCGCGCGCGCGGACTGCGCCGCCTGCACGGCGCCCACGGCCGCATCCAAGGCGGCGACGGCACCGGCATTACCGCCCTGCGGCGCGACCGAAGCTGGACGTGCTGAGGACGGCGCCGGCGCAGCCGCCGCCGGGCCGCGCATGCCGGCCTTCGGATCCAGTACGAATTGCACGTCCACCGGCGCGTGCCAGAAATCGCGGGCCATATCCGCGATGCGGCCGGAGAACTGGCTCTTGACCCAGTCGAGCTTAAAGCGGTTCGGCGCGGCGATGCTCAACGTGTTCGCAGCGGCGTCGAAGGCGACCGGGGCCAAGGGTTTGATCCACGTCACGTATTGCTGGGGCGTAAGCTCGCGCTCCAGCAATGCGGAACAGTGTTGCCAGAATTCGTTCATCAAGATGCTGTCGTTATGGTGTGCACGGCGGTCGCCGCTGCCCCTGTCGCGCGCGCGCAACAAGGCCCTGAGCAGCCAGGCGTAAGCGCCCCAGGCGCTTGTGCCACAAGGGTTTGCGGGACAAACGTGCCGGAGCGACGTGCAACATTTTTGGGAAGTAAGGCGAGATTCTAACGCCAAAACGGTGCCGCCAGTGAGTTATCCACAGGGACTGATCGCCTGGCCCGGCGAGCACCACTTGCGCCGGAAGATGGCTAAACTATTGACGGCCAACGGAAAACCAGTTTAAATAGCGGGTTCCGCGAAAACCAATTTCAGTAAACCACCGGCCATTGCGCTTTCAGCGATGATCGCGCGGTTTTTTTCGATCAAGTGAGAGCAACATGAAACGTACTTACCAACCTTCCGTTACCCGTCGCAAGCGCACCCACGGCTTTCGCGTTCGCATGAAGACCGCTGGCGGCCGCAAGGTCATCAACGCACGTCGCGCGAAGGGCCGCAAGCGCCTCGCAATCTAAGGCAAGCGGATTGCGCGCTGTGACCGAAGCCCGCGACGAAGCGGGAGCGGCCGGGGCGCTGCAACCGGGCTCGGTTCCGTTGCGAGCGCAAGCCGACTTCCCCAAAGCCGCAAGGCTACTAAAAACGGATGAATTTTCATCCGTTTTTCGTTTGCGGCCGTGGCGCCGTACCGCGCATTTCGTCGTGTACGGCCGGCCCACCGGCAACGAGGCGCGTCTTGGCCTCGTGATCGGCAAGAAGTATGCACCGCGCGCGGCGACGCGTAATCTGGTCCGCCGGATCGCTCGTGAAGCCTTCCGGCTGCGGCGCGCGGAATTCGGCGGTTGGGATGTGCTGCTGCGTCTACATACGCGTTTCGACAAAAAAGCTTTGCCGAGCGCGTCGTCGCCGCCGTTAAAGGCGCTGTGCCGCAGCGAAATCGAGGCGTTGCTCGACAAGGCAGCGCGCGAAATTACCCGTCGTCAGGCGCCGCCCGCGGAAGCGCCCCGGACGGATTGACGCAGTGACCACCCGCACCACGGCCGCCGCCACTGGCGTGGCGCCGGCAGCTTCAGGGCGCGGTCGTCGCCCGGTATTTCACGTTGCGCGGCGCCGTCCCGCCGCACCTGCCATGCAAACGGTACTCATCGCTTTATTGCGTTTTTACAAGCTTGCCGTGAGCCCCATGCTCGGCAACCGGTGCCGTTTTTACCCTTCCTGCTCTGATTACGCGCGCGAGGCAATCCAGTATCATGGCGCCGCGCGCGGGACTTATCTCGCCGTGAGGCGTGTTTGCCGCTGTCACCCGTTTTCCGCGGGCGGCATCGATCTCGTCCCGCCACCCACTTCTGAAAAGCGCTGACGCGCCGTTCCATCGACACTGAGACAACGCATGGATATCAAACGCACCGTCCTATGGGTCATCTTTATCATGTCAGCTGTCATGCTGTTCGACAACTGGCAACGCGACCACGGACGCCCGTCGATGTTCTTCCCGAGCACGACGCCGACCCAGACCGCAGGCAGCGCCGCGCCGGGCACCACGACGCCGGGCACCCAGCCGGCCGATCTGCCGGCCACCAACGCGGCCGCGCCCGGCAACGCGCCGGCAGCTGCACAATCGCAACTCGTGAAGTTCAGCACTGACGTCTATAGCGGCGAAATCGACACCCGCGGCGGCACGGTGTCGCGCCTGTCGCTCGTCAAGCAGGGCGACGGCAAGCAGCCGGATCTTGTGATTACGCTGTTCGACCGCACGAACAACCACACGTATCTGGCGCGCACCGGCCTACTCGGCGGCGATTTCCCGAATCACAACGACATCTTCACGCTGATGCCGAATCAGCCGACCCAACTGGCTGACGGTCAGAACTCGTTCCAGATGAGCTTCGAGTCGCCGGAAAAGGGCGGCCTCAAGGTCATCAAGACGTACACGTTCACGCGCGGAAGTTACGTGATCGGCGTGGAGACGAAAGTCCAGAACGTCGGCACCACGGCAGTGACGCCACAGGTCTATATGGAACTGGTGCGTGACGATCAGCCGGTCGAAACACCGCGCTTCTCGCACACGTTCATCGGACCAGCTGTCTACACGAACGAGCATCACTTCCAGAAGATGACGTTCAGCGATCTCGACAAGAACAAGCAGAACTTCGCGACGTCGGCCAACGATGGCTGGGTCGCGATGGTCCAGCATTACTTCGCGTCGGCGTGGATTCCGCAGGAAGGCACAAAGCGTGAGTTCTACGCCGAGAAGTTCGATCCGTCGCTGTATCGCGTCGGCATGAAGCAGGATCTGCCGACCATCCAGCCGGGCCAGACCGTCAGCGTGTCCGCGCGTCTGTTCGCCGGTCCGGAAGAAGAGAAGATGCTCGAAGGCATCGCACCGGGGCTCGAGCTCGTGAAGGACTACGGCTGGGTCACGATCATCGCGAAGCCGCTGTTCTGGCTGCTGTCGAAGATCCACAGCTATGTCGGCAACTGGGGCTGGTCGATCGTGCTGCTCACGGTGCTGATCAAGGCGGTGTTCTTCCCGCTGTCGGCCGCGAGCTACAAGTCGATGGCACGCATGAAGGCGATCACGCCGCGCATGCAGGCGTTGCGCGAGCGCTTCAAGGGTGACCCGCAGAAGATGAACGCGGCGCTGATGGAGCTGTACAAAACCGAGAAGGTCAATCCGTTCGGCGGCTGTCTGCCGGTCGTGATCCAGATTCCGGTGTTCATCTCGCTGTACTGGGTGCTGCTGTCGTCGGTGGAAATGCGCGGCGCGCCGTGGATTCTGTGGATTCAGGATCTGTCGCAGCAGGACCCGTACTTCATCCTGCCGATCCTGATGGCCGTGTCGATGTTCCTGCAGACTCGCTTGAACCCGACGCCACCGGACCCGGTTCAGGCGAAGATGATGATGTTCATGCCGATCGCGTTCTCGGTGATGTTCTTCTTCTTCCCAGCGGGCCTCGTGCTGTACTACGTCGTGAACAACGTGCTGTCGATCGCGCAGCAGTACTACATCACGCGGATGATGGGCAGCTCGAAGGCGAAACCGGCCTGATGTTCTGTCCCGCGGCGGCCGGCATGGCCGCCGCCGACCCAAGCTGAAAACGAAAAGCCGCCCGGTGCGAACCGGGCGGCTTTTTTTATGGTGCGGTTGAAGGAAATGCGGCGCGCGGCCGCGTGATTAATCTTCGTCGCTCACTCTTCGTCAGAATCTTCACCATAGAAGCGCACGATCATTTCCTCGACCAGGTTTCGGTCTTTCGGCGTCAGCGATGCGATCTTCGAAGCCAGCTCGATCGTTTCGGGCGTCGGCGGGTACTTTTCGCCGCGGGCCATCGGTCTTGCGCTCGTGCCGGGCGGCGGTCCGTAATGGAGCCAGTGCTCCTTGACGTTCAACCATTCGGCGAGCGTGCGCAACTTGTCCGGCTTTGGAATCGTCGTGCCCGTCAGCCATTTGTGCGCGGTCTGCGGTGTCACGGGACGCTCGCCGTGATAGCGAAGATTGAACTGCTCGGCGAGTTTGGTCCCGCCGCGAATTTTCAGCGGCTCGAGCAGATCTTTCAGCCTCCTCGCGAAGGCGGCTTTTTCTTTGTCGGTTGGCATGGGCCAGATTGTGCAATTCAGCGTTCACCCAGTTGACAACCGATCAAGCTTCCATTTCTCCTATTTGAGATAGTTTTAGCTTGCAGCGCGCGCCAGACAACGCATAGCGCGAAAACGAATTTTTTCATCTCTCTGTTGCCTGGCTTGCCTTTTCCAGAACTGCAGGTCTTGTTTTGTCTCGACGGTTCTTAAGTACCGTAGTAATGATCCTAGCTTATTTAAGATAAATCCGAGTTCTTCAGACGACAGGCCGAGCAAGCACATCATCCGCTTCGCCCCCTTGCCGCAAGTCCATCAGTTCGAGACACGCGCGTTACAATGCCTCGCGCCCTTTCCATCGGCGCGGCCCTGCCCTTCCCCTCGCGTTTTCGCCCGACTTCCCATGCTCACGACCGACTCCGATCCCATCGTTGCCATTGCTACCGCGCCCGGCCGGGGAGGCATTGGCGTCGTCCGGATCTCGTTCGGCCGTGCCGGAGAGGCGGCGGCCCGGCCCTTGATGCAGGCGCTCACCGGCCAGACGCTCGCGCCGCGTCACGCGAGCTACGTGCCATTTCTCGATGCGAGCGGCAATCCGCTCGACCGCGGCATCGCGCTGCACTTTCCCGCGCCGCATTCATACACCGGCGAGCACGTGCTCGAACTGCAGGGCCACGGCGGCCCGGTGGTGCTGCAGCTGGTGCTGCAGCGCTGCATCGACGCCGGCCGCGCGTTCGGTCTGCGCCTCGCCGAGCCCGGCGAATTCACGCGCCGCGCTTTCCTGAACGACAAACTCGATCTCGCGCAGGCCGAAGCCGTCGCCGATCTGATCGAGGCAAGCACCGAGGCCGCTGCGCGTTCGGCCGGCCGCTCGCTCGACGGCGCCTTCTCGCGCGACATCCATGCGCTGGTCGAAGAAGTGATTACGCTGCGGATGCTGGTCGAAGCGACGCTCGACTTCCCTGAAGAGGAAATCGACTTTCTCGAAGCCGCCGACGCGCGCGGCAAGCTCGCGCGCATTCGCGAGCGTCTCGCGCACGTGCTGAGCGAGGCGCGCCAGGGTGCATTGCTGCGCGAGGGTTTGTCGGTCGTGCTGGCGGGGCAGCCGAACGTCGGCAAGTCGTCGCTGCTGAACGCGCTTGCCGGCGCCGAACTGGCGATCGTCACACCGATCGCCGGCACGACGCGCGACAAGGTCGCACAGACGATCCAGATCGAAGGCATCCCGCTGCACGTGATCGACACGGCCGGCCTGCGTGAGACGGAGGACGAGGTGGAGAAGATCGGCATCGAGCGCACGTGGGGCGAGATCGAGCGCGCGGACGTGGTGCTGCATCTGCTCGACGCACGCACCGGCATGACGGCCGACGACGAAACGATCGCCGGGCGCTTTCCGCGCGGCGTGCCGGTCGTGCGCGTGCTGAACAAGACCGACCTGACTGGGCTCGCGCCGGCGACGCAGGCGCTCGACGCCGATCTCGAACTCAGCGAGGTGCGATTGTCGGCGAAGAAGGGTGACGGCGTCGCGTTGCTGCGCGACGAACTGCTGCGAATCGCCGGCTGGCAGGCAGGCGCGGAAAGCGTCTATCTCGCGCGCGAGCGGCACCTGATTGCGTTGCGCGCGGCCGAGGAGCATCTGGCGACCGCCGCCGCGCATGCTGAGCAGAATGCGCAGGCGCTCGATCTGTTCGCCGAGGAATTGCGGCTCGCGCAGGATCAGTTGAATTCGATTACCGGTGAGTTCAGCTCGGACGATCTGCTCGGAGTGATTTTCAGTCGATTCTGCATCGGCAAGTAACGCCGGAGTTGCATGTCCGCAGGCGTTCGCCGTCGCACAGCCCGCCGCGATCAAATAAGCACTGCTTCGGCGCGACCGGAAATCACATCCCGTCGACCAAAAACCGGTTCATTTTTTGGTACACAGCCAACGTAAAGGTTTAAAATCCCCGCTGTCCGAGTCTCAACGTACAGCGTCCAGCATGCCTCGCCTCGCCACCCCGCTCACAGAATCCGAGATCCGCGCGCTCGAACCGCGCGCGGCCCGCTACTGCGTCGCCGACGGCAACGGCCTCGTGATCGAGGTCATGACGACCGGAACCAAGGTCTGGCGCTTCCGCTATACGTTGAACGGCAAGCGTCAACCGCTCGCGACGATCGGCGATTACCGGATGATTTCGCTGCGCGTCGCGCGCGCGAAGGCGCAGAAGTACGCGGCACTCGTCGCGCAGGGCATCTCGCCGGTCGCGACCGCGCGCCGCGATCGCGGCGCCGAAAGCAAGGCCGACGTGCTGCGAGAAGCGGCCGAGCTTTATCTCGCGACGGCGCTGGCCGGCAAGTCGGACGAATATCGCCGCACCACGCGGCGCGCGCTCGACAAGGACGTGCTGCCGGCGATCGGCAACAAGCCGATCGGCGCGGTGAGTGCCGACGATATCGTCACGATCTGCGAGCGCATCAAAAGCCGCGGTTCGCCGAAGATGGCGCTGCACACGCGTAACGTCGTGAAGCGCCTCTACGCGTACCTGATCGCGCGGCAGCTCGCGACCAGCAATCCCGCGGAAGTCGTGCCCGCGCGCTCGATCGCGACCTTCGACAGCCGCACCCGCGTGCTGTCCGGCGCCGAGATCGGCGTCACGCTGCGCACGATCGACACGTCGAACATCCGCCGCCCGCTGAAGCTCGCGCTGCATCTGCTGGTGCTGACGATGGCGCGCAAATCGGACCTCATCGAATCGACATGGGCCGAGTTCGATCTGGACGACGCGCTGTGGACGATCCCCGCCGCGCGCCTGAACGCGCGCGAGGATCGCATCGTCTGTTTGCCGCGTCAGGCGGTTGCGCTGCTGCGCGAACTGCAATGCGCGCGGACCAGCGAGAAGTTCGTCTTCCCGAGCGTCAGGGGCGACGATCGGCCGATCGCGAAAAGCACGCTGAACCAGGCAGTCAAGGCATTGGGGCTCGACGTCGAGCATTTCGTGCTGCATGACTTTCGTCGCACCGCGTCGACGCACCTACGTGACATGGAGCTGCAATCAGGCGCCGAGGGCGACACCACGCAGCGTGAAGCGGCGCGCCAGCGGCGCCTGCTTCAGGGTTGGGCCGACTTTGTCGATAGCCAGATAGAAGTCGCACGGCAAGCGGCGAACGGGATGACTTGACGGCATTGTCATGGGTTTTGGCGCCATGCGACGCTTGCCGTCATGCCGCAAACGGGATGGTACACAGGCCGATGCGACCTCTCCCCAAACCTACGCAAATAAACGAAAAGCTATAAAACGATCAGGTTTCGAAGTCGGCCGGAAACGCGCCTTTTCCGCTTCTCGCGGCCGCTTCACATCGTCGTTCCTTCCCCGCTTCCATCGCCTAAACTGACAGATGGATGCACGCCGATACGGAGGTTCCGATGTCTGAATCGATGCTCGCCTACCTGCTGGGGCCCACCGTCATGCTGCTGGTTGGCATTGCCATCTGGATGATGTCGCGTCACCACGACCCGTCCAAGCCACCCAGGCTCGAGCGCTGGCTAGATACGCATTACGCGGAGTGGCTGCATCACAAGCATTAGGCCGTGCCTTACATAGAAAAGGCCGTCGCACTGGGCGACGGCCTTTTTGTCTGCGCGCTGCTCATGCGGATCATTCGCGCATCAGAGCCTTCACAGGCTCACCACTGCGGCTGAGGTTGCGGCTGCTCGTACCCATACTGTCCGGGCGGCGGTGCGCCGCACGCGACATAGGCGCGCTGGTACTGGTCATAGCAATAGCCGGGCGGCGGTGCCGCGTAAACCGGCGCGGGCTGATACGCGGGCTGCGCATAGACCGGCTGCGGATAAGCGACCACCGGCGCCGGCGTCAACGCCGAAGTGACCACCGCGCCCAACACCGCGCCGCCGATCAGCGCCCCCACGACGTCCCCGCCGTTTCCGTGCGCGGACGCCTGGCCCGCCACCGTCAAACTGCCCGCCATTACCAACGCCACTGCGATCTTTTTCATATTGAGCTCCCGCCGTTCAGGCATGGATGAATTGTCGCCGGTGCGCACGGAAATAGATGCTGCAGTTGGTAACGGGGCATTAACTCTGTAACAGCCGCATAACGATCAGCATCGGCGCGGCGATGGTGGTGCTGTCTGTCGCCGAGCCGGTGACGACGCTGATCGAAGCCGCCGCCGTGGGCGTGTATCGCGCGCAACACGACGGCAAGAATCAGGTGGCGATGAGCGGCTGAGTCCCAGGCGGCCCTCCCCACCTTCTCTTTCAGGCCACCACGGCTCGCGTATAGCGCCCGGCCGGCGCGCTGTGCGACAGATTCGGCTGCAGATGCAGACGTGCGCTGTTCAGCCGCTCCCAGTCGGCGGCATCGGGTAACGACGGGATCGTCACCAGCTCACCCTGATCGAGGCCGGCGAGCGCCGCGTCGACCATGTCCTCGGCGCTCATCACGATCTGCGAAGGCAGGTTCTCGACCGCGAGACCCGCGCGGTCCCAGAACGCCGTGCTCGTCGCGCCCGGCAGCACCGCCTGCAACCGCACGCCCTTGCCGCCCACCTCGTGATGCAGTGACTGCGTGAGGTTCAACACGTACGCCTTGGTGCCGCTATAGGTGCCGTTCAGCAATTCCGGCGACAGCGCGACGATCGACGAGATGTTGATCACCGTGCCCGCGCCACGCGCGATGAAGCCCGGCAACACCGCCGCCGTCAAGCGGGTGAGCGCGGTCACGTTCAAGTCGATCATCTTCTCGAGCTGATCGATGTCCGAGTCGATCAGCGTCGAGGTTGCGCCGACGCCCGCGTTATTGACCAGCATCGTGATGCCGCGCTCGGCGCGCAGCTGGTTCTCGATGCGGTGCACGTCGGCCTTGTCGGTCAGATCGGCACTGACGGTGCTCACGAGGCGGCCGGTCTCCTTCGTAAGCCGGTCGGCGAGACTGTTCAGGCGCGCGCCGTCGCGCGCGATCAGCAGCAGATCGTAGCCGCGCCGCGCGAGCCGGTCCGCATAGACCGCGCCGATACCCGAGGAGGCGCCCGTGATCACCGCCGTGCCCTTGCCCTCGTTCGAACCGCCTTGTACGCCCTTCTCTGCCTGCGTTGCCATTGAAGCTCTCCTTGCGGGCTGCGCGTATTGCGGCCGCCCTATCCGTTGAATGGGAACATCCGTGAACTCGCCGCCCCGCTCCCGCACTGATGCGGCGGTGTTGACGAGCTGAGTGTAGGCGCGTACCGTTTTGTCTCAAATGTCATATTTCCCTCGTTTCAGGACATCGCAATGAAACGCATCGGCGTGGTGGTGTTTCCGGGCTTCCAGATCCTCGACATGATCGCGGTGTCGATTTTCGAACTTGCCAATCAGGGCACCGACGTGCCTGCGTACGACGTCACCGTGATCTCCGAGCACGGCGGCATGGTGCGCAGCTCGTCGGGCGTCGAAGTCGCCACGCGGCCGCTCGGCGATCCAGCCTATGACACGGTGATCGTCACCGGCGCGATGGAGATCGCGCCGTCGTCGCCCGGGCTGCTCGCGTTTCTGAATGACGCGCTCGCCGTCTCGCGCCGCACCGCGAGCATCTGCACAGGCGCGTTCGTGCTCGCCGAAGCGGGCATTCTCGACGGCCGCCACGCGACCACGCACTGGGCTCATGCGCGCGATCTTCAGCGGCGCTTTCCGCGCGCGCGGATCGACGAGGACCGCATCTTTATCGTCGACGGCTCGGTGTGGACGTCGGCCGGCATGACCGCGTGCATCGATCTGTGTCTCGCGCTTGTCGAGAACGACCTCGGCGTCGCGGTGTCGCGCGCGATCGCGAAGAAGCTCGTCGTCTATCACCGGCGCACGGGCGGACAATCGCAGTACTCGGCAATGCTCGATCTCGAACCGAAATCCGATCGGATCCAGAACGCGCTGTCGTATGCGAAGAGCCATCTGCGCGAGGCGCTGAGCGTCGAGCAGCTCGCCGACGTCGCGCATCTGAGTCCGCGCCAGTTCAGCCGGGCGTTTCGCGACGAGACGCGCCAGTCGCCGGCCCGCGCGATCGAGGCGCTGCGCGTCGAAGCGGCACGCACGATGCTCGAAACCGGCCGTCATTCGATCGAAACGGTAGCGGCCGACACTGGCTTCATCGACACCGAGCGGATGCGGCGCGCGTTTCTGCGCGCATTCGGCCAGCCGCCGCAAGCGATCCGGCGCGCCGCCCGCGTGCCGTGAGCAATCTGGTGGAGAATAGGAAACCTGCGGTGTGAAGCTGGGCAAAAAAACAGTCTCCCGCTCGACCCGTGAATCGAACCCAGCCTAAACGAGTAAAGGAAACGCGATGAGCTACAACGACAGCAACCCGTTCGCCAAAATCCTGCGCGGCGAACTACCGTGCATCAAGGTGGCCGAAAACGACCAGGCTCTGGCTTTCATGGACTTGATGCCGCAAGCCGACGGCCATCTGCTCGTCGTGCCGAAAGAAGCGGTGGCGGAAATTTTCGATCTGTCGGATGCAGCGCTCGTCGCGTCGATGCGCATGGCGCAGAAACTCGCGATCGCGGTGCGTGCGGCACTGCGCCCGGACGGGGTGTTCATCGGCCAGTTCAACGGTGCGGCGGCGGGACAGACGGTGCCGCACGTTCATTTCCACGTGATTCCGCGCTGGGAGGGTCAACCGCTGAAGCTGCATGCGCGCGAACTCGCCGATACGGACACGCTCGAGGCGCTCGCCACACGGATTCGCGCGCACTGGCGCGCCCATTGAAGAAGCACGACGCGAGGCGCACTGATGCGCATCGCATCGCGGTCACGTTCGGTAACAACTGTAAAAGCCGTTGCAACCGTGAATAGGCGCGGCGCCGTTAGACTGCTATTGCCTTGTGTTCAAGGCATTGAGTGTGGATCTCTTTTTAGCCTGCCCGCAGTGGCAGGCTTTTTTCTTTGGGCGATCCGCTTCGCAATCTCAGACCCGATCGCGCGAACGGCGCAACGGATGCCGCCAGTCGATGCGTCGGGGTCGCGCTGGCAATGGCCGGTCTTCGTGCAGGTCTCGGTGCTCCTGCCACAATTCGTCGGAAAAAAGAAACATAACGATCAGCAGCGGAACGACCAGAAAAATCCCGAGTATGACGTGCTCGTTCACGATAGCCTCCAGTCGCAGGAGATTCGTTTCAATTGTAGAGCAACGCTTATATCCGCATGGCGGCCAGGCGCGTCGGAAAGATGCTCGATCAGCGGCTGGCACTGTTTATCTTCTACATCTGCCTCGTTATTGCGCATGCCGGCCTTTGCCCGCTGAATGACTTTGTGTGCGACGCACAAAGCGGCGGATTAAATAGTAGTAATTCTCTTAATTTCTCCTACGCGTTTACGAGAATACGCGCGCAAAGCTTTACCAGTTAAAGGCGCGCGAACGATCAATTTATTATTTATCCGTTTCATTGCTGTTCGATCAGGGGTTTGGTCAAGCCTTAATCAGCAGCGACACTGGGTGCGACAATTCGACACTGTTGCAACCGCACACAAGATGTGCTTGTCGTTCTCCATGGTTCTCCTAGAGTGCAAGTTGTGGGTCAATCGATAAAGTTAAATACATAGCTAACCCGAGTATTTTTTCGGCCCGCACCGGAGGAAGAAATGAAAACTCGAATTGCCGTTGTTTTCGCCATTGCGGGTTTGGCTGCCGCTAGCGTTCAGGCGCAAGACGTCGTGATCAAGCCGCAGCAAACGATCCAGTTCAAGGCCAATGGGTATGGTTGCGTATCGAAAGACAAGCTCGATGCCGCCGACCACCACGCGCAAGCCGGCGAACAGCAGCAAATGCAGGAATTCTTCTCCGGATACCAATGCGTATCGACGCCGACCGACTCAAGTTTCCGTGTGGTGCGCGTAGTTGGCCACGACGTCGAGTTCGTGAATGCCGGCAATAGCGACACCGAAGGACTCTGGGCGAACGACCGATTTATCAAGCAATAAGCACAACACCGGTATTCCGGCAAAAGCCGGAATGCGGTCGCATGCGTGTCCGCGCGGCTTTGAAAAGTCGCAAGCGTGAACGCGTGAGCTGAAAGACGGCTTGGCCATTCAAATGCCAAGCCGTTTTTTTATTGCCCTTCATGCCGGCCCGGCTTCGCGTGCGATAAAAAAAGCCGATGCGGATTTTCTCGATCCGCGTCGGCAGTACGCCTTCTCGCAAAGCGCAGGAAACCGGCCGCGAGCAACGGCGCGTCAGTGCACGCGCTTGCTGCGGCGGAACTGGTCGAACAGCACCGCGAGCAGCAGGATGCCGCCGCGAATCAGGTATTGGTAGAACGTCGGCACGTTCAGGAGGCTCATGGCGTCCTGCACCGAGCCCATGATCAGCACGCCGACCAGCACGCCGGAGATCGTCGCGACACCACCCGTCAGCGACACGCCGCCGAGCACACACGCGGAAATCACACCGAGTTCCAGCCCGACCGACGTCTTCGGATCGCCGAGGCTCATGCGCGACGCGAGCATCACGCCCGCGAAACCGGTCACGAGGCCTTGCAGCACGAACACGGTGATCTTGATGCGCGTGACGGGCAGCCCCGCGAGCACGGCCGCTTCACTGTTGCCGCCGACGGCCAGAACGTTCTTGCCGAATACGGTCTTTTTTAGCAGGAAGCCGAACAGCACGAAGCCGACGATGTTGCTCCAGATCGGATATGAAATGCCGAGGAACGCGCCGCCGCCGAGATCGAAGAAGCGCTCCTCGGAGATCATCACCGCGTCGCCGTTCGACGTGATGTACGCGAGGCCGCGCACGACCTCCATCATCGCGAGCGTGACGATCAGCGAGTTGATCTTGTAGCGCGCGACCAGCGTGCCGTTGACGAGCCCGACTGCGCCGCCAGCGAGCACACCGGCCGCGACGCCGACGAACACGCTATGCGTCGCGGTGATCAGCACGGAAGCGACCACGCCCGAAAACGCGACGATCGACGCCACCGACAAGTCGACCTCGCCGAGCGCGAGCACGAACATCATCGTGACGGAGATCGAGCCGATCAGCGTGACCGACAGCAGCAGGCCCTGGATATTGCGCGTGCTCAGAAAGTCGGGGACCGTGAACGACAGCACCGCGAACAGGATGATGAACACCATCACGATGCCGGATTTGTTGATCAGGTCCCAGGTGCGCGCGGCGCGGGCGGTCAAGCCCGCGGAAGCGACGGCGGGGGTCGAGGAATCGGTTGAAGGTGTGTTCATGATGTCTGTTCCATTCAATGCCGTTTTCGTTGCGGTATTCGGTAAGAGCTCGGGTGGCGCGACCCGGTTGGCGATCAACGCGGCAACGCCAGCTTGATCAACGCATCGGGCGTGGCCTGCGCCTTCGGCAGATCGCCGACGATGCGGCCTTCCTTCATCACGATCACGCGATCGGTCACGCCGATCACCTCGGCGAGATCGCTCGACACGACGATGACCGTGCGGCCCGCCTCGGCGAGCCCATACAGCAGCCCATAGATCTCGCTGCGCGCGCCGACGTCGATGCCACGAGTCGGCTCGTCCATGAGGAACACATCGATCTCTTCCGCGAGCCAGCGCGACAGGATCACCTTCTGCTGATTGCCGCCGGAGAGCGTGCCGATCGGCGTGTCGCCGTTGCGTGTCTTGATCGCGAGCCTGCCGATGAACTCGCGCGTGGTCTGCGCTTCCTTGCGGTTGTTGAGCACGTTGAAGCGGCTGAAGTGGCGGCGGCAGCTGATGTTCAGGTTGTCCGAGACTGACGCGATCGACACGATGCCTTCCTGCTTGCGATCCTCGGGACACAGCGCGACACCGGCGCGCACCGCGTCGCGCGGCGTGGCGAACTGCACGCGCTTGCCCTTCAGCGCGACCTCGCCGGCGCTCGGCTTGACCGCGCCGTAAATCAGCTTCATCAGCTCGGAGCGTCCCGCGCCGACGAGCCCGAAAAAGCCGACGATCTCGCCCTTGCGCGCCGAAAACGTGGCTGCCTCGCGCAGGCCCGGTCCCATCACGCCATCGACCTGAAGCTGCACCTCGCCGAGTTCGCGCGCGCGATAGCCGTACACGTCGGCGATCGAACGGCCCACCATGCAGCTGATCAGCCGGTCGCGATCAAGTCCCGCGCCGGCTTCGAAGGTCTCAATGCGGCGGCCGTCGCGAAACACGGTGACGCGATCGCACAGCTCGTAGACTTCATCCATCCGGTGCGTGACATAGATGATCGCGCGGCCTTCGGCCTTCAGTGCCCGGATGATGCGGAACAGTTGCGTCGTTTCGCGCGACGACAGCGAGCTGGTCGGTTCGTCGAACGCGATCACGCGCGCGTCGCGCATCAGCGCCTTGCCGATTTCGATCATCTGCCGCTGACCGATCGACAGATGCTTGACCTGTTGCGACGGATCGAGCTTCTCGCCAAGCCGTTCGAGCTCGCGCATCGCGCGTGCGACCAGTGCCTTTTCGTCCAGTACACCGAACCGATTTGGCAGCGCGCCGAGCATCAGGTTCTCGGCGACGGTCAGCTCCGGCACCAGATGCAGTTCCTGATAGATGATGGCGATGCCCGCGGCGATCGCCGCCTTGGTCGTCGCGAACTGCTGCTCGACGCCATCGAGCGACAGCGTGCCCGCAACTGGATGATTGACGCCGGACAGCACCTTCAACAGAGTGGACTTGCCGGCGCCGTTTTCGCCCATCAGGCCGTGCACCTCGCCGCGGCGCACTTCGAGCGAAACCTGATCGAGCGCGAGCACGCCCGGAAAGCGCACGGTGATGCCGTCGAGCCGGAGATAGGGGGTCTCGGATGCGGGCGTCAATGAAGGCGAGGGCGCGAGCGCGGCCCCGCTGGCATGCGACCCGGTGAATAAGGACGTCATCGAAAAACCTCGAACGGATGGAACCTGAGCGGGCCGCGCTCGCGCGCTGAACGCGCCGCGCGATGCGGCCCGCCATCTGCTGCGGGAACTCCGCTTAGATACCCAGTTCCTTGCGCACGTCCTGCCAGTTGCCGCGCACCATCAGCTTGCCGGTGGTCTGCGTGTCGGCGGGCGGCTGCTTGCCGTCCTTGATCCATTCGACGAGATTTTCCGTGCTCTCTTTGCCGTGGTTCGTCGAGCTGACGGCGATCGTGCCGAAGAAGCCCGTCGGTTCCTTCTTCTGGAACTCGGCGAACGCCTCGCCCGCGCCGTTGATGCCGACGCCGATCACGTCCGCGGCGGGAATATGCAGCTGCTCGGTCGCGCGCACGCCGCCGAGCACGCTTTCCTCGTTGAGCGCGAAGATCACCCACTTCTTGATGTTCGGATGCTGCGCGAGCACCGGCGACACCGCGTTGAAGCCGCCTTCGTCGTCGGTGGTTTTCTGCGGCGCATCGAAGATGTTTTCCTTCTTGAAGCCGCCGGCGAGCAGCGACTGCGTCGCGCCGTCGGTGCGCAGCTTCGCGGTCGGCAATTCGTAGTCCGTGATACGCAGCGCGCCGACTTCTTCAGGCTTCCAGCCGCGGCGCTTCATTTCTTCGCTGATCGCCTGGCCGACCTGGTTGCCGATCTTGAACGCCGACATGCCGAGGTGCGGCACGTTGGCGAGCGGCTTGCCGGTCGAATCGACCAGCTGATCGTCGACGGTCACGAACTTCATGTTGTAGCGCTTCGCGCGCGCCTGAATCGCCGGTCCGAGGCGCACGTCGGGCGCGCAGATCACGAAGCCCTTCGCGCCTTGCGCGCCGAGGTTGTCGATCGCGGCCAGCACTTTTTCGCCGTCGGGCGTACCGATGTTGACGACCGAGAATCCGTCCTTCTGGCCGACCGCGGTCGCGGCCTTCTGTTCGTTGATGAACCACGCCTGTTCCGGCATTTTCACGAGGAAGCCGACCTTGAGCGGCTCGTCGGCGCGCGCGGACAGTTGCGCGGCAAACGGCGCGGCGAGGGCGGCGGCGGCCATTGCGGTCAGGGTCAAACGGCGAAGCTTGCTGGTCATCTCTTGTCTCCTCAGACTAAAAAGCTGCATCGATGTCATGTAGTTGCAGCGGGGTAACGCGGGCGGCGAAAGCCGTGGCTCGGCTCATCGGGTCTAGCCCGCCACGTATGCCGTTTTCACGGCGGTCCAGAACGCGGCATCGCTGGCGCCGTAAGCCGACGCCTTGCGCCCGCCGCCAGGTCCGTGATGTTCCACGGCCGTGGTCGGCAGATTGATCGTGACGAGACCGCTCTGCACGTGGCGGCGAAAATGCCGCGCGCGTTCGAGCGAGCGCGTGCAGATGCCGGCGCACAGTCCGTAGGCGGTGCCGTTCGCGAGATGCAGTGCGTGTTCGTAATCGTCCGCGCGCAGCACGACCGCGAGCGGGCCAAAAATCTCTTCGCGCGCGATGCGATGCTCCGGTTCGCCGATGAACAGCGCCGGCTCGAAGAAATAGCCGCGCGTCGCGCGCGTGAGCGCTCGCCCGCCGCGCAGCAACTGCGCGCCTTCCTGCTCGCCGATGCGCACGTAGTCGAGATTGCGTTCGAGTTGCGCGGTGTTCGCGAGCGGGCCGATATCGGTGCCGTGCTTCAGCGCGTGATCGACGCTGAGTCTCGCCAGCTTCGCCTGCAACGCGTCGACGAACGGCGCGAACACCGCGCGCTCGACGATCAGCCTTGCGGCCGCCGTGCTGCGCTGGCCCGCCGCGCTGAAGGCGCCGGTGAGCGCCGCGTCGACTGCGCCGTCGAGATCGGCGTCGGCCAGCACGACGAACGGATTCTTGCCGCCCATCTCCAGCTGCACGCGCGCCTGGCGCGCGGCGGCGGCCTGCAGCACGCGCGTGCCGGTGTCGGTCGAGCCGGTAAAGCTGATCGCCGCGACGAGCGGATGCGCGACGATGCGCGCGCCGACCTTGCGCCCGCTGCCCATCACGAGATTGAACACGCCGGCCGGCAAACCCGCTCGACTGACGATCGACGCCAGCGCCGCGGCGCAGGCCGGCGCCGATTCGGCCGGCTTGTAGACGACGCAGTTGCCGTGCGCGAGCGCAGCGCCGATCTTCGCGGCGGCAATCGCGAGCGGCGCGCTCCACGGCGCGATGATGCCGACCACCCCGAGCGGCTCGCGCGTCACGTCGATGTCGACACCGGCACGCGCCGACGCGTGCGGCTCGGCGAACGCGCGCAGCGCCTCGGCCGCAAACAGCTTGAACAGTTGCCCCGCGCGCGTCGCTTCGGCGAGCGCTTCGGCGAGCACCGTGCCGACTTCACGCGCGAGCAGCCTGCCAAGCTCCTCGCGGCGCGCGAGCATTTCGCTGCCGATCGCATCGAGCGCGTCCGCGCGGCGCTGCGCGGAGGCGAGCGACCAGTCGCGAAACGCCGCGTGCGCGGCCTCGATCGCGCTATCGGTCTGCCGCACGTCGGCGCGCACGTATTCGCCGACCGGCTCGTCGAGATCCGACGGATTGAACGACACGCCCGCGGTCGCGCCGGTCTCCCATCCGCCGTTGATGTAGTGGCGAAATGGACTGGCAATGAGCGGAACGAGCAGATCGCGGTTCATCGGCGGAAAAGGGCGCACAAAAGTACGGCGCGACGCGGGCGCCTGATCAAAAATCTCAAGGAAGTTCGCAAAGTCCACGAATGGTATGAGCGGCCCCAATAACTTTCCAATCCCTTTTTTGGTCTCTCCGATATCAGTTTCGATATGGCATCATGGAAGCTTCAGCGGAACAACGTATAAACATCGCTTGTAAAACCCGGAGACCACGCAATGACGCGTAGCTATTCGAACTGGTTCGTGCGCGCGCGGCTAAAGACGCGCCAGTTGCTGCTGCTTGCCGCGATGGAGGAGGAGGGCAACGTGCGCCGCGCGGCCGACGTGCTCGGCATGACGCAGCCGGCCGCGTCGCGTCTGCTGAAGGAACTCGAGGACATGCTCGGCGTGAGCCTGTTTGACCGCACGCCGCACGGCATGCACGCGACGCTGTACGGCGAGGTGATGATCCGCCACGCGCGTATGGTGTTGTCGAACCTGAGTCAGGCCCACGACGAAATCTCGGCGTTGCGCGCGGGGCTCGCGGGTCAGGTGCGCATCGGCGTGATCGCAGCGGCCGCCGCGACGATGGTGCCGCTCGCGATCGCGAGCGTGAAGGAGCGCTATCCGCAGCTGCAGATCTGGACCGAGGTCGAGACCTCCGACGTGATGTTGCCGCGGCTCGCCGAAGGCGATCTCGACATCATGATCGGCCGCGTCCTGGAGCGTCAGAACCAGTTCAAGACCGACGTGCGCTACGAGCCGCTCGCCGACGAACCCTTGTGCGTGGTCGCGCGCCCCGGCCACCCACTCGAAAATGAAACGGATTTGACGCTGCGCGGCATCGTCAACGCGAGCTGGGTGCTGCATCCGCCGGGCAGCGTGCTGCGCCATCGCTTCGATATGATGTTTTCGCAGATCGGCCTGAATCCGCCGCAAAACGTCGTCAATACGAACAACTTCCTTGCGATTTCGAGCCTGCTGCTGCAAAGCGATATGTTGGCGGTGCTCCCGGACGAAGTGGCGCGTCAATACCAACAGTACGGCGTATTGAAGCGCGTACCGATCGATTTACCGTGCAGGATGGATACATTCGGTATCATCACGCGCCAGTCGCATCTGTTGTCTCCGGCGGCCGCGGTCGTGCTCGAAGCGTTGCGGGACGCGGCTCGCGACGTATACGGCACGGCCACGGAGCCCGCAGTGGCCCGGTAAATGCTTCCTCCTGTGTCACAGGCACCGGCCCACGGCGCGGGAGGAACATGCGATGTACAGCAAACACAAGAAACGGCAACGCGCCGTCGACGATTCATTTTCGCTGCGCTCCTGTGGAGCGGGCGCCTGGTTTAGCAACGGCATGGCTCTCAAATCGACGATATACAAGGCTGAACTGCAGATCGCGGACATGGACCGGCACTATTACGCCGACCATTCGCTGACGATCGCGCGTCACCCCTCCGAAACCGACGAACGGATGATGGTCCGCGTCGCCGCGTTCGCGCTGTTCGCACAGGAACGGCTGGAGTTTTGCAAAGGTTTGTCGGATGTCGACGAACCCGATCTGTGGGCGAAGGACCTGACCGGCGCGATCGACACGTGGATCGAGGTCGGCCAGCCCGACGAGCGGCGCATCGCGAAGGCGAGCGGCCGCGCGAATCACGTGATCGTGATCGGGTATGGCGGGCGGACCTCGGAGATCTGGTGGCAGGGCGTGCGCAACAAGGTGGAGCGCCTGCGCAACGTGACGGTATGGACGCTCGGCGAAGACGTCGCGGCATCCCTCGGCTCGCTCGCCGAACGCACCATGCGGCTGCAATGCACCGTGCAGGACGGCGAGGCATGGCTTGGCAGCGCCGAAGCCGATGCGGTGAAGATCGACTGGACCGTACTGAAAGCCCCCGCCGACGCGTGATTGCACAGATCTGAAACGGTTTTAGCGCAGTTTCGTTTTCGCATTCAGAGCGATGTGACCCGTGCCGCTTCCGGCGGCCCCTTCAGTTCGACCATGTTGCCCTCCGGGTCGAACAGATACAGCGACGGTCCGAAGCCGTCCGCACCATAACGCACCCCCTGTTCGCCGAGCCGCGCGCCATGCGCGCTCAGATGCGCCTTCAGCGCGTCGGCGTCGAACGACTCGACGCGCAGACACAGGTGATCCATGTTGCGTCCCGCTCCCGCCGCGCCGTTTTCCGCGCGATCCAGCTTCGCACCGGCCTGCAGCACATCGATCAGCGAACGTCCCGCGCGCAGTTGTGTGAGGCCAAGTTCGCGCTGCTCCTTTTCAACGCTGCAACCGAGCACGTCGCAGTAAAAGCGCGACAACGTGTCGGCGTGGGTCGCGCGGATCACGACGTGGTCGATCTCGCGAATGTGGATTTTCATGTCGAACGCCCTCTGGCTGTTTCGGAGAACCGATTAGCGAAGTGTAGGAGAAAGGGCGGGGCGGATCGTCGGGAAAGCGCCGGCAGGGCCGAGAAAAACGCGGGCAAAAAAAGCCTGCTGCACAAGGATCTCTAGATTTCTCACACGAGATTAGGAGGCACTAGTTCGGAGTAAGCAATACGCAAACGTTTGTTTTGTGATTGTAATAAAATGTTGTTTACGGTGGCGCCTAGGTCTGGCACGCTTTGTGAATTAGAGCAATGAAAAAACAACAATGACTGTATCCGGGGATGTGTTTTTTAGTATTGTCGGAGTGGCGATCCTGGCAATGTCTGACGTTGGCGCGGTAAAGACTCGCCTGCACAAGGCTATCGCACGACGGCTCGCAAGGGATAGGCAAGGCAGCGCAGACCTCTTAGTTGATCACGGCTCTCTCGCGGAAAGTCCAAGCAAGAGCGAACCAGCAGATGTTGCTTCGGCCTATACCGACCGTGACTTCGAAGAAGCGGTCGCCTTCGCGATCGAAGTCGAACGCGAGCGCCAGATGCCCTACCCACATGAGTGGGAATAACGCCCTATACAATCCGATGACCTGCGGCTGATCATGGCCGACTACAGCCCGTCTGCAAGCCGCCTCCTCGGAAATCCGCGAAAAACCAAAAAAAAAGCCCGCTCAAGTGGAGCGGGCTGAATCCATATCAGGAGGAGACATGGAGGAGACAGTTCCTAATATACACATCGGGTTGGTGCGACGCAATAACTTTTTAAGGGAAAACCCGACATCGTGCCAAATTGTCGCAATTTGAGGCGAAAAGCCCGGCCAGCAGGCGGTTCGAAGCGTTTCGGATTGCGATTTAACGAGTTTTGACCCTACAACAACCAAGCGAAAGCGCGGTCGAATGACAGAGCAAGAACCGGCGCGTACTGTGTAGAGATCGGGCCTACATTGATGACCATCGTCATCACCTGCTCATCCGGGCTCCGAGGACATCATGAACGCCACCACCCGCCAATTCGCCACCGTGCACACCGCCGGCGACGTCGACACCACCCAGTGGCGCACCGACGACGAACGCTGGGACGCCGTCACGCACCGCGACCGCGACGCCGACGGCGCATTCTTCTACGCGGTCAGGACGACCGGCGTGTTCTGCCGGCCATCTTGCGCGTCGCGCCTGCCGCACCGCGAAAACGTCGCCTTCTTCACCGATGCCGCCGCTGCTCGCGCCGCGGGCTTTCGCGATTGCAAGCGCTGCCAGCCCGGCGGCCTGCCGCGCGAGCTCGACATCGTCGCTCGGGCGTGTGCCGCGCTCGACGCCGATCCGCAGCAGCGCCTCACGCTCGCGCAACTGAGCGACGCCGTGCACGTGAGCCCGTTTCATTTGCAACGCCTGTTCAAGCGCGTGGTCGGCGTGTCACCGCGTCAGTACCAGGCCGCGCAGCGCGGCGCCGCGTTGCGCGATGCGCTGCAAGGCGGCGCCGACGTCACGCGCGCGACGCTCGACGCCGGTTTCGGCTCGCCGTCGCGGATGTACGACAGCGCGCCGGCCGAGCTCGGTATGGCGCCGTCCGCGTATCGGCGCAAAGGTGCCGGGCTCACGGTGTGCTACGCGAGCGCGCCGAACTCGCTCGGCTTCGTGCTGGTCGCCGCGACAGACAAGGGCATCTGCAAGATCGGCTTCGGCGATGACCCCGCCCCGCTGATCGATGAATTGCGCGGCGAGTTCGCGAATGCCGAGCTGCGCGAAGACGCCGGGCGGCTCGCGCCGTTCATCGCGCAGATCGACGCGTATCTGCGCGGCACTCGCCAGGACTTCGACCTGCCGCTCGATATCGCCTCGACCGCATTCAAGCAGCGCGTGTGGGATGCGCTGCGGCGCATCCCGTACGGCGAGACGCGCAGCTACTCGCAGATCGCCGAGGCCGTCGGCTCGCCGCGCGCGGTGCGCGCAGTGGCCAGCGCATGCGCGACGAATCCAGTCGCGCTCGCGATTCCATGCCATCGCGTCGTGCAAAAGGGTGGGGCGCTCGCCGGCTATCGCTGGGGGCTGCCGCGCAAGGCCGCCTTGCTCGACAATGAGGCGCAGCACGCAGGCGGCGTTTCAGCCGGCGACGCGAGCCGTGCCGATACCGACGCTCATTCCCGCAACTCCCAACTGGATCACGCCGCTTGAGCACGCTTAACGACGTCGCAACGCTCGAATTACCGTTCAAGGCACCGTTCGACTGGCCTCGGCTGCTGCGGTTTTTCAGCGGCCGCGCGACGCCCGGCGTCGAGGCCGTCGAGGACGGCGCGTATCGCCGCGCGATCGACTGGAACGGTGACAGCGGCACGCTCAGCGTGCGGCTGCATCCGCGCAAGCGCTGCATCATCGCGAGCATCGAAGGGCCGGCGAGTCGTCACGCCGATGCGCTCTCGACGCCAGTCGCGAAGATGTTCGATCTGCGTGCTGATCCGAAGAAGATCGCCGCCGCGCTCGCCTCGGACCCGTGGCTCGCGCCGCTCGTCGCTGCGGTCCCCGGTTTGCGTGTGCCGGGCGCGTGGTCGGGCTTCGAGCTGGTGGTGCGTGCGATCGTCGGTCAGCAGGTCAGCGTGAAGGCCGCGACGACGATCATCGGGCGGCTCGTGCAGCGCGCGGGCGAACGCATCGACGGGCATCCACATGAAAACACCGCGTGGCGTTTTCCGACGCCGGCCGCGCTCGCCGGAGCCGATCTCGCGCAGATTGGCATGCCGGGCAAACGCGTCGCTGCGTTGCAGGGCTTCGCGCGCGCGGTCGCGAGCGGCGACGTGCCGCTCGACAGCGATGCCATCGACGCCGCAAGCCTGCGCGCCGCATTGCTTGCGCTCGCGGGCATCGGGCCCTGGACCGTCGAATACGTCGCGATGCGCGCATGGCGTGATCCCGACGCATGGCCCGCGTCGGATCTCGTGCTGATGCAATCGATCTGCGCGCGCGATCCATCGCTCGTGCGGCCCGCGCAGCAGCGCAGCCGCACCGACACGTGGCGGCCTTATCGCGCGTATGCCGCGATGCATCTGTGGAACGAGGTCGCTGATCGGGCTGGCGCGGCGCGCGGCGGATGAGTGTCGCCGTGGCATGGCGATGGTGATGGCGTAGCTCAGCGCAACCCTCCTCCAGCGAGGCGGGCGCAAGCAGCCGTTCTGGCGAGATGTTAAAGTGCCCGCTACCGAAAATTCCGCCGAACGCTGTCAGCCGCTGTACCGTCTGCGAATCATCAGGCGATACACAGCGTACCTGCAACGCGCGACTCGCATCAATGCCAAACACGACACCTTCCCGCGCGACCGACGCGCTTTCGCACCGCTTGTCCGTGCTCGGCTCGGGCCCGCAGCGCGATGCGCTGATACGCGGTCTGCGCGGCATCGAGAGGGAAAGCCTGCGCGTGACGCGCGACGGCCAGCTCGCCATGACGCCGCATCCGCGCGCGCTCGGCTCGGCGCTGACCCATCCGTCGCTCACAACCGACTACTCCGAGGCGCTGCTCGAGCTGATTACCCCGGCCGAGCAGGACGTCGCCGAAACGCTCGCGCAGCTCGACCTGCTGCATCGCTTCGTCTACGCGGAGCTCGGCGACGAAATCCTGTGGAACAACTCGATGCCGGGCCTGTTGCCCGCCACCGACGACGGCATTCCGATCGCGCACTATGGGACGTCGAATATCGGCAAGCTGAAGTACGTGTATCGCGTCGGCCTCGCATTGCGCTATGGCCGCACGATGCAATGCATCGCCGGCATCCACTACAACTATTCGCTGAACGAAGAAGTGTGGCGACTGCTGCACGCCGATCAGCGATCCACCGCGAACACCGTCGACTTCCAGTCCGACCGCTACCTCGCGCTGATCCGCAATTTCCGGCGCACCAACTGGCTGCTGATGTATCTGTTTGGCGCATCGCCGGCGCTCGATCGTCGATTTCTCCGCGATCGCAAACACACGCTCGACACGTTCGATGCCGACACGCTGTATCGCCCGTACGCGACGAGCCTGCGCATGAGCGACCTTGGCTATTCGAACACCACCGCGCAAGCCGCGCTGCGCGCCGACTACGACACGCTGCCCGGCTATCTCGACGCGCTCTCGAAGGCCGTCAGCCAGCCTTACCCGGCCTACGAGAAGATCGGCACGCAACGCGACGGCGAGTGGGTGCAGATCAACACCAACGTGCTGCAGATCGAAAACGAGTTCTATTCGACGATTCGTCCGAAGCGGGTCACGTATCCGGGCGAGCGGCCGCTGCATGCGCTCGCCGCGCGCGGCGTGCAATACGTCGAGGTGCGTTGCATGGACATCGATCCGTTTGAGCCGACCGGCATTTCCCTTGAAACGTCGCGCTTTCTCGACGCTTACCTGCTCGTGTGCGCGCTCGACGACAGCGCGCCGCTACCGCCGCTCGCCTACACGGAAGCGAACCAGAACTTCGGCCGCATGACGATGGAAGGTCGCAAGCCCGGCCTCGAGCTGATCCGCGACGGCAAGCCGGTCGCAATGACCGACTGGGCCAACGAACTGCTCGCGAAAATCGACGCCGCGGCCGCGGTGCTCGACAGCCTGAACGGCGGCGACGAACATGCGCGCACGGTCGCCGCGCAACGCGCGAAGCTCGCGGACGTGTCGCTGACGCCGTCGGCGCGCGTGCTGCAAACGATGCGCGACCGGCAGCAGAGCTTCCTCGCGTTCGGCCTCGCCCAAAGCGAAGCGCACGCCGCGTACTTCCGCGCGCGTCCGCTCGACGCCGCGCAGTCCAAGGCGTTTGCAGACCTCGCGCTGCAATCGCTCGACGAACAGGCGAAGCTCGAACGCGAAGAAGTCGGTTCGTTCGATGCGTTCGTGGCTGCGTATCGGGCCTATACGCTCAATCGCTTTAGCGTCTGAGCGTTCGCCCCCATCTCGAGACGCAGACAAGCGGCCCGCGCGGCCGCTTTTTCGTTGCCCCAAATAACTCCGCGCGTCGTCGCAATTCTCTGATCTGGATGAAACACGGCCTCGGCGTGCCGGTCCAAAATGTTATGACACGATGCACATGGGGAGGTATCGACGTGAAGAACAAAGGTCTTTTGGCCGCGCTGTGTCTCGTGGCGACGGCAGCATGCTCGACCCAAGGTCAGGTCGATCCGGACGTCATGCAGATCGCGACCGAACCGCTGACGTGTTCGAACAAGGCCGAATGCGATCTCTGGTGGCAACGGGCGCACACATGGATCGCGAGCCATTCGAAGTACGAGATCGCGATCGCTAACGACTCGTTGATCCAGACCACCGGACCCGACGGCGGCAAGCGCACGCTCGCGTATCAGATCACGCGCGCCGCGAATCCCGACGGCACTACGACGATCGGCTTTTCCGCGCATTGCGACAGCTCGCTCGGCTGCAAGCCGAATCCGTGGGAAGCGGGTGCGGATTTCAAGCGGTATGTGAGAGGCGCGGGCGCCGGCGTGCCGCAAGGCAGCGCGACACCAATGCAGAACGCGCCCGATGCGACGCATCCGGAGACGCTGCCCGGCAAAACGACGACGCTGCCGAACGGCGAGGCGATGTCGCAATAGCGGACTGATGCGCGGCGTCGGCAGCGGCGCTCCAGGCACCGTTGCCGCGCCGTCTACCTCAGTGTCCTAACGAAGCCCCGGCACCGTTGCGCGGCTTCGTCATCCACACGAGCAATGCCAGCACGATAAACGCCGCGCACGAGATGCGGAAGAAGTCGTTGGTGGCCATCATGTACGCCTGGCTCGTTACCACCTGGTTCAGCTGCGCGGTCAGGCTGTCGCCGGACAACCCCGCGCCCGCGAGCGCATTCGTATAGGCATTGGTGTTCGCCGAATATGCGTTGACCGTATCGGCCAGCATCGCGTGGTGGTAGATCGTGTCGTTTTCCCAGAAGGTCGTGCTGATCGCCGTGCCGATCGCGCCCGACAACGTGCGGAAGAAGTTCGACAAACCCGAGGCGCTCGCAAGACGCTCGTCGGGCACGCTGGACAGCGTAATCGTCGTCATCGGCACGAAGAAGCACGCGACGCCGATGCCCTGTACGAGCCGCGGCAGGATCACGTGGCCGAACGGCACGTCGAGCGTGAACGTCGAGTTCCAGAACGACACGATCGCGAACACGATAAACGCGAAGCTCGCGACCATGCGCAGATTCAGCCGATGCATGTTCTTGCCGATCATCGGCGACAGGAACAGCGCGAGCAATCCGACCGGCGCCGTGGCGAGACCCGCGAGGCCGGCCGTATAGCCCATCACCGTTTGCAGCCACAGCGGGAAGATCACCACCGAGCCGAAGAACGCCATGAAGCCGAACGAGATGATCACCACGCCGAGCGCGAAGTTGCGATCCTTGAACAGCGACAGGTCGACGATCGGCTCCTTCTCCGTCAACTCCCACACGAGCAGGAACGCTATCGACACGAGCGCGATCACGCCGAGCGTGGCGATGAACGTCGAGTTGAACCAGTCGCGGTCCTTGCCGAGGTCGAGCATCATCTGCAGACACGACACACCGGTCACCAGCAACACGAGGCCGATCACGTCGATGCGCTGGCGCGTCGTCTGCGTCTCGCGGCCCCGTAGCAGCAGGTACGCGCAGAACGCCGAGAACAGGCCGATCGGCACGTTGATATAGAAGATCCACGGCCACGTGAAATTATCCGTGATGTAGCCGCCCATCACCGGGCCGAAGATCGGCGCGCAGATCACGGTCATCGCCCATAAGCCGAGCGCGAGGCCGCGCTTCGCGGGCGGGTAGGAGCGCATCAGGATCGTCTGCGACAGCGGCACCATCGGCCCGGACACGAGCCCTTGCACGAGCCGGAACGCGATCAGCGATTCGAAGTTATGCGCGAAACCGCAGGCCGCCGATGCGATCGTGAACAGCAGTACCGACAGCGTGAAAAGTCGCACCTCGCCGACGCGTCGCGCGAGCCAGCCGGTCAGCGGCACGGCGATGGCCGAGGCGACCGAGTACGACGAGATCACCCAGGTGCCCTGGCTTGTCGCGACGCCGAGGCTGCCGGAAATGGT
Organism: Paraburkholderia sp. HP33-1; assembly: GCF_021390595.1. NCBI lineage: Bacteria > Pseudomonadati > Pseudomonadota > Betaproteobacteria > Burkholderiales > Burkholderiaceae > Paraburkholderia > Paraburkholderia sp. HP33-1. Next base: position 3,451,078 of record NZ_JAJEJR010000001.1, on the reverse strand, counting down.
CGGCACCGCGACGTTCGCGATCGAGGTGTCGAGCACCTCCATAAAGGTGCCCAGTGCAAGACCGACGGTCAGCAGCGCGAGCGCGCCGCCTTGCAGCGGGACGGGTTCGGTGACGGGCAGCGCGGCGTTGGAAGCCGTGGTGTCCATAGGTTGTTCTCCTCAGGTGGCAAAAGCTTGTCGCGGCAGCTTTATCACGCGTTTCAGACGCGGTGTTTGCATGCCGGATCACCCTCTGCCCAGACAGATATCTTAAGACAATAACGCCTTCAAAAAAGGCGCCTCTTGGTTGCGCTGCTAGTACTTCGTGATGAAGCGCCGCCTGGTGACGACGACTGCGCTTCGCTTCAAGTCTGTGGCTCGTCGGGCTGGGGCGCCGGTCCGCAGCCCACGCCGGCTTCTCCCTCGGGACCGTTCGCGATGAAACGGGCGAGCAGGTGAATCAGCGTCGCGTGCTCTTCGGCCGTAAAGCCGCGCAATTGATCGTTCAGCACGGTCGCCCCCAGATTCGGCAATTGCCGCGCGGCGTCATGGCCCTGGGGAGTCAACTCCAGCTTCACCATGCGACGGTCGTCACTGCTGCGCGTGCGCACGACGAAGCCCTTTTTTTCCAGGCGGTCGAGCAGACGCGTCATCGAACCGCTGTCGTACGACATCGCGCGCGACAGCTCGAATGGCGTGCTCGCGCGCCGCGACGACAGCATCAGAATCACGCCGATCTGTTGCGCGGTGAGCCCGAGCGGCTTGACCGCGCGGTCCGTGCGCTCCACCAGCACGTTACGCGCTTTCGTCAGGTAGTAGCCGAGACTGCTCGTGAGCTCGACCTCGTCCGCTTTGTAGGGGCCATCAGTCATGGGGTATCCGCAACATCCACAAGCAAATCGAAGTTTAGCTGCCTAAGCAGACAAGTCAAATCACATTTTGCGGTGCACGACCGGCCAACCTAAAAACAACAGTCGAAATGTCCGCGCGGCGCAGTATCTTGAAATTTAATTGCATAGTCAATATTATGACTAGCAATGAGTTTCGCGCGTCCTGCGCCATTTGAGACCATGTTCTGACCGATCGACGCACGCCGCCCCGCTCGCGACGCGCGCAACAGGATTTCCCCGATGCCGTACCTCAAAAACACGCTTGGCGGCCTCAGCCGCTCACTGACCGATTCCGCACTTCACAGCTTCCAGGGCCGACACCGTTGGTGGAAGCTCGCGCTGTTCGCGGGACTGATGGTGCTGCCGGGCGGATCGGTGGGCGTCGCGCTGCTCGCTTGGGTCGAGCATCGACGGGGGACGAAGCAGGCGAAGAACGACAGCGCCACGCTCGCGGAATCCAACGAGATCGTGCTGCCTAAGGAAAGCTTGGCGATTGAAGCGACAGACGTCGCGGCAGCCAACAGCGGCAGCGCTTGCGTTGCGCCCGGCGGTGCATCGTGCCGGGCTTCGGCGGGCAAACTCGCGCGCCAGCGTCAGCGCAAGCAGACCCAAACCGCAGATTCGCGCCTCTAACGACGCGCCGCTTCCCAACGCGCTTTCGAGACACCCGTTTGCTTCCGCTCGCCGCCTGAGCCGCAGCGCACCCGCAGTTCCTCGTGCCTGCCGGTAACAACGCGTAACCATCGCGTCGCCGCAAGTAACACACCTGCGCAGCGCGTCGCATTAACCTTTCAGCTTTCAGTTTCCCGCGCTCGCGCGGACTCATACGCTAACATTCCGGCAGACCATGATCTCGCCCCGCCGGTGGCGCCGCTCCCTGCCGCACCGCGGCGTCCAGAAGGAATTCATTGCATGCAGTCTGATCGAATCGCGCGCGCGCGGGCGTTTGCGCCGCGCGTCCTGACCCTCGCCATCAGCGCGGCCTGCGCGACGCTCGTCGCCGCCTGCGCGGTCGGCCCGAACTATCAGCGGCCGGCCACCCAGATCCCCGCGTCGTTCAAGGAAGCCGCGCCCGGCTGGAAGGTCGCCGAACCGGCCGATCAACACGACCGCGGCAACTGGTGGGCGATCTACGAAGACCCGAAGCTCAACGAACTCGTAGACAAGCTCAACGCCGCGAACCAGACCATCGCGCAATTCGCCGCGAACTACCGGCAGGCGCGCGCGCTCGTCGGCGAAGCGCGCGCCGCGTACTTCCCGACGATCGGTGCGTCGGCGGGCGTGACACGCTCCGGCAACGGCACGCAAACCGGCGGCAATGCGACGACGGCGACGAGCCGCGCCGGCATCAGCAACAGCTTCAACGTCCAGATGCAGGCGAGCTGGGAACCGGACCTGTGGGGCTCGGTCACGCGCTCGGTCAACGCACAGACAGCCGGCCAGCAAGGTGCGGCCGCCGACCTCGCGAACGCGCGCCTGTCGGCGCAAGCCACGCTCGCGCAGACCTACTTCCTGCTACGCGCGCTCGATTCCACGCAAAAGCTGCTAGACGACACCGTCGAGGCCTATCAGCGCTCGCTGCAGCTCACACAGAATCAGTACGCGGCCGGCGTCGCCGCGCGCTCGGACGTGATCCAGGCGCAAACCCAGCTGCAATCGGCGCAGGCCGCCGCGATCGACAATGGCATCCAGCGCGCGCAGGACGAGCACGCGATCGCGGTGCTGATCGGCGTGCCCGCGTCGACGTTCTCGCTGCCGCCGATGCCGCTCACCGCGACGCCACCCGCCGTGCCCGCGCAAATGCCGTCTGCGCTGCTCGAACGCAGGCCGGATATCGCGTCCGCGGAACGCAAGGCCGCTGCGGCGAACGAGCAGATCGGCGTGGCGATCGCCGCGTTCTTCCCGTCGCTGACGCTGTCGGCGACCGGCGGCTTCGAGAACTCAGTGTTCTCGCAACTGCTGACCTTGCCGTCGCGCTTCTGGACGCTCGGCCCGCAACTGGCCGGAACGATCTTCGACGCCGGCCTGCGCCAGGCGAAAACCGAGGCCGCGCGCGCCACCTACGACGCCGATGTCGCGACCTATCGGCAAACGGTGCTCGCCGCGTTCCAGGACGTCGAGGACAACCTCGCGTCGCTGCGCATCCTCGAGCAGGAAATCGTCGTGCAGCGGCAGGCGGTCGACTCGGCGCGCCAGGCGCTGGCGATCGTCACGAACGAGTACAAGGCGGGTACGGTCGGTTTCGTCAACGTGCTGACCGCGCAGACCACGGCATTCACGGCCGAACAGAAGCTCGAGACCATCGCCGGGCAGCGGATGGTGTCGTCGGTGGGTCTCGTGAAGGCGCTCGGCGGCGGCTGGGACGTGTCGCAGATGGATCGCGAGACCGGCGATGTCGCCGCGCCCGCACCGCTGCCGGCGTCGGCTCCAGCGGCTGCCGCAGTGGCGGCACCCGGCGCGACGTCCATCGCGCAAGGCATCACGCAAAGCGCAGACGCGCCGCAAGCGCGGGTGCAGAGCAAATAACGGCCGCCGCGCGCGCCTCGGTCAATGCGAAGCGCGCAGCGCAAAACAGCGCACCTCAGTGCACGAACGTCAGCGCCACCGTATCCGGTCCGCTCGGCCGGCCAAGCAGATTCAGCAGGCCGGCGAGGTTGTCGTGCTGCTCCGGCGCGGCGCTCGCCGTGCCACGAAACGACGTCGATGCGGCCGAGACCGTGCCGGTGCCGTTCAGCGTCAACGGTCCCTTCACCGTGCTCAGATCGAGCGCCGACGACATGCCCTGCGCCTGAAACCTGACCCGGTACGACCCGAGCGGCTTCACGAGCGACACGCGTGAGCTGAGGTCGTCGAGCATCATCGTCAGTTGTCCGAACGCTTCGCCGTTGAAGCTACGCCAGTCGGACCACGACAGCTGCACGTTGCCCTGCAGATCGAGCGTGTTGAACGGCGCGCCGAGCCCCGCGAGCAGCGACGCCGGCACCACGAGCACGCCCGGCGTGACGGTTGCCCCGCGCAGTGTCGCATCGACCGTGATCGGGTCGGGCATCGCTTCGCTTTGCCGCATGACCATGCGCACACGCCCGGTGAAAAGCGGCCAGAAGGCGGTGCGCCATTCGATCCGCCCAGGCAGCATTGTCGCCGCGCTCATATCGGAACCGGCGGCCAGCATCAGCGTCGCCGAGCCGTGCCACAGCGAGCCCTCGGCGTCGACGAGATTGACATGCCCGTGCGTTTGCCGCGCGAACTGCGGCGTAATCCAGGCGGCCGGCAGCAACGCGAGCGTCACGGCCGCGACCGACAAAATGGCCACGACCAGCCACGGCAGCGCCACACGCAGGCGCCACATCCAGTAATTCATTCGAGATCCTGTCGCGAGCGGCGCGTTGTTATTTCGCGGTCGATGGTTGCAGCGCCACCGTCAGGTCCACCTGGCCGTCGTCCTTCAACGCCGTGATGTGAGCCTCTGAGACCTGCACCTTGAACTGCTTGCGCACGTCATCGACCCACGTGGTCCAGGCGGGAAACGCCACGTTTTTCATCTGCACCTGCACCGCGTTGCCAACGAACTGCACCTGCGTCGCGGCGAGGCCATGCTCGCCGAGCGATGCGCTCAGCGCGTCCTTGAGCGCGGCGCCGGTCGGCGCGACACCTTGCGCGGCCGCCGACAGCGAGCGTGCCTCGTTGGCCTGCGAGGTCATCTGCGCGAGCTGGCGCTGCAGACTGGGCAGCGATTCGTGCAGATGTGCGCGGCCTTCCTGCGCGGGTGCCCACAGCACCGACCACGCGATCGCCACGGCGAGCGCGGCGCCGCCCCACGTCAGCAGCGCTTTTTCACGATCAGTGCGCTGTTCCCAGAAGCCAGCCCATGTTTGAGCGAGTTCAGCTTTCATTGTCCGTTCCTGATGGTCCACTTTCCGGTACTGCTGTCGATCGCGCCGGTGAGGCCGTTGCGCGCGAGGCGCTTGGCAAAGTCGGGGTCGACCTTGATCGCGGGTTTGAAGGTCACGTCGAGGCGGTGGTCGTGATAGTCGAGCGCGGCGATGCCGTTGACCGGCAGAGGCGACAGCGAACGCGCGAGACCGTCAGCGATGGACAGGAAATCCTCCGGCGACAACTCGCCCGCCGCGACCCGCAATTGCTGCACCTGACGCGCCATCTGATCTGGCGCGTCGAGCACGACGGTCGTCTTCGGGAACGTGTTGAGCAGCAACTCCGTCATCTGCGTGTTGATCGCGTCGCGCTGACGCGAGAGCATCAGCCACTGCACGTTCGCGCCGATGATCGCGACGACGAGCGCGGCGATTGCGAGTCCGATCGGAAGACGCAGACGCCGCAGCGTCGCACGATCGAGGCGCCACGGCTGCGACGCGAACTCGAACTGGCACAGGTCGAAGCGGCATTCGAGCGCGCGCCGCGCGAGCTGTTCGAACGGCAGAGGACTCGCGCCGTGGATGTGCGCGGCGAGCCGTGCGGGACTCGTCGTGGTGTGGCTCGGCTCGTTGCCGGGCACCTCGGTCAGCATGTACAGCGAGACCGGAGCCGCACCGGCGAGCGCGGCGAGGGTTGCATTGACCGCGTTGGCAGGCGCCGCGAGGCCTTCGCCCTGCGCGCCGCGCGCAATCGCCAGTTCGACGCGCGGCACGCCGCTGTCGACCGCGCCTTCGAGCAGCAGCGCGGGCGCGGTCTGCACCACCGCACCGAGCACTGCCGCCACCATCGGCACGATGGCCGGCGCTTCGGGCGCCACCACCGGCTCGCGCGCGTCGGCTGTTTCATCGACGCTCGCGGCCACTTCGGCCACCGGCGCCTGCGGCAGGCAACGCGTGACCGGCACCGCGCGCAGACTGCGATGACCGGCCGCTGTGAACGCCTCGCAGACGAAACGGAACCAGCCGCGATCGACGATCGCGAGCAGGTGCCGGCCATCGCCGAGCCTCTGCGGATCGACCGCGATATGGCAGGTCTGCGGGTCCTGGATCAGTTGATCCTCGACGATATTAGGCAATGCCTGGCGCAGCTTCGGGCCGCGTAGCGGCGGCAGCGTCGCGGGCATCAGCAGCAGGTCGCGCGCGGCGACCATCAGCACCGTCGTGCTCGCGCGCGGCAGTAGCGCGAGCGCCGAGCGGCCGGCGCGCTGCGTGCGCCCCGCCTTATCGAGCAGCAGAAATGTCAGCTCGGGCAGTTGCCATTCCTGCGAGGGCACCGCCGGATCACGCGGCGGCAATAGGACGATCAGCGTGCTCAAAGGCCACCCTCTCTGTGGATTGCATTATTCATAGTTGGTCTTGTACCCGCACGATACGCGTGGTGTGAGTCAGCGGATCGCGATAGACGAGCGTCGTGCGATCCACTTCGGCGCGCTCGTGCTGCACACTGCCGTGGACTAAAAAGTAGTTCGAGTTGACGTCGAACTGGTTCTGATCGATCGACACCGACGGCACGCCAGCCGCGGTCAGCGCGAGCGACACGTCGCCGACGTTGCGGAAGAACACGGTCTGCCGCCGCGCGACGAGTGCCTGCGCCTGCGACACCGTCATGCCCGGCACCACTGCCGCGATCACTTCGGCCGACGCGGTGTTCATGTTGATCGCGGTGGTCGTGGGCAACACGGTGACGAACGGGCGCAGCCGCGCGATGGTCTCCGGCGTATAGCCCGGAATGTCGAGCAGCGAATCGACGCTCGTCATCAGGAGCGGCGCGACCGCCACGTTGTCGTCGCCGTCCTCGATGCCGGGCTGGTTCGCGAAGTTGCCGCCCGTCATGCCGCCGCCACCGACCTGCGTCGAACTGGTGACCGAGGTGCCGGTCTGAAAGCGCGTCGCCGATTGCGACAGCCCCGCACGCATGTGCAGCGCGGTCACTTTGGCGAGCTGTCCGCTCAGGCCGAGCGACACGAGCAAACGCTGATACGCGGCCATCTGCTCGGCGCTGATCTGCATCACGCCGGGCGCCGGACTCGCGACCAGATTGCGCAGATTGAATCGGGATTGCGCGTCCTCGATCGAGCCTGACAGGTACGTCGCCGCACCTTGCTCCGCACGCACCTCGCCGATCTGGCCGAGAAAATCCGACAGCCGTGTTTTTGCAATCGGCACGCCCCACAGGCCACCCAGATACGTGATGCCCGCCGACGTATCGCCTTCGGAACGCAGGATCAGCCGCGTCCAGTCGAGCGCCCCGCGCGCAACCCACTGCGCCTGCGACAGCAGCCGCTGATTCTCGATGCGCCGGATCTGCACCTGCTGGCGCCACAACATGCCGGACACGAGGACCGCCGACAGCGCGACGACGAGCAGCGCGCTGATGATGGCCGCGCCGCGCTCGCGTGCACGCGAACCCGACGCGGACTTTTTCGGCAACGACGAGGAGAACGTCATCTCATTCTCCGACCAGAAAAACGCGCGTGATCGGCCGCGCGAGCGACGTCGCGCCGATGCTGATCTCGAGCCCCGTCACCGAGCGCGGCATCGGCGCGTTGCCGAGCTGCGGCACCTTCAGGTTGTTGGTGGCCTCCGTCATCGCGGTTTGCACGTCGTTCATCTGTGTGGTCCAGCCGAGCTTCGGCACATACATGCGCGCCGAAATCGAACCGACGCCGCCCATCAGCGGCACCGCGCTCCAGCCTTCGTCGCTGCCGTGCAGCGCGCGTCGCAACTCGCCGACATTGCCAAGCGGCGGCGACGCGTAGCGCACCACCCGGCCGTTCGAGATCTGATAGCGCACCACCTGAAGACGCGGCGCGATGCCCGGCAGCACCATGTGCCGCACGATCTGCAGCGTGTTGCCGTTGATCGAAACCGCGGCCTCACCCGATTCGTCCCCGGCGGCCTGGCGCGCATCGATGCGCATCTGGTCGAACAGCTGCGCGAACACGCGCTCGTCTTCCATCGCGTTCGTGATCGTCGTGCGGCCGCGGATGATCTGATCGAGTCCGCGCCACGACAGCACGGCGATGACCGCGAGGATCGCGATCGCGACCAGCAGTTCGATCAGCGTGAAGCCGCGCGCGCCGTACCGGCGGCGGCGCTCACAGCGAGCGGTTGGTTTCATTCGCGACCACCGTGACCATCTGGGCAAGATTGCCGGTTTGCCCGGGCATCGTCACCATTACTTCGACACGGCGAAACACCGGATTGGGCGTCGCCGTCACATGCTCGGTACAGAGCAGCTGCAGATTGCCTTGCGAGCAATCGAAGCTCGTTGAGCCGATGTTCGGCCATACATGCTTCAGATGCAGTTGCGCGAGCGTGTTATCCGCGCTCCAGCCGGCGAGCAGACGCCGGTGCAGATCGGCTTCGCCGCTCGCGAGACTGCCGACCGCGCGCAGCGACGCGGCGAGCGCAACCGCGATGATGGCGAGCGCGACCAGCACCTCGATCATCGTGAAGCCGCGCGACTTGCGGCCCGCGCCGTGACGCATCATGAAGGGGGAGGGGGCGCATGCGGCCCTGCCATAACGACGCATCGGCATCTCAACGCACCTCGTAGCGGCCATTGCCGGTACCGACGATCGTCGCCTGGCCGGCCGCCGAAAACAGCGTGACCTGCACCGGCACGTCGATCGCTTCGGTACCGAACACGATGCGATCGGCTTGCGAATCCGAGCCCGGGTAGCTGATCGCGACACCGGTCACACCGCCTTCCCACTGACGCGGTCCGAGCAGATCGTCGCGCAGCGGACGCCAGCCGTCTTCTGTGCGCTGATCGAAACGGAAGCCGCCCTCTAGCGGCCGCCACGCGATCGGCCGCGCGCGCACCTGCGCTTCGTCGCCGGCGGATTCGAACAATAGCGCGAGACGCTGCGCTTCCTCGTTCAGATCGGTGCGCGGATTACGCGTCATCGTCACCGCGGTCAGCGACACGAGCAGGCCCGCGATCACGAGCACAACCATCATTTCGAGCAGCGTGAAGCCGGCCGCGCGGCCGCGGCGCTGGCGCAAGCGCGGCCGCGAAACCGTACACGAATTGTCCACGCGGGACTTGCAAGCGGACGTGCGCATAGTGCCGGCCATCGACGATCAACGAAAATTCAAACAGCAATGCATCGGTGAAGCACGCGCGCCTCGACGCGCCGCGAAAATTGCGGCGCGGCGGGCAGGGCGCTCGGCGAAACCAGCGGCCAAACCGATGGCAAAGAGGGCGCGTACATGGACATCTTCGAGCCTGGCGGGAACCTGGGGTTCGGCGCGTTTATTGCCAGGACCCGACGTCGGCATCGTTGCCTTCGCCGCCCGGTTTGCCATCGGCGCCGTAGCTGAACACATCGATCTCGCCGTGCACGCCCGGATTCAGGTACTGGTACGGATTGCCCCACGGATCGTTCGGCAGACGCTCGAGATAGCCGCCGTCCTTCCAGTTGTTGGGGACCGGGTCGGTGGAGGGCTTTTCGATCAGCGAGCGCAGACCCTGTTCCTGGGTCGGATAGCGGCCATTGTCGAGGCGATAGAGCTTCAACGCCTGCATCACGGTGCCGATATCCTGCTTCGCGGCGACGCGCCGCGCTTCGTCCGGACGGCTCATGATCTTCGGCACGATCAGCGCGGCGAGAATGCCGAGAATCGCGATCACGACCATGATTTCGATCAGCGTGAAACCACGCTGACGACGGCTGCGCGGACCCGCGTTGTCAGCGCGGCGAATGGTCGACAGTTGCATAGCTTGCTACCTCTTTTCAGGTGAAATTTTCGACTCCGGCTGTCAGATTGAACACGCCGGGCCGGTCATTTTAATGTCATGCAGTTGAAGGGTTTCAACCCACCGCAATTTTCACAATAGTCCGTACAATGAGCGCATGAACGCCATCCAAATCCGCCTCCTGTCGCTCGCGGTGTTCGCCGCTTTCTGTGCGACGCTGACCTACTGGGTCATCACGCTCACCACGATGTCCGGCGCGCCGTTGCCGGCCGCCGCCGCACATACGCAGGTCTCGACCGACCAGGCCGCAGCACTGTTCGGCGGGCAACTCACGCGCAACGTCAATCAGGACATCCATCTCTTTGGCATCCTCGCGTTGAGCGAAGGCGCCGCGGCGATCGTCAGCGTCGGCGGCGAACCGCCTCACGCGGTGTCGCTTGGCAGCGCGCTCATGCAAGGCACCAGACTCTCCGAAGTTCGCGCCCGCTCGATCATCATCGACCGCAACGGCGCCCACTCCGAAATATTCCTGCCCGCCAATGCCGGCGGACCTACCATCTACGTGCGCTGAAACCTGAAACGATTGCGCGGCTGATGCGGTAAGCCGCGCAATTCTTTCTTTTCCTTCCTCGCGCTGCTGCTACTGCACGAGGTTGTTCAGCTCGATGATCGGCAGCATCACCGCGAGCACGATCACGAGCACCACGCCCCCCATCGCCAGAATCAGCAGCGGCTCGAGCAGGCTCGTCAGGAACATCGTGCGACGCTCAAGCTCGCGCGCTTCGCCGTCGGCCGCGCGATCGAGCATCGTCGTCACGTCACCGGTCGCTTCGCCCGAGCGGATCAGGTGCACGAGCACCGGCGGAAACGTCTTCGTATTGCCGAGCGCGCGCGACAGCGACGTACCTTCGCGCACCCGCACGATCGCGTCGTCGATGTTCTCGCGCATCGCGTTGTTGCTGAGCGTTTCGGCCGCGGCCTGCAACGCGCGCAGAATCGGCACGCCCGCCGCGGTCAGAATGCCAAGCGTGCTCGCGAAGCGCACGGTGTTATAGCCGCGCACGAGCTTGCCGATCAGCGGCGCGGTGAGCAGCCAACGGTCGAACGCGAGACGCGGCGCCGGTTGCCTGAGCGTCGCGCGCACCAGATAGCCGACCACGAGCACGCCGATTAGCATCGCCCACCACCAGTGCCGCACGAAGCCGGACAGCGCCATCATCACGATCGTCAGAAATGGCAGTTGCTGTTTCGTGCTCGCGAACACGTTGACGACCTGCGGCACCACATAGCTGAGCAGGAACGTGACGATGCCGAACGCGATGAACGTGACGATCGTCGGATAGGTGAACGCCAGCACGATCTTCTGCTTCAGTGCGTTGCGCTGCTCGATATAGTCGGCGAGCCGCGACAGCACCAAACCGAGCTTGCCCGTGTGTTCGCCGGCCGCGACGAGCGCCCGGTAGATCTCGGGGAAATCCTTCGGATGCTGCTGCAGCGCGTTGGCGAGCGAATGACCGCCGAGCACTTCGGCGCGAATCGCCGCCATCAGCTCGCGGATGTAATCGCGCTCCGACTGCTCGGTCAGCACCGCGAGAGCTTCGTCGAGCGGCAAGCCGGCGATCAGCAGACTCGCGAGCTGCCGCGTCAGAATGGCCTGCTCGCGCTGCGACAGACGACGCCCGAGCGCGAGCCGCCGATTGCGCTCGCCGCGCGTGCGCGATGCCGCTGGTTCGACGACGAGCGGGGTGAGCCCCTGCGAACGCAGGCTCGTGCGCGCGCCGCGCGCGCTGTCGGCGTCGAGCACGCCTTTTTGTGGCTTGCCCGCCGCGTCGATCGCTTCAAAACGAAATGCCGGCATGCGCTTACGCTCCGCCCGTCACGCGAATCACTTCTTCGAGCGACGTCAGTCCCGACGCAAGCCAACGCTCCGAATCGTCGCGCAGCGTGCGCATGCCCTGCGAACGGCCGGCTTCGAGAATTTCGGCATCCGCCGCGTTGCGGTGGATCAGCGAGCGGATCGTTTCGTCGATCAGCAGCAACTCGTAGACGCCGCGCCGTCCCGCGTAACCGGATTGGCCGCAACGGTCGCAGCCGACCGGATGCCAGCGCTTGCTGCCGTCCTCTTCGGTGCGCTCTTCGCGGCACACCGGGCATAGACGCCGCACCAGCCGCTGCGCGAGCACGCCGAGCAGCGATGACGCCAGCAGATACGGCTCGACGCCCATGTCGGTCAGTCGCGTGACGGCAGATGCCGCGTCGTTCGTGTGAAGCGTCGCGAGCACCAGGTGGCCCGTCAGCGATGCCTGCACCGCGATCTGCGCGGTTTCGAGGTCGCGGATTTCACCGATCATGATGACGTCCGGGTCCTGACGCAGAATCGAGCGCAATGCGCGTGCGAAGCTCATGCCGATCCGCTCGTTGACCTGGGTCTGGCCGATGCCGGACAGGTCGTATTCGATCGGATCTTCCACCGTCATGATGTTGGTGGTCGCCGTTTCCAGTCGCGACATCGACGCATACAGCGTCGTGGTCTTGCCGGAACCGGTCGGGCCCGTCACGAGCACGATGCCGTGCGGCTTGCCGATCAGCTTGTCGAACTGGCCGAGCGTGTCGGACGCCATGCCGAGCGCTTCGAGATTGAGTCGTGCCGCGTCTTTTTCGAGCAGACGCAGCACCGCGCGCTCGCCGTGACCGGTCGGCAGCGTCGATACGCGCACGTCGACCGGGCGACCGCCGACGCGTAGCGTGATGCGGCCGTCCTGCGGCAGACGTTTTTCCGCGATGTCGAGCTGCGCCATGATCTTGATCCGCGAGATCAGCGCGCCGTGCAGCGCTTTTTTCGGCCGCACCACATCACGCAGCGTGCCGTCGACGCGAAAGCGCACCACGGACGCATTCTCGAACGGCTCGATGTGGATATCGGATGCCTGCTCGCGCGCCGCTTGCGTGAGCAGCGCGTTGATCATGCGGATGATCGGCGCGTCATCTTCCGACTCGAGCAGATCCTCGACCTCGGGGATGTCCTGCATCAGACGCGACAGATCGACTTCGCCTTCCACTTCTCCGACCACCTGCGCAGCGCTGCCGTCCTGGCGCGCATACGCCTGGTTGATCGCCTGCGCGAGCTCGTCGGCGGGCATGCGCACGACCGACACCGTGCCGTAATTGCGCGCGACTTCGGCAAGCGCGGCTTCGCTCGTGCGCTCGCTGATCCAGACTTCGAGGCTGTCGGCATGCTGATGCGCGACCAGAATCTGGCCGCTGCGCGCAAAGCCGTACGGCACGAGCCGGGCGGCAAGCGGCGACGGCGCCGCGCGCTCGCCGTCGGCGCCGTCACTGTTCAGCAGACGTTGCGATGGCGCGGTTTGCGCGGGCGTCTGCGTCACGGATGCGCTCCCGGCGACACCGTGCTCGACACCACGCCGCTTGCCGGATCGACGACGGCGGCTTGCGGCACCGCCTGCGGCGGCATCTGTTGAGGAACCTGTTGAGGGATCGGTTGCGGTGCCTGCTGCTGGCGGCGCATCTGGTTCAGGTCGAACAGGTTCATCGCCGGCACCCCGCCCTGGCTCGGGCCGACTGGCATCGGCGGCACGACTGGATCGTCGTGATCCTTCATGACCCTGTTGTCCGAACGGTACGCACCCTGCACACCCTGGATGTAGTCGTAGCGGTTCGCCGAGACGGCCTGCGTGGTTTCGCGGTCGGCGAGGATCACCGGGCGCAGGAAGACCATCAGGTTGGTCTTGTCGCGCGTCTTCTGCTCGGAGCGGAACAGCTGGCCCAGCCAGGGAATGTCGCCAAGCAGCGGCACCTTGCTGTTGCTGACCTGGTAGTTGTCCTGCATCAGGCCGCCGAGCACGATGATCTCGCCGTTATCGCACAGCACGGTCGACTGGATCGAACGCTTCGTGAATTCCGGGCCCTGCGGGTTCGTCGACGCGTTGTTCGTGCCGTTGACGATCGCCGAGTCTTCCGTGTAGAGCTGCAGCTTCAGGATGCCGCCATCGGTAATTTGCGGCTTCACGTGCAGCGTCAGACCGATGTCGACGCGGTCGAACGTGTTGAAAGCCGTGCTCGTCGTGCTGCTCGTCAGGTTCGAATACGAGCCGGTCTGGATCGGCACGTTGGTACCGACGATGATCTTCGCTTCTTCGTTGTCGAGCGTGATCAGGTTCGGTGTGGACAGCACATTCGCGTCGGCGGTCTGCGACAGCGCCTGCAGCAACGCGCCGAGACCCTGAACGCCAAAAATGTTGTGAATCCAGCCGACGTTCAGGCCTTGTTGCAGGCCCTGGGTGCCCAGCGCCGTCGCGAGGCCGCCGGTCGATCCAGCCGCGGCCGCCGCGGCCGTCAGGTTGATGATGCTGTTGCCCGAGCCAGTCGCCAGGTTGGTACCGGCAAATAAGTTACCGTTCGCGACCTGCCACTGAATACCGAGGTTGCCGCTCGTATTCGAATTCAGCTCGACGATCAGTGCCTCGATATACACCTGAGCGCGACGCGCATCGAGCTGGTCGATCACCGCGCGCAGATTACGGTACACCGCCTCGGGCGCCGTGACGATCAGCGAGTTGGTCGCCGCATCGGCGGTGATCATACCGCCGCCCTGGTCCTCGCTGCCCTTCTCCTTGTCGCCACCGAGGAAGCCGCCGGACTCCTTGCCCGAACCGGAAGAGCCGCCCATCGGCGACGAGCCCATCGAACTGCTGCCGAGACCACCCGACGGCAACGGCGCCGTGCCGGCAACGCCCGTCGAAGTGCTGCTGCCGCCCCCACCGCCGGCGTTCTGGTTGAACGCGTTGGCCTCGTTCGAGCCAGCCGACGAACCGCCTTCGCCGCCGGCGCCCTTACCGAGCATCGAGCGCAGCGTGCGCGCGAGCTTTGTCGCATCCGCGTTGCGCAGCGGCACGACGTGAATGTTGCCGGGCATCGTGGTCGGCACGTCGAGCTGTTTCGCGAGCTCCTTCGCCGCCGCGAGGCGTGCGGTGTTCGATGCGCGCATCAGCAGCGAGTTGGTGCGCGCATCAGACGAAATCGACACCTTCAGCGTCGCGTCCGTGCTGCCGATCGAGCCCGGGTCGAGCATCTTGTTCAGCTGCTGCGCGATGTCGATCGCGTTCGCGTTCTTCAGCGGCACGACCGCAACCGACTGGCCCGCCGCGCTATCGACGCCCGCGATGATCTGCGCGATGCGCCGAACGTTGTCGGCGTAATCGGTAACGACAATAGTGTTGTTAGAGGGGTAGGCTGCGACGGTGTTGTTCGGCGAGATCAGCGGACGCAGTACCGGCAGCAGGTTGTTGGCCGATTCGTTCCTCAGTGTGAAGACCTGTGTGACGACCTGGTCGCCGCGCGCGGTCGGCACGTTGCCCACATAGGTCGGCACGCCTTGCAGCTTGGCGTCCGCCTCGGGCACCACTTTCAGCACGCCATGATCCTGTACGAGCGCGAAGCCCTGCATGCGCAGCGCGGACTGCAAGGTTTTGAGTGCCTGATCCTCGGGCACCGCGTTTTCGGAGACGAGGTTCAGTTGCCCCTTCACCCGCGGATCGACGATGATCGTCTTGCCGGTCGCAGCGCCGATCGCTTTCGCGACCTGATCGATGTCGGCGTTGACGAAGTTCAGTGTCACCTGTGCCTGTGCTGCCTGCGCGGTGATCAGTCCAGCCACCAGCAGCGCCGTTGCAACGCGACGCAAAGCCATACTATTTCTTCTCATGGGATGTGATATCGATACCGGCAGCCTCGGCCACCGACGGTCATGCGATGCGGACCTGGCAGCAAGCCGCCGCCCAATCGGCCTGTGAGCCCGCCTTAACAGCGAACTTCGCTTCGAGCTCAGGCGCCCCGACGTCCGAAAAGATCGAACAGTAACAGCTTTTCATGTCGGATTTGAAACAAAACGAGCGACCGCATGCGAATCCGTTAAAGATTCACGCTGCCGTTATTAAAATGAAAGCTAACCGGCACCACCGTACGCTCCCGACATTAGCCGGGCTTATGCGGTCTTATGTCGGTTAGCCAACTTGACGATGATCGGACTGCCGGTATGATACGAGCCGTTCGACTCGCTGTTTTGTGTTTGCTGACACGGGTTTTCCCCGATGTCCGACAAACGCCCGGCCAGCTTGCTGTTGCGGCCGCATAGCGGCCGGCAAACCGCCTTACCAATTCTTACCTCGACTTTAATTAGTCGTCTTGATTGATGAAACGTCCGCTTGTCACCGTCACCGCCACGCTCGCGCTGTTTGCCGCAGCCGCCTCCGCGCGCGCCGACTGCTTCGACGAGGCGGCGAAGTACCAGAAGGTCAATCCGCTCGTTTTGCGGGCAATCGCCTGGCAGGAGTCGCATAACCGGCCGGATGCCCAGCACAAGAACGCGAATGGCTCGACCGACTACGGTGTGATGCAGATCAATTCGATACATCTGCCGGTGCTCGCGCAGTACGGGATCTCGCAGGGCACGCTGATGGAGCCGTGCAAGAACGTTTATATCGCGGCGTGGCATCTGCGCCACCAGATGAACAAGTACGGCAATACCTGGCAGGCGGTCGGTGCCTACCACTCGGAAACACCGGCGTTGCGAGACAAGTACGCCCAGCAGATCGTCGCGATTCTGCGCAGCTGGAAGTTGATGCCCGCGCAGTAAGCTTTTTCTGGCGCCGTGGCCCGCGCGGGCCGCACCCGTTTTGATGCACAATGCGGCTTCATGCTGCCGCCGCGCCGTCGCAGCGCCGACGGACTGACCCCGCGCCCGGCACGCCTTCCAATCTTCCCGTATTCCGTACCGCGATGAACCAGCCGCTATTGCCCATCACCGTGCTCTCCGGTTTTCTGGGCGCCGGCAAGACCACGCTCCTGAACCATATCCTCGCGAATCGCGCCGGCTTGCGCGTCGCGGTGATCGTCAACGATCTCGCCACCGTCGATATCGACCCAACGCTCGTGCAGACTCCGGCCGAGCCGCCACGTGTCGGCGAACAGGTGGTTGAACTCACGAACGGCTGCATCTGCTGCACGCAGCACGACGATCTGCTGGATGAAATCCATCGCCTCGCCGGCGAAAAGCGCTTTGACGCGTTCGTGATCGAATCGACCGGCGTCACCGAACCGATACAGATCGCCGAGACCTTCACGTTCGTCGACGACAACGACGGCGCGTCGCTTGCCGATGTCGCGCGGCTCGACACGATGGTCACGATCGTCGATGCCTTCAACTTCCTGCGCGACTACGCGTCGGCCGACGCGCTCTCCGAACGCGGCATCGCAGTCACCGAGGACGACGACCGAACGGTCGTCGAACTGCTGATCGAGCAGATCGAGTTTAGTGACGTGCTTGTCGTGAACAAGATTGATCTCGTCAGCGCCGACGAACTCGCACGTTTGCAGCGCATCCTCGCGTGCCTGAACCCGCGGGCCGTGCAACTCGTGAGCCGCTTCGCCGAGGTGCCGCTCGACCAGGTGCTGAACACCGGGCGCTTCGATTTCGACGCGGCGTCGAATGCGGCGGGCTGGCTCGCGGCGCTCGAGCACGAACAAGAGCACGAGCACGGCGCTCAGCACGGCCACACGCATCACAGCGAAGCCGACGAATACGGCGTCGGCCATTTTGTCTATCGCGCGCGCCGGCCCTTTCATCCGCAGCGGCTGTGGGAGTTGCTGCATCAGGAGTGGAAGGGTGTGCTGCGTAGCAAGGGTTTCTTCTGGCTCGCGACGCGCAACGATATCGGCGGCTCGCTATCGCAGGCAGGTGGCGCTTGCCGGCATGGTCCGGCGGGCATGTGGTGGGCTGCGCAGGATCGCAGCGAATGGCCGGAAGGCGACGACGAGCTGGCCGCCGAAATCGCCGCGGACTGGTACGGCGCACCGGACGATATGAGCATCGGCGATCGTCGTCAGGAGTTCGTGCTGATCGGCGTCGATATCGATCCCGCCATCTGGCGCGCGAGGTTCGACGCGTGTCTCCTCACCGACGACGAATACGCGCTAGGGCCGCAAGCCTGGCAGCAGTTCCCCGATCCGTTCCCGGCGTGGGACTTCGATGATGACGATCACGATCACGATCACGGCCACCATCACCATCATCACGGACACGGCGACGACTGCGAGCATTGCGGACATGGCCAGACCGTGCATCGTCACGACTGAGCGAAGCACGCGGCGTGTTTGAAGCACACCGCATGGACGAAAAAAAACCCGCCATTGGCGGGTTTCTCGCGGGTGTCAACTGCCCGACGGTAATCTGCTTAGCGCTTGTTGACCGCGTCCTTGAACGCCTTGCCTGCCGTGAACTTGACTGTCTTGGCAGCCGGAATCTTGATAGTTTCGCCGGTCTTCGGATTGCGACCCGTACGCGCTGCGCGCTTGCCCGAACCAAAGCTCCCGAAGCCGATCAGCTGGACCGCATCACCCTTCGACACAGACTTCTTGATCACATCAAGCAACGTGTCCAGCGTTTCACCGGTTTGAGCTTTGCTGGCGCCCGTCTGTCCTGCGACAGCGTCGATCAGTTCCTGTTTGTTCATTAAGGTTCCTTTCTGAGTTTAGGTTGATACGAACAGCGCGACCGCGCCGATTATACGTGCGCGCACCGCGCCGTCGAGCAGCTGCGGTCCTGATCCTGAAGATCTCTCGCGCCAAACAGAACCCTGTTCGGCGGCCGTGCTGCCGCTCCCTTCGCGGCGCTTGCTATGATAGCGCAGCGCAAACCCAATCAGGATAAGGCTTTCGAAGAAATGCGCGGTTCTCGGGCCGTTCTTGCGAGGAAATCGAAATTTTGCCCCTCTGCACCCCCTAAACGAGGCCTGAAACCCAGTCCTGGCGGGGCTTGGCGTTGGTTTTTTCCAACGCGGCAAGGCGCCCGCACGTGTCCCGGTGGGTCTTTTAGGACGAATCGCGAGCGGCACGCACCGACTCGGTCCATCGAACCTGCTCTTTCGAGCGTCCTTTTGAGCGTGTTTTTTCGTCGCGCATGACCGATCCGCTGATCTCCGCCGTCCTCGCTTTCCGCGACAACGGCAGCCCCTATTCACCGTTCTACGACGACATCTATCACAGCGCCGTCGGCGCGCTCGAGCAGGCTCACTACGTCTTTCTGCGTGGCAACGAATTGCCCGAACGATGGCAAGGCCGTCGCACGTTCACCGTGCTTGAAACCGGGTTTGGCATCGGCATCAACTTTCTCGTGACGTGGGCTGCATGGCGCGCCGATCCCGCACGCTGCGAGCGGCTGCATTTCGTGTCGACCGAGAAGCATCCGTTTAGCGCTGCCGATTTGCGCCGCGTCCTCGCGATGACGATCTCCGAACCGCTGATATCCGAACTCGCGGACACGCTCGCGACCGAATGGCCGATGCTCGTGCCCGGCACGCACCGGCTCGAATTCGAAGGCGGACGAGTCGTGTTGACGCTGATCTTTGCCGATGCAGTCGAGAGCCTGCCCGCGTTGCGGCTGCGTGCCGACGCGTTTTATCTGGATGGCTTCGCACCAGCGAAAAATCCGGAGCTATGGAGCCCGGCCATCTTCAAGTCGCTCGCACGCGTCGCGGCCGATGATGCGACCTTCGCCACTTACACCAGCGCGGGCGACGTCAAACGCGCACTGACGCAATGCGGCTTCGAGTATCGGAAGGTCGACGGCTTCGGCTGGAAACGCGCGATGCTGGTCGGCCGCTTCGCGCCGCGCTGGCGCGTGCGCCGTTATGAGCCACCCGCGCCGTTCGCGTACGACGCGCGACATGCGGTCGTGATCGGCGCGGGGCTGGCTGGCTGCGCGGTGATCGAACGGCTCGCGGCACGTGGCTGGCGCGTCACTTCACTCGAACGGCATGCGTCGGTTGCGCAGGACGCGTCCGGCAATCCGGCCGGCGTATTCCACCCAATGATTTCGCGCGACGACAGCGTCGCGTCGCGCGTCACGCGCGCGGGCTTCCTTTACGCGCTCAATCGTTGGGCCGCGCTCGAACGGGCAGGGCATCAACTCGCGCGGGGCGATCGCGGCTTGCTGCAGATCGCCGCGGACGACGACGAAGCGCGCGCGATCGGCGACGCGATCGCCACGTTCCGCTATCCGTCCGACTACGTGACGCCGGTCGGCGCGGCCGATGCAGCGCAACTCGCCGGCATGCCGATCGCGCGTGGCGGCTGGTTCTTTCCGCGTGGCGGCTGGATCGATCCGGCCTCGCTGTGCGCGGCGCAGCTCGCCGCGGCAGGCGGGTTGGTCGAACGACGCTTCGGCGTCGACGTCGCGCGTCTCGAACGTTCCGGCGATCAGTGGACCGTCTTCGACACCGCGGGCAATGCGCTCGCGCGTGCGCCGGTCGTGATCGTCGCGGGCGCACATGAAGCCGCGCCCATCGCCGGCTTGCGTTATGCGCCGACGCGCAGCATTCGCGGTCAGTTGAGCTTGCTGCCGGCGGGTACCGTCGCGCCGCTCACGTTGCCCGTGATCGGCGAGGGCTACGCGGTGCCGCTCGCGAACGGCGTCACGCTGACGGGGGCGACCTATGAACTCGATGACCCCGACACGTCATTGCGGGCCGACGGTCATCGCGAGAATATCGAGCGCGTCGCACAGATGCTGCCCGCGTTCGCAGGCGCACTCGATGCCGCGCCGCTGACCTCGCTCGCAGGTCGCGTTGCGTTTCGTTGCGTGACCTCCGACCGCATGCCGATGATCGGCCAGCTCGCCGACGAAGTCGCGGCTTCGCGCGACGCTGCGCGCCTACGCGGTGCATGGCCGCTCGATCTGCCACGCGTCGACGGCCTGTACGGCGCATTCGCCTATGGTTCTCGCGGGCTGGTGTGGGCCGCGCTTGGGGCTGAGCTGATCGCATCGCAGATCGAAGGCGAGCCGTGGCCGCTCGAACGCGACCTCGCCGAAGACATCGACCCTGCGCGTTTTTTGCTGCGCGCGTTGCGGCAAGGGACGGTCAGTTAACCGGCTGTGACTATTTCGAAGTTAACCACTGCGTCGGGCAGATGAGCGCCGCCCACCGGGTAAACCGCGTTAACCGGCGTTCCGGCTTATCCACCGCAACCTGTGGATAACTGCGCAGTTAACCTACGCAAGTCGTGTGGAACCATTGTGGACGTAAACGGGGTAACTCGAACGTCGCGAAAAAGCGCGAAAAGTTGCTCGCGTATACCGGCGGCTGCCGCACATGCTGTGCATCCGGTTATGCGGTCGGCAACTCGCTGATTCATTTCGGTAAACGTGGGTTATCCACAGAAACCGAGGCATCTTGTTAACTGTTACTACGTATACATACGGTAAACCAGTAAACAGCAAAGCCGGGGGCTAACGCCCCGCCCATCGGGCTGGCTGAATTCCATTCGATTTCGCGTAAACGGATCTCCCATTGCCTCGGGTAAACGTAGACGCGCGTAAACGAGCAAGCGGGAAACGCAGACGAAACCACATATCGAGATCACACGCGCCGCGTAAACACTGGCGCTCGAGTCCGCTGTTCGCGAGGTAGTCGAAACTGGCGTGATATGTCGAAAAAAGGTCGCTTTTTCCGTTCGTCGCGAAAATAACGTACTTATTTACCGTTTTGCCAGCAAGTTAACGTCTTTTCGGTCGATGCGGAAAAAGCTGTGGCACAATCCCCGTTCTTTTCCGCGCCGTGCCACAGCATCTGGCGGCACGCGCAGCATTGGAACGGTGCCGGTCAAACAGAATCTGATTCGAAGTCGACGGCGTTCCTTCACCGTGCGTGTTGCACCAGCCGCATCCGTGAATGTGCCGGACTCTGTGCGGTTCTTTGCGTGCGCGGCGCGTTCCGATCATCCGATCATTGAAACCTCGCAACGCTGACTTCGCGAAGCGCTTGCGACAACGAGCGCGCTCGGTTCGCTCGTGCCACGGCGTGCGTCTGCGTCGTTTCGTGTCGTCTGCCGTTGCTGCCAAGGAGAACCCATTACGATGAATTCGGCGTTTTCGTTTCTGCCAGCGTGGCCGCTTTCACCTGACGCCATTTTCTGGGCAGGTCTTGCGTTGCTTGCCGCCGGTCTGTGCGGCGAGCTCTGCTATCGCGCCTGGCGTTTACCTCGTATTTCCGGCTACGCGGTGATCGGCCTCGTGGCCGGCACGGCTGGCTTTGGCGTGATCGATGCGGAATCCGCGAGCGCCGCGCGGCCGCTGCTCGACGTCGCGCTCGGCCTGTTGTTGTTCGAACTGGGCAGCCGGCTGGATTTGCGCTGGATTCGCCGTAATCCGTGGCTGATCCTGTCGAGCGTCGCCGAAGCCACGCTGACTTTCGTGCTGGTACTGCCGGTGCTTCTGTTCCTGCACGTGCCGTTGATGGTCGCGACCGTACTCGCCGCGATCGCGATGGCGACATCGCCGGCGATGGTGATCCAGCTCAAAACAGAACTGCGCGCCGAAGGCCAGGTCACGCAGCGTCTTCTGACCTTGACCGCGCTGAACAGCATGTATGCGGTCGTGATTGAAAAGCTCGTGTCGAGCTGGCTGCATCAGGAGGTTTACGGCAACGTGTTTGCGACCATCCTGCAGCCGTTGTATCTGCTGGTCGGCTCGCTCGTGCTCGCGTATCTGCTCGCGCGCACCTGCACATTCTTTTATCGGCGCCTTAACATGCACGACGAGCATTCGTTCGTCGCGCTGTTCGGTCTCGTGCTGCTCGCGATCGCGATCGCGCATCTGTTTAAGCTGTCGACGATTCTCGCGCTGCTCGCCGCAGGCATCATCGTGAAGAATCACGAAGCGCGTCCGCAGTTGTGGCCGCAGCATTTCGGCACGGCCGGCTGGCTGCTGACCGTTATCCTGTTCGTGTTGACGCTGACGTCGTTCGAGTGGAAGCACATCGCGTTGGGCGGAGTTGCGGCGCTGGGGCTGATCGTTGCGCGGCTCGCGGCGAAGCTGGTCGGCGTGCTTGCGTTTGCGAAGCCAAGCGGCCTGAACTGGAAGCAGGGCGTGGCGCTGGGGCTGTCGTTGTCACCCATGTCGGCGCTTGCGTATCTGCTCGTCGACGACACCTACAACCTTTATCCGAATTTCGATCCGCAACTGCGCGCGATCGTCATGTGTTCGATCTTCGTGCTGCAGATTCTCGGGCCGTGGCTCGTCTATCGCAGCCTCGCGCTCGTCGCTGAGCGGCGCGAGGAGTAAGCGCGAAACGCGCATTTTGTTGGCTCGCGCGTTTCACGAACCCTTTTTCAACACCATCGCTTCAAACGACCTGACCTAGGGGACGCCATGTCACTCGAACCCTTCATCGATTCGAAACCGTTTACGTTCGGTATCGAGCTCGAAATGCAGATCGTCAATACGCATGACTATGATCTGACCAAAGCCGGTACGGACCTGCTGCGCCTTATCAAGGATGAAAAAATCCCCGGCAATATCACGCCGGAGATCACGGAGAGCATGATCGAGCTGTCGACCGGTATCTGCACGTCGCACGAGCAGGCGGTCGCCGATCTACGCAAGATTCGCGACACGCTGGTGTCCGCAGCCGATCATCTGAACGTCGGCCTGTGCGGCGGCGGCACGCATGCCTTCCAGCAATGGAGTGAGCGGCAGATCGTCGATACGCCTCGCTTTCAGTATCTTTCCGAGTTGTACGGCTATCTCGCGAAGCAGTTCACCGTGTTCGGCCAGCACGTGCACATCGGGTGCCCGAATCCGAACAGCGCGCTGTATCTGCTGCATTCGATGTCGCGATTCATCCCGCATTTCATCGCGCTGTCGGCGTCGTCGCCTTTCGTGCAGGGCGTGGATACCGGATTTCATTCGGCACGGCTGAATTCCGTGTTCGCGTTTCCGCTGTCGGGCCGGGCGCCGTTCGTGCTGACGTGGGACAGCTTCGAGGAGTACTTCTCGAAGATGGTCCACACGGGCGTGGTCAACAGCATGAAGGATTTCTACTGGGACATCCGCCCGAAGCCCGGCTTCGGCACGATCGAAGTGCGGGTGATGGATACGCCGTTTTCGGTGGATCGCGCCGCGGCTATCGCCTGCTACATCCAGACGCTCGCGCGTCATCTGCTGCTCGACAAGCCGATCACGCCGCAGGAAGACGACTATCTGGTCTACACGTTCAACCGTTTCGAGGCCTGCCGCTTCGGACTCGGCGGTACCTGCATCAATCCGCAAACCGGGGAACGCAAGACGATTTCCGAGGATATCCTCGAAACGCTCGAACGGATCGCTCCGCACGCGCAAGCGCTCGGTTCGGTCAACGCACTGGCCGAAATCGGCGCGATCGCGCGTGGCCAGGTCAATGACGCGAAGTGGCTACGCAGCGTGTTTGCGCAGGAAAAGTCCTTACACGAAGTGGTGCGGCAACAGTGTCTGCAGTGGCGTGCGTAGTCGTGAAGACTGCAAAAAAACGTTTGCGTGCGCTACGTACGCGACGTTTCGACGAAACCCGCCGCGTGCGGGTTTTTTTTCGTAAAAATTTTTTTATGATTTTTCACGCGCGCAGCCCTTCAGGTTTTCCGAAACTTTACGTATACAAGCGTAGTATTCGTAAGCAGGCTTGCTAAAGGCTGTGGACAACTGAATAATTTCTTGCAAAGTCAACGCGCTGGGGAAATGATAACTGGGCTCGTAAAACCGCTGTCGGCCAAGCCCTGCAAGCAGAACCGAGGAATCGTTCAACTTGCTGCAAGTGCTTGTTGTAAAACGCTGCACAGGCTGTCCAAACGTTTTCCCCTGCTTATCCACAGCCCCCTTTGGATAAGTTAGCTGTACGATTTGCAGCTCTCGCATAGAATGTCGTTTTCGCCGCCTGGAGCTTCCAAGGCGGTATATTTTTGAGATAGTAAAAACGGCTTCATCCGCGGTTGGGAGAAGCTACCCCACACACGCAACGGGCGTATTCCGGCAAGCAGTCGCCGGCATCGCACCGAAACGGTAAATAAACGAATCGAAGATTATGAGCGAAGGCGTATACGGAGAACAGGCAAACGGGCGAGTGACCCACAGCCTCTTGCGATTGAGCACGGCGATGCGAAGCCAGGCTTGGGAATGGGCGGAAGCCGCAGGCCTTACGCCGACCCAGGGCGAAATCCTCGTGCTGTTGATGCAACGCAAGGGGCCGATGCGTCTCGGCGAAATCGCGCGTGAAACGGCGCTGACCGCCGCGACCACCAGCGATGCGGTGAGCACGCTCGAAACCAAGGGCCTGGTCGAAAAGCGTCGCGCACTCGACGACGGTCGTGCGCTCGCGGTACGCCTGACCTCGCGTGGCCGCACCGCGGCCAAACGCGCCGCGCAATGGCCGGACTTCCTGAGCAAGGCGGTCGGTACGCTGCGCGACGAGGAGCAGGCCGTGTTCTATCGCACGCTGCTCAAGACCATCTATCAGCTCGAAGCGCAAAACACGATCCCGTCGCATCGTATGTGCCTGAGCTGCACGCATTTGCAGCCGAGCAAGAATCCAAAGAAGACGCCGCATCACTGCGCGCTGCTCGACCTGAACATGGCGGACACCGATCTGCGTCTCGACTGCTCCGTGCACGAAACCGCGGACGTCGCCACCCAGAAGAAAACTTGGAAGATCTTCGCCCAGTAACGCGGCGTCTTCCGGGGCAATCCGCTAACATGGCCTGGCCGGCAGCGGCGGGCGGCATGCGCCGTCTGTCTGCCGGCTGGCGCCGTGCAAGGATTGAGTCGTTGCCGGCAAGTCGTTAGTTAACCTGAAGATAGGGTAGGCCGATGAACCGGGAAGTACTGGCCATTCGCCATGTGCACTTCGAGGATCTGGGCAGTCTCGAGCTCGTGCTCGGCGAGCGCGGGCGTCCGGTCCGCTATCTCGATGTGGGCCTCGCCCGTATCGAGGCGCCCAATCCGGTTGCCGCGTCGCTGATGGTCGTGCTCGGCGGCCCGATCAGCGCCTCTGACGAGGCGCTCTACCCCACGCTCAAGCCGCTGCTGTCGTTGATCGAAAAACGCATCGCGGCCGGTCTGCCGACGCTCGGCATCTGCCTCGGCGCACAACTGGTCGCGCGGGCGCTCGGTGAGCGCGTCTATCCTGCGGCTCAGGCCGAACTCGGCTGGACGCCGCTCACGCTGACCGATGCCGGTCGCGTCTCGCCGCTGCGCCATCTGGATGGCGCTCATACGTCGATGCTGCATTGGCATGGAGATACCTTCGATCTGCCCGCCAACGCGACCCGTCTCGCTTCGACTCCGGCCTGCGAGAATCAGGCCTTCACATGGGGCGATCACGTGCTGTGCTTGCAGTGTCATCCTGAGATTCGCACCGACCGGTTCGAGCCCTGGCTGATTGGGAATGCGAACGAACTGGCCGGCCGCGGCATCGACGCGCGTCAGTTGCGCGCCGACACCGCTCGATACGGCCCCGCGCTCGAAGCCGCCGCGTGTCGCATGTTCGGCGAATGGCTCGATCAGGTCGAGTCGAAAGTCTGATTGGCTAACCGAATGGCCCCGTTGGCGTCCGACCAGGCGCCACGTTCATGCAGTAAACCCCTTGCAGTGCTATGCTCGATCGCTCTCGGGCTTTCATTGGGCGTAATCCATGAGCGCGCTTTTCTCTCCGCTCACGCTGCGTAGCGTGACGCTTCCCAATCGTATCGTCGTCTCCCCGATGTGCCAGTATTCCGCGGAACGCGGCGAAGCGACCGCATGGCACATGATTCACCTCGGCAGTCTCGCGCTGTCCGGCGCGGGCATGCTGTGCATCGAAGCAACCGCAGTCGAACCGGATGGCCGCATCACGCCGGGCGACCTCGGCTTGTGGGACGACGCGACCGAAGAGGCACTCGTGCCGGTGCTGGCCACGATCCGCAAGCATTCGCATATCAACGTGACGATGCAACTGGCGCACGCGGGCCGCAAGGCATCAAGCCATGTGCCGTGGGAAGGCGGTCAGCTGATTCCGGTGTCGCAAGGCGGGTGGCTGCCGCATGCGCCGTCGTCCTTGCCGCACAAGCCGGGCGAGGAACCGCCGCTGGCGCTCGATGTCGCCGGCCTGAACCGGATTCGCGAGGCGTTCGCCGCATCTGCGCGGCGTGCCGCGCGTCTTGGCATCGATGCGCTCGAAGTGCATGCCGCGCACGGCTATCTGCTGCATCAGTTCCTGTCGCCGATCGCGAATCAGCGCACCGACGACTACGGCGGCTCGCGCGAAAACCGCATGCGTTTTCCGCTCGAAATCTTCGACATCGTGCGTGCCGCATTCCCTGCCGACAAACCGGTCGGCGTGCGCGTGTCGGCGACTGACTGGGTCGAAGGCGGCTGGACGCTCGAAGACACGATCGCGTTTGCGCACGAGCTGGAAAAGCGCGGCTGCGACTGGATCGACGTGTCGTCGGGTGGCGTGTCGCCGTTGCAGAAAATTCCGCTCGAACCGGGCTATCAGATCCCGTTCGCGAAGGCGGTCAAGCACGCAACCGGTCTCGCGACGATCGGCGTCGGACTCATCACCGATCCGCTGCACGCCGAGCAGTTGATCGAAGCGGGCGATGCCGATCTGATCGCGCTGGCTCGTGCGTTGCTCTATAACCCACGCTGGCCGTGGCATGCCGCCGCGCAACTCGGCGCGACCGTCGAAGCGCCGCCGCAGTACTGGCGTTCGCAGCCGCGCGATCAGAAAGCGCTGTTCGGCGAGATTTCGTTCGGTCAACGGTGACGCCCGTCGTACGTTGAACAAACGGAGCGGCTGACTGTTGAAGGAAGTCGCCGACAGCGTGTAGGATGCCGGTTGTGGCGCGATGCGCGTCGCAAGTCGACGCGGCGCTCGCAGGGCGCCGCGTTTGTTATTCGCGTCAGAAAAAGCCGCGCGCAAGACGCGCCTGACGATTGCCAGACTTCATTCCCCAGTTCTTCACAAGGATTCATTCAATGAATTCACGCAGGATCGCCGTGCGCCGTTCGGGTGTGCACGGCAAAGGCGTGTTTGCTCTCGAGCCGATCGCGGCCGGCGAGCGGCTGATCGAATACAAGGGCGAGCGGATTAGCTGGAAAGAAGCGTTGCGCCGTCATCCGCATAATCCGGCCGAACCGAATCACACGTTTTATTTCGCGCTGGATAACGGCAAGGTCATCGACGGCAAGGTGAACGGCAATAGCGCGCGCTGGATCAACCATTCGTGCGCGCCGAACTGCGAGGCCGAGGAAATCGACGGGCACGTGTACGTGCACGCGCTGCGCGATATCGCCGAAGGCGAGGAAGTCTTTTACGACTACGGGCTCGTGATCGACGCGCGTCAGACAAAGAAGCTGAAAAAGGAATACGAATGCCGCTGCGGCGCGCGCAAGTGCCGCGGCACGATGCTGGCGCCGCCGCAGAAGGGCAAGGGCGGCAGCAAGCCGGAGAAGTCGGGCAAGTCGGCGAAGAAATCGAAGAAGAAATGAGGCGCGGCCCGGGAGTGAGGCCGCTCACATCCCTATAAATCCACCGGCGCCGAGTGCGCCGGTTTTTTTGTGGTGCGCCGCGCATTGGCATCGTGGGCGGTGCCAGCACCTGCGGACTCACCTCGCGGCAACAACGGAATTCTCACGATAAAGCGTGCGCCTCCCTCCGGCGCATCCTCGTAATGCACGCTGCCATGATGCAGCACCATGATGTCGTGGACGATCGCGAGGCCCAGACCCGCACCGCTGTCGACGCCCGCGTCGGCCTGCCCGTCGCCCCGGAAAAATCGCTTGAACAGATCCGCCTGCTGCGAACGCGGCACGCCTGGCCCGTTGTCTTCGACGACGATCTCGGCCATGCGCAGATCGTCATTCGAGGCCTGCGAAACCGTCACCGTGATACGGGCGCCGTCGGCGCGCGAGGGTGGCACATACTTCAGCGCGTTATCGAGCAGATTCGCGATCACTTCGTGCAGCAGCACCGGGCTGCCGCGCACCATCAACGGCTCACCGTTCGACGGATCGTCGAGGCGCTGGAAGCCGAGATCCACGTGTACCCGAAGCGCGCGCGGCACCCACTCGGCGCCGGTGTCGAATGCGAGCGCGGCCATGTCGAGATTGACGAAGCGGGCCGCCTGCTCGCCTGGCTCGGCGCGCGCGAGCGACAGTAACTGATTCGACAGCCGCACCGCGCGATCGGCCGCGGCGCGCAGCTCGCGCACGGCCGCGAGCGTCTGCTGCGGATCGCGCGCGACGGCGGCCTGCTCCGCATGCAGCTTCACCGCGGTGAGCGGTGTGCGCAACTGATGCGCGGCATCGGCGATGAATTTGCGTTGGGCGTCGAGGGCGGCTTTCAAACGATCGAGGAGCGCATTCAGCGCGCCCGTCAGCGGACGGATCTCGACCGGCACATAGGTTTCGTCGACCGGTTCGAGTGACGTGTGGGTCTGCCGGTTCAGTGAATCGGCGAGCGCAGTCAGCGGATTGAGCTGCTGATTGACGACGCGCCACACGATCACCCAGCCGGCCAGCAGCAGCAACAATAGCGGCATCATGATCGCAACCAGGAACTCGGCGGCGATGCGGAAGCGGTGATGCACCGGCTGGCCCACTTCGACGACGATCGGATTGCCGTTCGGCTGATCGACCCGCACCTGCGCGACGCGCACGGTCACGCCTTGGTGCTGCGTCTCGAATACGTATGCGTAATGCATGCGGCGCACGTTGGTGCCTTGCAGCGGCAGATCGTTGTCGCCGGCAATTTCGGTTTCGCCGTTGCTGATCCGGTAGACCAGATGTTCGACCGGGTCGGAGAACATCGCCTGCGCGAGCGGCGGCACCGTGACGGGCGCGTCCGGTCCGGCAATCTGAATCTGTTTGGAAATTGCGGTCGCGAGGTCCGCGAGCGAGCGGTCGACCACGTGCTGCGTGTACTGCCAGGCGAGCCAGTAAGCGATCAGGCCGCTCATCAGCGCGAGCAGCGACAGGGGAGCAGCGAGGCGTCGCAGCAGCGTGCGGCGCAGACTATTGGCGGCCGGCTGGTGCATGTTCGTACGCGCGGGAAAGTGGCAACTGCGGTGGCAACGACGCGAAGCGCCCAGAGACCGTTTGGATGCCGGCACGGCGCGCAGCGGGCGCAGCCGCTGCGCGGCGCCGGTCCGGGGCCGTCAGGCCGCGACTCGCTGCGCGGCCTTCACGACGATCATGCGGCCTGGCGAATTTCCTGCAACAGGTAGCCGAAGCCACGCACGGTGACGATTTCGACACGGCAGTTCTCGAGCTTCTTGCGCACGCGGTGCACGTAGACTTCAATCGCGGTATCGCCGAGATCGCCGCCGAAGTGCGTGAGGTGATCTTGAAGCTGCGCCTTGCTGACCACGCGGCCATGACGCAGCAGCAGCATTTCGAGCACCGCGAACTCGCGCGGCGACAACTCGAGCGGCTTGTCGTCGTTGAAGATGCGGCGATCGACGCCCGACAGGCGTACGCCACCCAGCGACACCTCCGGGCGCGGCATGTCACCGTGCGGACCGCTGCGGCGCATCACCGCGCGAATGCGCGCTTCGAGCTCGGCGGGTTCGAACGGCTTCAACATATAGTCGTCGGCGCCCGAGTTCAGGCCCTGGACGCGATCGTTCAGTTCGTCGCGCGCGGTCAGGATGATCACCGGCGTGTGACGATTACTCTGGCGGAAACGCGACAGCAGCGTCATGCCGTCGATGCCCGGCAGACCCAGATCGAGAATCACGAGTTCGTGGCGGTTTTGCGTGAGGGCCTGCTCGGCAAAGATGCCGTCATGGACCATGTCGACGGTGAAGCCGGCTTGTTCGAGACTGCTTTGGATGCCGCGTGCGATGGGGCGGTCATCTTCGATGAGAAGGAGTCGCATGGATTTCGCTCAAGTACAATGGGTTTAGGCGTTTGGGCAAGTGGTTCGCCGGGGCGCCTGCTACACAGGCAGCGTGCGAAGCGGCGGAAAACGCGCCGCAAAGCCGCTGTCGAGCTGCCTCGAAGCACCTTACCAGCCGTCGCGAAGTCATGTCCGAGATAAGCATTCACGAACTGGAAGCCGCGATCAACTTCTGGCGCGCCCGCTCACCTTCGAGCGGCGACGAACTCGTTCTGTGCAAGGAGGCAAGCGCGCTCTCCAAGCCATATGCGCTGCTGATTGTACAGCGTCAGAAGTCGCTATCACTGGATCGTTTCGACCCGATTGCAAGGCAGGCGTGGGAAGCTTACGTTCAACTTAATAATAGCCTGTAGATCTGAAGGTTTACCCAGGGAATTGCCTGCATTGCCCTTTCATTGTGGCCTGATTACGCGACCAGCCGTGGATAAACACGCGTCAAAGCCCGTAATTATTTGTATCAGGCAGCAATACTGTCGATGAACGTGGCCAGCGCGATGTCGCGTTCGGTCACGCCATTCGCTTCATGGGTGGACAGCATGATGTCAACCTTGCTGTACACGTTGAACCACTCGGGATGGTGATCCATTTCCTGCGCCTTGATGGCGACGCGCGTCATGAAGCCGAACGCCTCATTGAAGTCGGCGAACTCGAATGCGCGGCGAATCGCGTCACGCTCCGGCACGCTTTCCCAGCCATGCAGTTTCGCCAGTTGCCGGGTGCGCTCCCCGGAAGTCAGTTTCTGAATCATGGTGTGTCATCGCTGGTGTGCCAGCCTTCGCGGTTTCCTCGCGTGATTACGAAGTCGCTGTCGAACACGTCGCCGGCCGCATAGGCGGGTGCGTTGGCGAGCTTCGCCAGCAGCGGCGCGAAGTCGGTTTGCGCGACGCCGAACAGTTGCGCGAAGTCATCGATTACGAAGTAGGTTTTCTGGAACGTGTCGATCCGATAACGCGTGCACATCACACGTTCCAGCGCGAAGCCGAGACGGTTCGGCGCCGCGCTCTGCTGGCTGTAAAGCGTCTCGCCCTTGCTCGAGACGATGCCCGCACCGTAGATCTTCACGCCGTTCGGACTCCCTGCATCGCGGATCAGCCCGAACTCCACTGTGTACCAATAAAGCCGCGCGAGCAGCGGCAGCGCGCCCGCGTGATTGGCCGCCAGTGCGGCGCGGCCGTACGCGTGCATGTAGTCGGCGAACATCGGGTTGATCAGCAGCGGCACATGGCCGAACAGATCGTGAAAGCAGTCGGGCTCCTGCAGATAGTCGAGCTGGTCCGGGCTGCGCATCCACCACGTAACCGGAAAGCGGCGATTCGCGAGATGCTCGAAAAACACCTGATCCGGCACGAGGCCGGGTACCGCGACGATGCGCCAGCCGGTCGCGGGCGTGAGCTTCGCATTGACGTCGGCGACGCACGGCACCCGGTCGGGCGGCAGGCCAATGCGCTCGACGCCCGCGAGGAATTCATCGCAAACGCGGCCTTCGAGCAAGGTCGTTTGCCGCGCGTATAGCTGTTGCCAGACCGCATGATCGACCGCGCCGTAGCGTTCGATCGGCTGGTCGATCGTAAAGTCGGCGCGGATTTCGAGACCGGCGTCGAACGGTTCCTTGAGTTTGGCGGTGCTGGCGGCGGTGGACATGGCGAAGCTGCTCTAACAGCTTGAATTGCGTGAGATCGGTGAATGCAAGTGTAGAGCGGAGCACACGCGGGAAGGGCGCAAGATTGGCGAGATGATGCGACGATGTGCAATAATCGTGCATTAAATAGCCATTTGATGCGGGAAATGAACATGCTGGAACTCGATCACTTCGATCTCGCGCTGCTCGACGTGCTGCAGCGCTTTGGCCGCGCTACGCATCAGCAGCTGGCCGAGCAGGTGCCGCTGTCGCCGTCGCAGATCGGACGGCGCTTGCAGCGGCTGGAACAGGTCGGTGTGGTGGATGGCTATCGCGTCGTGCTACGGCCCGAAAAGCTCGGGCTCGGCGTCACCGCCTTCACGAGCCTGAAGCTCAAGCATCACGGCGATTCGATCATCGAGCAGTTTCAGCAGCAAATCGACGTACTGCCGGAAGTGCTCGAATGCCATGCGGTCGTCGGCGATGCCGACTATCTGCTGCGCATCGTCGCGCCGGATCTGAATTACCTGTCGACCTTCGTGATGAAGAAGCTGATGCGCGTGCCGGGCGTCGATAGCGTGCGCTCGAATATCGTGCTGACCACGTTCAAGCGCAATGGGCCGTTGCCGCTGGGGCATCTGGCGCCGGGGGCGGCGGCGGGTTGAGGGATTGACGAGATTGCCGGCGACGCCGGCAGGTGGAAAGAGGGAGCCGCGCGTACGGTGCCGCGGCTCCTGCGGTGCCCCGAGCTTTATGCCGCCTGTTTTGGCTGATCTTCGGCATTGAGCAGATCGACATAGGCGACCGGCACGAGATCCGCTTCGGACACGCCGAGGCTTTTGAACATCGCGTGCGCTTCGGCATGCCCGCCTTCTTCGTCGTCATTCTGCGCGAGCACCACTTCGAGTTCGACGAAATCGCCGAGACCGTCAACGCGATCCAGATGGATCCGCGTGCGCCCGATCAGATACACGTGCCGTTCCTTCGAGACGATGCCGCGGGTGGTCAGGGCGGTCGCGAGCAGCGCATGCATTGCTTCGGGATTCGTCACCGGACTGCGCGTGTAGTACGACGCCTTTGGGCCGTCGCGGTCGTCACGCTGATAGAAGATCAGCTCGGCCGGCGTGCCGTCGTCGAACTGACGCAGCTTCAGGCGTCCGCGCGGCACGTCGTAGAAAAAGTCCTGCTGGCGGAAGATCAGCGGAGCCTCCGTCGCGAGCTGCGCGGCGCGCTCGCGCAGTTGGTCGAAGTGCTGGGCGCGGGCTTTGATTTCGATGTTGCGTGCCATGTCAGGCTCCTGTCGATGGATGGAGTGACCGGCGGCTTCCGCGGTTGCTGGTGTTGCCGGGGAGAAGCCGCCGGGAAGGACAAAGTCAGGCGGAAGGGAAAGCGGCGCGAGGCCGCGGCGCGGGCGTAGATCGACAATCTAGCAAAAACTTCGTGACAAGTTGGTTTCAGTGCGGCGCTCAGGTGGGAGAGGGGCGGGCATTAGCGAGACTCATATCGCAACGCGAGTCGGACCGCCCCCGCTCAGGTCGCCCACTGCTGTTCGATCAGCTTCAACGCCGCCGCGATCGCCGGCTCGTCCTTGCGCTCGTCGAGCGTAATGAAGCTCAACTGGGTCGGCACCGTGATGCCGTCGACGATCGTCAGCGCGTGCGCATGCGCCTCGGCGATCGCGGTCGCGTCGCGCGCGAGCGTGAGACCGACGCCCGACTTGACCAGATCGAGCATCGACGGCTCCTGGTCCACCTCAGCCACCTTGACCGGCTTCACGCCCGCCTCGCCGAAGCACCGCGACAGCAGCCGGTTGTGCGCGGACGCCGGCGGCGTCCAGATCCACGGCAGCGCCGCGAGCGAGCGCCAGTCACGCGCACCCTTCACGCGATCTTTCCAGCCCGCCGGCGCGAGCACGCGATACTGGAAATGCGTGAGCGTGACCGCGTGAAACGTGGCGCCATCGCGGGTGTCCTCGTCGGACGGCAGGCCGATGTAGTAGCCGACGTCGAGCTCGCCCGCGCGAATCTGCTCGCGCACCCAGCCTGACATGCCGTGGCGCAGCGCGGTCTCGATCTGCGGCCAGGTCTCGACGAGCTGCTTCAGGAAACCGCCGAGGCGCAGAAACTCGGGGTCGAGAATCGTGCCGATGCGCAGGCGCCCGCGCACCTCCTGGCGCAGCGTCTGCGCGGCGCGTTGTACGTCGGCTGCCGCGCCGAGCGCGCGT
Source organism: Paraburkholderia sp. HP33-1 (assembly GCF_021390595.1). Lineage (NCBI taxonomy): Bacteria > Pseudomonadati > Pseudomonadota > Betaproteobacteria > Burkholderiales > Burkholderiaceae > Paraburkholderia > Paraburkholderia sp. HP33-1. The sequence goes on along the minus strand of NZ_JAJEJR010000001.1, from coordinate 3,416,971 downwards.
TCGGCGTGCGGCAACAGCGCCTGGCCGTCGCGCGTCAGCGCGAGCCCGTGCGAAGTCCGCGTGAACAGCGTCACGTCGAGCGTCTCCTGCAAGTGCTTGATTTGCAGGCTGACGGCAGGTTGGGTCAGGTGCAGTTGCACCGCGGCACGCGTGAGGTTGCCCTCGCGTGCGACGGTGACGAAGGCCCTAAGCAGAGTCAGATCCATAACCTGATATTAGCGCGGCTTATAGCGCAATTGAGCATTACTCATTGGATTTGTCGTCCGTAAGCGCCGTACGCTTGGCATTCAGCATGCTTCGGCGCGCAGTATCGAGCGCGAAGCGGAAGATTTCACAGGAAGAGGAACGAGATGAGCGAGACATATCAGAACGAAACCGCGCCGAACGAAAGCGCCCAGGACGTCGCAGCACGCCGGGCGGCTGGCGCACGCGCGCTGAGTCATTTCATCAACGGCAAGCCCGTCGAAGGCACGAGCGGGCGCTTTGGCGATGTCTTCAATCCGGCGCTCGGCAGGGTCAGCGCGCATGTGCCCCTCGCGAGCGTCGCCGAGGTGGATGCCGCGATCGCGGCCGCGAAAGCCGCGTTTCCCGCATGGAGCGAAACCGCGCCGATCAAACGCGCGCGCGTGCTGTTCAAGTTCAAGGAATTGCTCGACCGTCATCACGACGAACTTGCCGAGTTGATCACGCGCGAGCATGGCAAGGTGTTTTCCGACGCGAAAGGCGAGGTGATGCGCGGCATCGAAATCGTCGAATTTGCATGCGGCATCCCGAATCTGCTGAAGACCGACTTCACCGATCAGATCGGTGGCGGCATCGACAACTGGAATCTGCGTCAGCCGCTCGGCGTGGTCGCGGGTATCACGCCGTTCAATTTCCCGATGATGGTGCCGTGCTGGATGTTCCCGGTCGCGATCGCGTGCGGCAACACCTTCGTGCTGAAGCCGTCCGAACGCGATCCGTCCGCGTCGAACCGGCTCGCCGAACTGCTGAAGGAAGCTGGCTTGCCGGACGGCGTGTTCAACGTCGTGCACGGCGACAAGGTCGCGGTCGACGCGCTGCTCGTGCATCCGGAAGTGAGCGCGCTGTCGTTCGTCGGCTCGACGCCGATCGCCGAATATATCTATACGGAAGGCACGAAGCATGGCAAGCGTGTCCAGGCGTTGGGCGGTGCCAAAAATCACCTCGTCGTGATGCCCGACGCCGATCTCGACCAGGCCGTCGACGCACTGATCGGCGCCGCCTACGGTTCGGCCGGCGAGCGCTGCATGGCGATTTCGGTGGCGGTCGCGGTGGGGCATATCGCCGATGAGCTGATCGAGCGTCTGACGCCGCGCGTGAAGAGCCTGAAGATCCTCGACGGCATGGAAGCGGCCGCCGAAATGGGGCCGCTCGTTACCGGCGCGCATCGCGACAAGGTGGTCGGTTATATCGACGCTGGCGTCGCGGCGGGCGCAAAGCTCGTCGTCGATGGGCGCGGTCATGCGGTCGCGGGGCGCGAGAAGGGCTTCTTCCTCGGCGGCACGCTGTTCGACGACGTCTCGCCCGAGATGAAGATCTACCGTGAGGAGATTTTTGGACCGGTGCTGTGCGTCGTGCGCGTGCCTGACTTTGCTTCCGCGGTCGAGCTGATCAACGCGAATCAGTTTGCGAACGGCGTGTCGCTGTTCACGTCCGACGGCGGTATTGCGCGCGCGTTTTCGCGCCAGATCGAGATCGGCATGGTCGGCATCAACGTGCCGATTCCGGTGCCGATGGCCTGGCATTCGTTCGGCGGCTGGAAGAAGTCGCTGTTCGGCGATCATCACGCGTACGGTGAGGAAGGCGTGCGCTTCTACACGCGCTACAAGAGCATCATGCAGCGCTGGCCCGACAGCATTGCGAAGGGCGCTGAATTCACGATGCCGGTCGCCAAATAGTCGGGCGGTTGCGTGCAACATCAAGTCCGCACGCGCTCCACAAAAAATAAAAGCCCTTCGCCGCGCATGCGTTGGAACGCTCAAGCGTCCACGCATGCGCGGCAAAAATGCTTAGGAGACTGAACGATGAGTCATAGCGACAGTACGCCCGGGACCCCACGGCGGCTCGAAGGCGAGTTCGACTACATCATTGTCGGTGCGGGCACCGCGGGCTGCGTGCTGGCGAACCGGCTCACCGAAGATCCCGACGTCCAGGTGCTGCTGCTCGAAGCCGGCGGCAAAGACGACTACCACTGGATTCACGTGCCGGTCGGCTATCTGTACTGCATTGGCAATCCGCGCACGGACTGGCTGTACAAGACGCAGGCCGAACCGGGTCTGAACGGCCGCGCGCTGTCGTATCCGCGTGGGCGCGTGCTCGGCGGCAGTTCATCGATCAACGGCATGATCTATATGCGCGGCCAGCGCGAAGACTACGACGAATGGGCGCGCGTGACGAACGACAGCGCATGGTCATGGAACGCGGTGCTGCCGGTCTTCAGGCGCAGCGAGGACCATTACGGCGGCGCCACCGAATCGCACGGTGCAGGCGGACCGTGGCGCGTCGAAAAGCAGCGCCTCAAATGGAAGATTCTCGAAGAGTTTGCGCAAGCCGCGCAGCAAACCGGCATTCCCGCCGCTGACGATTTCAATCGCGGCGACAACACCGGCGTCGGCTACTTCGACGTCAATCAGAAGCGCGGTATTCGCTGGAATGCGTCGAAGGCATTTTTGAGGCCCGCGCTGAAGCGCGGGAATCTGACGGTCATTACCGGTGCCCACACGCAGCGTGTCGTGTTCGATGGCCGCCGCTGCAGCGGGGTCGAATATCGTGGCGGCGAGGTCGACTATCTCGCCAAAGCACGTTGCGAAGTGATCCTTTGCGCGGGCGCGGTCAACTCGCCGCAACTGCTCGAACTGTCCGGCGTCGGCAATGGCGCGCGTCTGCAGGATCTCGGCATCGAGGTCGTTCAGGATCTGCGCGGCGTCGGCGAAAATCTGCAGGACCATCTGCAACTGCGCATGGCGTATCAGGTGCAGGGCGTGCGCACGCTGAATACACTGTCCGCGCACTGGTGGGGCAAGCTGATGATCGGCATGCAGTACGCATTGTTTCAGAGCGGACCGATGTCGATGTCGCCGTCGCAACTCGGTGCGTTCGCGAAGTCCGACGCCGACGATCGCTCGCTCTCGCGACCCGATCTCGAGTATCACGTGCAGCCTTTGTCGCTCGATCGCTTTGGAGAACCGCTGCATCGCTTCAACGCGTTCACGGCTTCGGTGTGTCAGCTGCGCCCCACGTCGCGCGGCAGCATCCATATTGCGTCGGCCGATGCGGCTGCGCCGCCGTTGATCGCACCGAATTATCTGTCGACCGATTACGACCGCCACGTCGCCGCGAACGCGCTACGGCTCACGCGTCGCATCGTCGCTGCGCCCGCGCTCGCGCGCTATCAGCCGCGGGAGATTCTGCCGGGCCTCCAGTATCAGAGCGAAGAAGAATTGCAGCAGGCCGCGGGCGCGGTGGGCACGACGATCTTCCATCCGGTCGGCACCTGCCGCATGGGCACGAGCGACGATCCCGCCGCCGTCGTCGATAACCGGCTACGCGTTTTCGGAGTCGAAGGCTTGCGGGTCGTCGATGCCTCGGTGATGCCCAACATTACGTCGGGCAATACCAATTCGCCGACGCTGATGATCGCCGAGCGCGCGAGCGACATGATCCGCGAGGATCGTCGCGCGCGCGTGAGCGGCAGCATGGCCGCGCCAACGAGTGTCGCCGCGTTGATGTCAGCCGTGTGACATGCTGCGTGTGCGCACGGCGCGGGCCTCGTTCACTAAGTGCAAATCCCAATGAATGCGCTGCATCATTGGCGCGACAATGTCAGCGATGTGCGTGCCGCGCCGTGGGTAACATCGGGATTGGTGCGGCACGCCAACGAGCGGCAAGGGGTGCCGCCAACATAACAAGTCGCGCAGAGCTTCGCGCGGAAAGATCGTAATGCTTCGCCTTACTCCGTATGGAAGGGAACATGATTCTCGGCGATACGATTCTCGAAACGCGCGGCCTCACCCGTGAGTTCAAAGGCTTTGTCGCCGTGAACGGGGTCAACCTGCGCGTGCGCCGTGGCTCGATCCATGCTCTGATCGGCCCCAATGGAGCGGGCAAGACCACCTGCTTCAATCTGCTCACCAAATTCCTCGAGCCCACCGCGGGTCAGATCGTTTTCAACGGCATCGATATCACCAGCGAACGTCCTGCGCAGATCGCGCGGCGCGGCATCATCCGTTCATTCCAGATCTCCGCGGTATTTCCGCATCTGACGGCATTGCAGAATGTGCGCATCGGTTTGCAGCGCTCGCTCGGCACCGCGTTTCACTTCTGGAAGAGCGAGCGTACGCTGCAGCGTCTGAACGATCGCGCGATGGATCTGCTGACCCAGGTCGGCCTGACCGATTTCGCCGACGTGTTGACGGTCGAGCTTGCATACGGCCGCAAGCGCGCGCTCGAAATCGCGACCACGCTCGCGATGGAGCCGGAACTGATGCTGCTCGACGAGCCGACGCAGGGCATGGGTCATGAGGACGTCGACCGCGTAACCGCGCTGATCAAAAAAGTATCGGCGGGCCGCACGATCCTGATGGTCGAGCACAACATGAACGTGATCGCCGGTATCTCCGACACGATCACCGTGCTGCAACGGGGTGAAGTGCTCGCCGAGGGCAGCTACGCGGAAGTGTCGAAGAATGCGCTCGTGATGCAAGCCTACATGGGCAGCGCCGACGCGGCGCTCGCCGGAGCCCACGCATGAATACGACGGTCGAGCGCGAAGGCGTCGAGGCGAACGAAACGAAAAGCGGCGCACCCGCGCTGGAAATCGCGGGACTGCAAGCCTGGTACGGGGAATCCCATATTCTGCACGGCGTCGATCTGTCGATCGGCCGCGGCGAGGTCGTGACGCTGCTCGGGCGCAATGGCGCGGGCCGCACCACGACGCTGCGCGCGATCATGGGCCTCACGGGTCGCCGCACCGGCTCGATCCGGATCGGCGGACGCGAAACGATCGGTCTGCCCACGCATCGCATCGCGCATTGCGGCATCGGCTATTGCCCGGAAGAACGCGGTATTTTTTCGAGCCTGTCGTGCGAGGAAAATCTGCTGCTGCCGCCGCCCATCGGCGACAAGGCGCACATGATGTCGCTCGAGGAAATCTACGCGATGTTCCCGAACCTGTACGAGCGGCGCATGAGTCAGGGCACGCGGCTCTCAGGCGGCGAACAGCAGATGCTCGCGGTCGCGCGGATTCTGCGCACCGGCGCGAATCTGCTGCTGCTCGATGAAATCTCGGAAGGGCTCGCGCCTGTGATCGTGCAGGCGCTCGCGCGTATGATCGTCACGCTGAAGGCGCGCGGCTACACGATCGTGATGGTCGAGCAGAACTTCCGCTTTGCCGCGCCGCTCGCGGACCGTTTCTATGTGATGGAACACGGCATGATCGTCGAGCATTTCGGGGCCGGCGAGCTCGAAGGCAAGATGCCGGTGCTCCATGATTTACTGGGCGTATAGACACGGACTCCCTCACGCCCGACTGCCTCTGATAACCACAAGCGAATAACCAGGAGACACGCATGAAAAGAAACCCACTCGCGCGGCTTGCCTCACTCTGTTTCGCGGTCGCCGCCGGCGCCGCACTGACGCTGGGCAGCGCGCAAGCGGCCGACGATGCCGTGAAGATCGGTTTCATCACGGATCTGTCGGGACTGTACGCGGACATCGACGGGCCGGGCGGTCTTGAAGCGATCCGGATGGCGGTCGCAGACTTCGGCGGCAAGGTCAACGGCAAGCCGATCACGGTGTTGTACGCGGATCACCAGAACAAGGCGGACATCGCGGCGTCGCGCGCTCGCGAATGGTTCGATCGCGATGGCGTCGACATGGTGATCGGCGGCACGAACTCGGCGACCGCTCTGTCGACGAACACCGTCGCGGGCGAGAAGCACAAGGTCTACATCAATGTCGGCGCCGGTGCCGATACGCTGACCAACGAGCAATGCACTCCGTACACGATCCACTACGCGTATGACACGACCGCGCTGGCAAATGGCACGGGCTCGGCGGTGACGAAGCAGGGCGGCAAGACGTGGTACTTCCTGACGGCAGACTACGCCTTCGGCAAGGCGCTTGAAAAAGCGACCTCGGACGTCGTGAAGGCGAACGGCGGCCAGGTACTCGGCGCGGTGCGTCATCCGCTGTCGGCATCGGACTTCTCCTCGTTCCTGCTGCAGGCGCAGGCGTCGAAGGCGCAGATCCTCGGTCTCGCGAACGCGGGCGGCGACACGATCAACTCGATCAAGGCCGCGAAGGAGTTCGGCATTCCGAAGACGATGAAGATCGCCGCGCTGCTGATGTTCATCAACGACGTGCACAGCCTCGGTCTCGACACGACGCAAGGTCTCGTGCTGACCGACAGCTGGTACTGGAACAAGAACGCCGACACGCGCAAGTGGTCGCAGCGCTATTTCGACAAGATGAAGAAGATGCCGTCGAGCCTGCAGGCTGCTGACTACTCGGCGACGATGAACTATCTGAAGGCGGTGCAGGCGGTCGGCACGACCGATCCGGACAAGGTGATGGCGCAGCTGCGCAAGACGAAGATCGACGACTTCTACGCGAAGGGCTACATCCGTGAGGACGGCAGCATGATCCACGACATGTACCTGATGCAGGTGAAGACACCGGCCGAATCAAAAGAGCCGTGGGACTACTACAAGATCATGGCGACGATTCCTGGCGATCAGGCCTTCACGACCAAGGCGCAGACCCGCTGCGCGATGTGGAAGTAAGCGCGGGCTCCGAGTAAGCGGTCGCGGACCGCGCAGACCTGGGAGAACCGCCGGCGGTGCAGGGGCGCGCGCTGGCGGTTAAGCGTTTCAGATGCCGCACGTGATGAGCAGCATCCGCTCGTCGCGTGGCGGCCGGATCGTGCGTAACCGATCTCACCTTGACGATGGCTTGAAGGGCTAAGGGCTTCAATGGACATCTTTGGCGTTCCGCTACCGGCGATGCTGAGCCAGCTTCTGCTCGGGCTCGTGAACGGCTCGTTCTACGCGATTCTGAGCCTCGGGCTGGCAGTGATTTTCGGCCTGCTCAACGTGATCAACTTCGCGCATGGCGCGTTGTTCATGCTCGGCGCGATGCTCGCGTGGATGGGGCTGTCGTATTTCAATCTGCCGTACTGGGTGATGCTGGTGCTCGCGCCGCTGATCGTCGGGCTGGTCGGCATCGTGATCGAGCGCTCGATGCTGCGCTGGCTTTACAAGCTCGATCATCTGTATGGTCTGTTGCTGACGTTTGGTCTCACGCTCGTGATCGAAGGCGTGTTCCACTCGATCTACGGCTCGTCGGGCCAGCCGTACGACGTGCCGGCGGCGCTGTCGGGCGCGACCAATCTCGGCTTCATGTTCCTGCCGAACTATCGCGCGTGGGTGGTCGTCGCGTCGCTCGTCGTATGCTTCGCGACGTGGTTCGTGATCGAGAAGACGCGGCTTGGCGCGTATCTGCGCGCGGGCACCGAAAACCCGAAGCTCGTCGAGGCGTTCGGCATCAACGTGCCGCTGATGATCACGCTGACCTACGGCTTTGGCGTCGCGCTTGCGGCGTTTGCCGGTGTGCTCGCGGCACCGGTGATTCAGGTGTCGCCGCTGATGGGCCAGTCGATGATCATCACCGTATTCGCGGTGGTCGTGATCGGCGGCATGGGCTCGATCATGGGCTCGATTCTGACCGGCCTGATGCTCGGCGTAGTCGAAGGACTGACGCGGGTGTACTACCCCGAAGCGTCGGCGACCGTCGTCTTCGTGATCATGGCGCTCGTGCTGCTCGTGCGTCCGGCGGGTCTTTTCGGCAGGGAAAAATGATGCAGAGAAAAGTGCTCTACGGTCTGCTGCTGATCGTGCTGCTCGCGGTGCCGGTGCTCGGCATCTATCCGCTCTTCGTGATGAAGGTGCTGTGCTTCGCGCTGTTCGCGGCCGCCTTCAATCTGCTGATCGGCTATACGGGCTTGCTGTCCTTTGGTCACGCGATGTTCCTTGCGTCGGCTGGCTACGTGGCAGGCTATGCGATGCAGACGCTCGGCTTTTCGCCGGAACTCGGTGTGGTGAGCGGCACCGCGGTGGCGACGCTGCTTGGGCTCGTCGTCGGTTTCTTCGCGATTCGCCGTCAGGGCATCTACTTCGCGATGGTGACGCTCGCGCTCGCGCAGATGGTCTACTTCGTGTTCCTGCAGGCGCCATTCACGCACGGTGAAGACGGCCTGCAAGGCGTGCCGCGCGGCAAGCTGTTCGGCATGCTCAGTCTGTCCTCGGATGTCGCGCTGTATTTCGTCGTGCTCGCGGTGATCGTCGCAGCGTTCCTGCTGATTGTGCGCATCGTGCATTCGCCGTTCGGGCAGGTACTCGTCGCGATCAAGGAAAACGAGCCGCGTGCGGTGTCGCTTGGTTACGATACCGACCGTTTCAAGCTGCTCGCATTCATTCTGTCGGCTGGCCTCGCGGGCCTCGCGGGTTCGCTGAAGGTGCTGGTGCAAGGCTTCGAAACGCTGAGCGATGCCTATTGGACGATGTCCGGCCTCGTGATCCTGATGACGCTGGTAGGCGGCATGGGCACGCTGTTTGGCCCCTTGCTTGGCGCCGCGCTGATCGTGTCGCTCGAAGACCGGCTCGGCGATATCGGCTCGGCGCTGGCGTCGGTGACAGGCATCGACTGGTTCCACTCACTCGGCGAGTCGGTGACGATCGTCACTGGGCTGATCTTTATCGCGTGTGTGCTTGCGTTCCGACGCGGCATCGTTGGGGAGATCGTCGCACGTGTGCGGCCGCTGCGAGCTTGAGATCATCTGTTTGATCGGGCCTGCAAGGTCGCGCGCTTGATGCAGTGCGATAAACCATTCCTTCGGCATCCGATCTAATTGCACCTCTTCATGAAGGTCCGCTGAATCAGAGGGTTGAGCGAACTTGCGGCAAATTGTGCGGCGTAAATCCGCCGAACCTGCCCCAGTTCGGTGCCGCAGTGCACCACTAGGGTAATTGCTAGTTGTTACAGCTTAGGCGGTCGTTTAATCTTCACCCAGTTCTGATGCACCACGAATTTGCAGGTGGAGAACGAGGAGACAATTGAGGCACTAAGTGCCCAGAAGAAAGCGCTGTTGGATTGATATCCAACAGCGCTTTTTCATTTGCGCTCTCGAATTTATTCGGCGCAATATCCGGCTAATCCGCAAGCCATTTTTTATTCCCCGCGAAGCGCTGTCTTTAAACGTCGCAAGTCTGCGAGCTGCTTGCAGCGCGGCGCTTGCGTCCGCTAAACTCGTCATTTACCGACCACTGGGTCGGCAATTAAATTCGTGGATTTAATTGCAATTGAATAATGGGGTTAATAGAGGAGCAGGATGAAGTCGGCATTGCGATGGATCAGCGCGGCAGTGGTCGCCACTGGAGTTTCGGCTGCATGGAGCGGTCATGCATTCGCGGACGTGAAAATCGGCGTCACCGTGTCGGCAACAGGGCCTGCCGCCTCACTCGGGATTCCGGAAAAGAACACGATTGCGCTGCTGCCGAAAGAAGTAGCGGGCCAGAAAATCGACTACATCGTCCTCGACGACGCGACGGACTCCACTCAGGCGGTCAAGAACACCCGCAAGCTCACTAGCGAAGACCACGTCGATGCGCTGATCGGCTCGACCGTCGTACCGAACTCGCTCGCCATGATCGACGTCGCCGCCGAAACCTCTACGCCGATGATCTCGATGGCCGCGGCCGCGGGCATCGTCGAACCGATGGACGCGAAGCGCGGATGGGTCTTCAAGACGCCGCAAAACGACATCCTGATGGCTACCGCGATCGCGCAGCACATGGCGAATCACGGCGTGAAAACGGTCGCGTTCATCGGCTTTTCCGACGCGTACGGCGAAAGCTGGTTCAAGGAATTCGGCAAGGCTGCTGACCTGGCGAAGATCAAGATCGTCGCGAACGAGCGCTTTGCTCGCAACGATGCATCGGTTACGGGCCAGGTGCTGAAGATGATGTCGCAGAACCCGGACGCGGTGCTGATCGCGGGCGCGGGCACGCCGGCCGCGCTGCCGCAGAAAACATTGAAGGAGCGCGGCTACAAGGGCAAGTACTATCAGACGCACGGTGTCGCGAACAACGACTTCCTGCGCGTGTGCGGTAAGGATTGCGACGGCACGTGGCTGCCCGCCGGCCCGCTGCTGGTCGCTGAGCAACTGCCCGATGCGAATCCGGTGAAGAAGAGCGCGCTTGCGTACAAGCACGCGTATGAAACCGCGTATGGCGCGGGCTCAGTGTCGACGTTCGGCGGTCACGCATGGGACGCGGGCCTGCTGTTGCAGCATGCGATCCCGCTCGCATTGAAGAAGGGCCCGCCCGGCACGCCGGCATTCCGCGAGGCGCTGCGCACCGCGCTCGAAGGCACGAAGGATCTGCCCGCGTCGCATGGCATCTTCAACATGAGCGCGAACGACCACGCCGGTCTCGATCAGCGGGCGCGTGTGATGGTGCAGATCGTCGACGGCAAGTGGAAGCTGACCAGCGACTGAGCGAAGGCTCTGCGCCGAGGGACCTCATCGAAAAAGACGCGTGCAGTTGACGCGTCTTTTTTATTGCCTGGGCATGGCGTCGGCAGCGCGCAAAAGTGTGGTTTCGCTGCTTCAGGGCAAACCCGCATTTAGTGCACGCTCTCTTGACCGTCGATATCGCAGAACGCAAGCTACTAACATATTAGTGGTTTGTCGGTGATTGATCGGAACACAGCCGCGGCACAGAAAGGCGAAGGTATGCGCGTCGAGCAGGGAAAACCATGCTTGGCACACCTGGTCCCGCTCAATAGATTCAGACACCCGGCCCAGCAAGCCGGCTTACAGAGAGGCGCTATTCAAGGCGTTTGGAGACTCGCAATGAAAATCACAAGGCATTGGGTACGCACCAGCATCGCGATGGCGCTGATGTGCGGCGCGGGGGCGGCATTCGCGCAGGTGAAGATCGGTGTCACGCTGTCGACGACAGGGCCGGCCGCATCGCTCGGGATTCCTGAGAAGAACACGATCGCACTGCTGCCGAAGGAGATTGCCGGTAAGAGCGTGCAGTACATCATTCTCGACGACGGGTCGGATACCAGCAAGGCCGTGCAGAACACGCGCAAGCTGATCGACGAAGATCACGTCGACGCGATCATCGGCTCGACCGTCACGCCGAATTCGCTCGCAATGCTCGATCCCGCCGCCGAAGGCAAGACGCCGGTGATCTCGCTCGCGGCATCGGCAGCGATCATCCAGCCGATGGATGCGAAGCGCGCATGGGCGTTCAAACCGCCTCAGAACGACAGCCTGATGGCCGATGCGATCGCCGATTACATGCAGCATCACGGCGTGAAGACGGTCGGCTTCATCGGCTTCTCGGATGCATACGGCGAAAGCTGGAACACGACGTTCGACGCCGCGGCGAAAGCGCACAACCTGAAGATCGTGTCGAACGAGCGCTTCAACCGCACCGACGCATCGGTGACGGGCCAGGTGCTGAAGACGATCGGCGCGAATCCCGATGCGGTGCTGATCGCGGGCTCGGGCACGCCGGCGGCGTTGCCGGCCAGGACGCTGAAGGAGCGTGGCTACAAGGGCAAGATCTATCAGACGCACGGTGTCGCGAACAACGATTTCTTGCGCGTTTGCGGCAAGGATTGCGAAGGCGAGCTTCTGCCGGCCGGTCCGATTCTCGTCGTCGATCAGCTGCCGGACTCGAACCCGGTGAAGAAGTCGTCGGAAGCCTATAAGAGCGCGTATGAGAAGGCGTATGGCGCGGGTTCGGTCGCGACCTTCGGTGGTCACGCGTGGGATGCCGGCCAGATGCTGCAGGCCGCGATTCCGGTCGCCTTGAAGACCGCGCAGCCGGGCACGCCCGAGTTCCGCCTGGCGCTGCGCAATGCGCTCGAAAACATCAAGGAGCTGCCGGTGTCGCACGGCATCATGAACACCACTGCGACCGACCACAACGGCCTCGACCAGCGCGCACGCGTGATCGTGCAGATCGTCGACGGCAAGTGGAAGCTGCAGAACGATTAAGACCCTCTACAAAGACAACTAGCGGTACGCGCCTCTCGCGCAATCTGCGGTGCATGACGCCGCATTGCCATTGTGTTCGACGACAATGGCATCGACCGCCGCGCCGGGACACGGCGCGGCGGTTGTCTTTTCAGGCATTGCAGGTCGATGGCCGAGTACGAGCCGCGCCGTCACGACCGTTTCCCGGTATTTCGATTTCGACGCTTCAGGACGAGGAAGTATGGATCTATCAATTGCGGCGATCCTCGCGCAGGACGGCATCACGACCGGCGCGATCTACGCGCTGCTCGCGCTTGCGCTGGTGCTGGTGTTCTCCGTCACGCGGGTGATCTTCATCCCGCAAGGGGAGTTCGTTTCGTACGGCGCGTTGACTCTCGCCGCACTTCAGACGCAGAAGTTTCCGGCCACTTGCTGGCTGTTGATGGCGATGGGCGCCGCATGCTTCGTCGTCGAGACGACAGCCGTGTTGCGGCGCGTGGAGCGACGCCGACGTGCGGCACGTACGCTGCCCGTGCTGGCAGGGAAGTACCTGCTGTTCCCGATTGCGGTCTACGCGCTCACGCGCGGCATTTTCCTGCAGCCGCTGCCGATGATTGTGCAGATCGCGCTGACGCTCCTGATCGTGATTCCGATGGGGCCGTTCGTTTATCGGCTCGCAATTGAGCCGATCGCGGAAGCGACCACGCTGCTGCTGTTGATCGTCGCGGTGGCCGTGCATTTCGCGATGGTCGGTCTCGGCCTCGTGATGTTCGGCGCGGAGGGCTCGCGCACCAACGCGTTTTCCGATGCGACGTTCAACGTCGGCACGCTGTCGATCTCCGGGCAGAGCCTGTGGGTGATCGGCACCGCGGTCTTTCTGATCGGCGCGCTGTATCTCTACTTCGATCGATCGATCTCTGGCAAGGCGTTGCGCGCGACGTCGGTGAACCGGCTCGGCGCGCGGCTCGTCGGCATCGGCACGACGCAGGCGGGACGTCTCGCGTTCACGCTCGCAGCGGGGCTTGGCGCGTTGTGCGGCATCCTCGTCGCACCGCTCACCACGATCTACTACGACTCGGGCTTCCTGATCGGATTGAAGGGCTTCGTGGGCGCAATCATCGGCGGTCTGGTCAGCTATCCGCTCGCGGCGGCCGGGTCGATTCTCGTTGGTCTGCTGGAGTCGTATTCGTCGTTCTGGGCCAGTGCTTATAAGGAAGTAATCGTGTTCACGCTGATCATCCCGGTGCTGCTGTGGCGCAGTCTTGCGAGCCCGCATGCCGAAGAGGAAGGGGAGTGACGCGATGAAACGGATCATGCAAAAGAAGTTCTTCTGGCTGTTCCTCATCGTCCTGTTCGCGTTACCGGCGCTGCCGCATCCGATTCATGTGCCCGAGTACTGGGTCACGCTGCTCAACTACATCGGCCTGTATTCGATCGTCGCGATCGGCCTCGTGCTGTTGACCGGTATCGGCGGCATGACGAGCTTCGGGCAGGCCGCGTTCGTCGGCATCGGCGCCTATGCGACCGCGTATCTGACGACGAACTTCGGCGTGTCGCCGTGGCTCGCGCTGATCGCTGGCGTGATCGTCACTGCGCTGATCGCGCTGATGCTCGGTCTCGTGACGATGCGTCTGTCGGGCCACTTCCTGCCGCTCGGCACGATTGCGTGGGGGCTTGCGCTGTTTTACCTGTTCGGCAATCTGGACATGCTTGGCAAGTACGACGGGATCAACGGCATCCCGGTGTTGAATGTTTTTGGGATAAACCTCGAGTCCGGCCGCCATATCTATTACCTGATCTGGGTGGTCGTGCTCGGTGCGGTCGTTTCTGTTCAGAATCTGCTTAATAGCCGGCCGGGCCGCGCGATTCGCGCGCTGCGCGGTGGTGGTCTGATGGCAGAGTCGATGGGGGTCAACACCGGCTGGATGCGCGTCGTGATCTTCGTTTATGCGGCGGTGCTCGCATCTGTGTCGGGCTTTCTCTACGCGCACTTGCAGCGCGCGGTGAATCCCACGCCATTCGGCCTGAATCACGGCATCGAGTTTCTGTTCATGGCAGTGGTGGGTGGCGTCTCGCACGTCTGGGGCGCGGTGCTAGGCGCGGCGATTTTGACCGTGCTGCAGGACTATCTGCAGACGCTGCTGCCGAAACTGCTCGGCGAGAACGGCAACTTCGAAGTGATCGTGTTCGGAATCATCATGGTGCTGTTGCTGCAGTACGCGCGACAGGGCGTATGGCCGTTCGTCGCGCGCTTCTTTCCGCGCGGCCCACGTGCGCATCTCGCGGATCATGCGGAGCCTCTGCCGCAGCGCAACAAGCCGCGGGCCGGCGAAGACCTGCTGACGGTGAACAAGGCGCGCAAACAGTTCGGTGGCCTCGTCGCGGTGAACGACGTGAGCTTCGAGGTCAAAGCAGGGGAAATCATCGGGCTGATCGGGCCGAACGGCGCCGGCAAGTCGACGACGTTCAATCTCGTGACGGGCGTGCTCCAGGCGTCGAGCGGCGAGATCACGTTCCACGGCGAGCGCATCGATGCGCTGAGTTCACGTGAAATCGTCAAGCGGGGCATCGGCCGGACGTTCCAGCACGTGAAGCTGCTGCCGGGCATGACCGTGCTCGAGAACGTCGCGATCGGCGCGCATCTGCGTGGCCACGCGGGCGTGTGGCGCAGCGTCGTGCGGCTAAACGGCGCAGAAGAAGCGCGACTGATGGCTGAAGCCGCACGGCAGATTCGTCGCGTCGGCCTCGAACAGCATATGTACGACGAAGCGGGCAGCCTCGCGCTCGGTCAGCAGCGAATACTAGAAATTGCGCGCGCGCTGTGCTGCGATCCGACTTTGTTATTGCTCGACGAACCGGCAGCAGGTTTGCGCTATCAGGAAAAGCTGCAGCTTGCCGATCTGCTGCGCCGGCTGAAGGCGGAGGGGATGAGCATATTGCTCGTCGAGCACGACATGGATTTCGTGATGAATCTGACGGACCGGCTCGTGGTCATGGAATTTGGCACGCGGATCGCCGAGGGGCTGCCACAGGAACTGCAGCAGGATCCCGCAGTGCTCGAAGCCTATCTGGGTGGGGTGGAATGATGGAAAACAGGACGACGACCGGCGTAGCGGCGGCGGGGCTGATTCTCGAGGTGAATCAATTGTCGGTCCGCTATGGCAAGGTTGAGGCGCTGCACAATGCGGCGATCAAGGTGCGGGCGGGGGAGATCGTCTCTGTGATCGGCCCGAACGGGGCCGGCAAATCGACGCTGCTGAATGCGATCATGGGCGCGTTGCCGACCTCCGGCCATGCGAAAGGCGCGATTACCTATCAGGGAGATGACGTCAGCGCGGTGCCGGTCGAAAAACGCGTCGCGCTCGGTATGTGCCTGGTGCCGGAAAAGCGTGAGCTGTTCGCGTCGATGACGGTGGAAGATAATCTGCTGCTTGGTGCCTACCGACGCAAGCGGGCAGGGGAGCGCAATTTTCTCGATCAGCTGGAACCGGTGTTCGAGCTGTTTCCGCGACTGAAGGAGCGGCGCAAGCAGGCGGCCGGCACGCTGTCCGGTGGCGAGCGGCAGATGCTCGCGGTCGGCCGCGCGTTGATGGGCAAACCCGATCTGCTGATGCTGGACGAACCGAGCCTCGGTCTAGCGCCGCTGATTGTTAAGGAGATTTTCCACATCATCAGCGCGCTGCGGCAGACCGGTGTCGCGACGCTGTTGATCGAGCAGAATGCGCGCGCTGCGTTGCAGATCTCGGACTACGGTTACGTGCTGGAAACCGGCGAACTGGCACTGGAAGGACCGGCGACTGACCTCGCGCAGAATCCGCGCGTGATCGAAACCTATCTCGGCCTGGCTAAAAAGGTCGCGTAAGTCCGCACTTTTTGGGCGGTTGCTCTCTCAGGAAGCGGTGTGTTTCACGTGAAACACACCGCTTTTTTATCGTTTCGCCAATCGGACGAAATTCGGGCCGAAACCGAACCCGTTATAATCCGCCCATACATTTCCTTTAAAGGCTCACGCGACGATCTGGCGTGAGATCCCGCGATGCTTTTTCCCACAGAATTTGACGTAATCGTCGTCGGCGGTGGTCATGCCGGCACCGAAGCTGCTTTGGCGTCGGCGCGCATGGGCAATAAAACGCTGCTTTTGACCCATAACATTGAGACTTTAGGGCAGATGAGTTGCAATCCGTCGATCGGCGGTATCGGCAAAGGCCATCTGGTCAAGGAAGTCGACGCGCTCGGCGGCGCCATGGCGGCCGCGACCGACGAAAGCGGCATCCAGTTCCGGATCCTGAATTCGTCGAAAGGACCGGCGGTTCGCGCTACGAGGGCTCAGGCTGACCGCGTGCTGTATAAGGCGGCGATTCGTCATCGTCTGGAGAATCAGCCGAACCTGTGGCTGTTCCAGCAGGCCGTGGACGATCTGATGGTCGAGGGTGATCGCGTCGTCGGTGCCGTCACGCAAGTGGGCATTCGTTTCCGCGCGCGCGCGGTGGTTCTGACGGCCGGCACGTTCCTCGATGGCAAGATTCACGTGGGGTTGAACAACTACACCGGCGGCCGCGCCGGCGACCCGGCTGCGGTTTCACTGTCGGCGCGGCTAAAAGAGCTGAAGTTGCCGCAAGGGCGTCTGAAAACCGGCACACCGCCCCGCATCGACGGCCGTACGATCGACTATTCCCAGCTCGAAGAGCAGCCGGGCGATCTGGATCCGGTACCGGTGTTTTCGTTCCTCGGACGCGTCGAGCAGCACCCGCGCCAGGTGCCGTGCTGGGTCACGCATACGAATCAACGCACGCACGACATCATTCGCGGCGGTCTCGATCGTTCGCCGATGTACACGGGCGTGATCGAAGGGGTGGGGCCGCGCTATTGCCCGTCGATCGAGGACAAGATTCATCGGTTTGCGTCGAAGGAATCGCATCAGATTTATCTCGAACCCGAAGGCCTGACGACTAACGAGTTCTATCCGAACGGAATCTCGACGAGCCTGCCGTTCGACGTGCAGCTTGAGCTGGTGCGTTCGATGCGCGGCCTTGAGCATGCGCATATCCTGCGGCCCGGCTACGCGATCGAGTACGATTATTTCGATCCGCGCGGGCTCAAGGCATCGCTGGAAACCAAGGTGATCAGTGGGCTGTTCTTCGCTGGTCAGATCAACGGCACGACCGGCTACGAAGAGGCGGCGGCACAAGGCGTTCTAGCCGGTATCAACGCCGGTCTGTTCGTGCAAGGCAGGGACGCGTGGTGCCCGCGCCGCGATCAGGCTTATCTTGGCGTGCTGGTCGACGATCTGGTCACGCGCGGTGTGTCAGAGCCGTATCGGATGTTTACGAGCCGTGCCGAATATCGTCTGAGCTTGCGCGAAGACAACGCCGATATGCGTCTGACGGAGATCGGCCGTGAACTAGGTGTGGTCGATGACGCCCGCTGGGACGCATTCAGCCGCAAGCGCGACGCTGTTTCACGTGAAACACAGCGCCTGCGTTCAACGTGGGTCAATCCTAAGACGTTATCCGCCGACGAAGCGACAGCCTTGCTCGGTAAGCCGATCGACCACGAATACAGCCTCGCAGACTTGCTGCGTCGTCCGGGCGTCAGCTACGACGGCGTCTGCGGACTGCGGGATGGCGCCTGCGGCGCGCCCGAAGCGCTGGCCGAAGACCCAGTGCTGCTCGCGCAGATCAAGGAACAGATCGAAATTGGCGTCAAATATCAGGGATACATCGACCGGCAGGCCGATGAGATCGAGCGCAACGAGGCGCAAGAGAACACGCGTCTGCCGGAAGGGCTGGACTACACCGAGGTACGCGGGCTGTCGTTCGAAGCCCGCCAGAAGCTGATGCAGTTCCGGCCGGAAACGATTGGACAGGCGTCGCGTATTTCGGGCATCACGCCGGCCGCTATCTCGCTGCTGATGGTGCATCTGAAGCGCGGTCTGGGACGTCGTCCGTCGAAAACCGCCGAACCCGGCGCCGACAGCAAGCCGGTGGTGCAATGACGATTGCGCAGAGGGGAGTCGACCAGCAGGCGCTGACGTCGTTGCTGGCCAACGGTGTCCACGAGCTTGGCATCGATCTGAGCGACGAGCAGCAGCGCAAGCTACTCGATTATGTCGCGCTGCTCGCAAAGTGGAACAACGTCTACAACCTGACGGCGATCCGCGATCCGCGGCAGATGCTGATCCAGCACATCCTCGATTCGCTGTCGATCGTGCCGCATCTGGCGCCGCGTGGGCCATCGTCGGTGCTCGACGTCGGTTCGGGCGGCGGTCTGCCGGGGATCGTGCTCGCGATCGTGCTGCCCGATTGGACCGTCACCACGAACGACATCGTTCATAAAAAAACCGCCTTTCAGGCACAGGCGAAGGCCGAGCTGGGCCTCGCGAACCTCTCGGTCGTGACCGGCCGTGTGGAGACGCTGCGGCCCGGCGCCGAAGTACCGGCAAAGTTCGACGTAATCGTCTCGCGCGCATTCGCAGAACTCGCGGATTTCGTTACACTGGCCCGTCATCTGGTTGCGGAGCACGGCGCGATCTGGGCGATGAAAGGTGTGCGGCCGGATGACGAAATCGGGCGGTTACCGGCGGGCTGCCACATGGAACAGATCATCAGGCTGAACGTGCCGTCGCTTGACGCCGAGCGGCATCTGATCGAGGTGCGGGTGGACGCCGAAAGCTGATGGCCGCTGTGGCCTCGAAGCACCCCCAACGATTTTCACTTCATCCAAGCAGCAATAGGGACACACCAACGATGGCAAAAATCTTCTGCGTTGCGAACCAGAAGGGCGGCGTCGGCAAAACGACCACCACAGTCAATCTGGCCGCGAGCCTGGCAGCGCAGGGACAGCGAGTCCTTCTCATCGATCTGGACCCGCAGGGCAACGCCACGATGGGCAGTGGTATCGACAAGGCCGAGTGTACGAACACAGTCTACGAGGTGCTCGTGGACAACGTCCCGGTGGCCGATACGCGTGTGCGGCCCGAGGCGGTCGGCTACGACGTGCTGCCCGCGAACCGCGAGCTTGCGGGCGCCGAAGTGGAGCTCGTGAGCATGCAGCATCGAGAGCGTCAGCTGAAGACGGCGCTCTCGGCGGTCGAAGGCGAATACGATTTCGTGCTGATAGATTGCCCGCCGGCTTTGTCGCTGCTAACGCTCAACGGACTGTGCGCCGCCCACGGCGTCGTAATTCCGATGCAGTGTGAATACTTCGCGCTCGAGGGGCTGTCCGACCTCGTCAATACGATCAAGCAGGTTCACGCGAACCTGAATCGCGATCTCAAGGTGATCGGTCTGCTGCGCGTGATGTTCGATCCGCGCATCACGTTGCAACAGCAAGTCTCGGATCAATTGAAAGAGCATTTCGGCGACAAGGTGTTCGATGCGGTAATTCCACGCAACGTGCGATTGGCCGAGGCACCCAGCTACGGGCTGCCGGGCGTGGTGTTTGACAGGGCGTCGCGTGGCGCGCAGGCGTACGTGCAGTTCGGCGCTGAAATGATTGAGCGGGTGCGTGCGCTGAGCGACGCGCACCAGGCATCCTAAGCGGATCGAGGAAGCACGATGAATGCAGTAGCAAGGAAGAAGGGACTTGGCCGCGGTCTGGAAGCGTTGCTCGGCGGCACCGCGGATATCACCGAGGCGGTGGTGATCGACGGCGCGCCGAACGTGCTGCCGCTCGCCAAGATGCAGGCGGGCAAATATCAGCCGCGCACGCGCATGGACGAAGGCGCGCTGCAGGAGCTCGCGGCGAGCATCCGCGCGCAAGGACTGATGCAGCCGATTCTGGTGCGTCCGATCGCGGCGGATCGCTACGAGATTATCGCGGGCGAGCGGCGTTTTCGCGCGGCGCGCATCGCGGGCCTCGACGAGGTGCCGGTGCTCGTGAGGGACGTGCCGGACCAGGCCGCCGCTGCGATGGCGCTGATCGAAAACATTCAGCGCGAAGATCTGAATCCGCTCGAAGAGGCGCAGGGCATCCAGCGCCTGCTCGACGAGTTTAATTTCACCCACGAGCAGGCGGCGGAGTCGGTGGGCCGTTCGCGTAGCGCGGTGTCGAACTTGCTGCGTCTGCTTAACCTCGCGACGCCGGTGCAGACGATGTTGCTCGCCGGCGATCTGGACATGGGCCACGCTCGTGCGCTGCTCGCCGTCGATGCGGCGACGCAGATCACGTTGGCCAACCAGGTCGTCAACAAGCGCTTGTCCGTGCGCGAGACCGAAAAGCTGGTCGCGATGACCACGAAGGTGACGCCGGCGGTCAAGGTGCGCGCGAATCCGGATGGCGGCCGCGACACGCGACGGCTGGAAGAGGAACTATCGGACCTGCTGGCGGCGACGGTGAAAATCAAGCTCGGCCGACGCGGTCGCGGCCAGGTGTTGGTCGACTTCGGCGATCTCGATGCGCTGGAAGGCATTCTGGTTCGCTTGCGCGGGAGCGCGAACGTTTGAGCGGAGATACGCACGACAGGGCAAGGTGGCGAACGACGAGCGGCCTGTGCATGAGCAGCGCCGCGAGTCAATCTATCTCAGTGCGAACAATTACCGTGGATTCCTAAATAACCCGCGCGAAAATAATAAGGAATACTAGTTTTGAGTGGCCGGTACGTGCGCGGTGACCATCCTTGCGTGCCGCTATCACAAAGCCGCTTGACCATCATTGATTTTCGCGGCCCTGATGATTCAGGTCAATCGATGATCTGTCCCATTTGCACCTTAAAAAAGAGGCATTTGTTGCATTTTCGAGACGTCCGTCGCAGCGTCGAAACGGTCTGCCGACAAGCTTCGACCCATGCGATGCGCCGCACGGGATTTGCCGCCCCCCGCCCACCTTACATTCGACGTGTTTAGCGTCGTTAGCATACGTTTTACCGCATGGCGAAGGCACGCTTCACGCCGTTATAGGCCGGCCTAAAGTCTTGAATTGCCTGCAACTATCGCTTACAATCGCCCGGATTTAATTGCACGGCAACCCCGTAAGCGCTGCGTAAATTCGCGGGCTGAACGAGACTTTCGGAACATTGCGATGGCGGTCAAAACGTCGAATCTGTCGCCGGAGAATGGTGACGACAGACACCGCGCTGAACGCTCCGCTCCCGAGACGTCCGGCAGTCGGCAGTTCGACCCGGGCGAAGCGTGGGATGACGCGCAGGAAGATAACAATATCGTTCCGCTCACACGGGCCGAGGCGGAAAAGCTGTTTGGTCCCGGTGTGGGTCGTCCATCGCGCGTGACGCCGTTCAGAGTCGTCGCGGCGCAAATGGTTTTGTCCCTGGTCGCAACGCTGTTGTGGTGGCTGTTCTACAAGCCGCCGGGCGCTGCTGCGCTGTCCGCGCTCCTGGGGGGAGCGATCTGCTGGGTGCCGGGCGCGTTGTTCGCGGCACGATTGAAAAGCCAGGGCGGCGCCGAGACTGTAATGAGTTGGATGATCGGCGAAGCCCTCAAGATGGGGACAACGATTGCGATGTTTGTCGCAATCGCCTTCTGGTATCACGACGTACGCTGGATTCCGCTGCTCGTTACCTACCTCGTCGCGCTGAAGACTTACTGGATCGCCTTGGCGTGGCGCTAAGGTAGCAGCAAAAAAAATAGCAGCAAAAAGAATTTAAGGCCGGCGCGTGGCGCCGGCACGGGTGTGCGGATGAGACAGGGCCCGCACCCGGCGCGTTCCCGTAATAGAGTATTTCAGCGGGAGCGGCCTCAGACGATTTTCGACAATTTGGGTGGCTTTAACGATATGGCAGCTAGCGAAGGCACGCGCGCAATGGATCCGTCCGAGTACATCGCGCACCACTTGCAGAACTTTTCCACCGCGCATCAGACGTCGATTTTCGACATCCACGTGTGGAATCTCGACACCCTTTTCTGGTCGATCTTGTGCGGCCTCGTCACGATCTTCGTGCTGCACATGGCAGCCCGCAAGGCAACGTCCGGCGTGCCGGGCCGTTTCCAGTGCGCGATCGAAATGCTGGTCGAAATGGTCGAGGATCAATCGAAGGCGATGATCCACGGCTCGCGCACTTTCATCGCGCCGCTCGCACTGACTGTGTTCGTCTGGGTCGCGCTGATGAACTCGCTCGACTTCGTTCCCGTCGACCTGCCGAGCCGCCTGATCGGCTGGCTGGGTCTCTCCGAAGTCATCCCGCACCACCGCCTCGTACCGACCGCCGACCTGAACGGCACGATCGGCATCGCGCTCGGCGTGTTCGTGCTGATGATTTACTACAACTTCAAGATCAAGGGCGCTGGCGGCTTCGTGCACGAACTGCTGTCCGCTCCGTTCGGCGCGCATCCGCTGCTGTGGATCCCGAACCTTGCACTGAACATCATCGAGTTCGTCGCGAAGACGGTCTCGCTCGGCATGCGGTTGTTCGGCAACATGTATGCGGGCGAACTGTTGTTCCTGCTGATTGCCCTGCTCGGCAGTATCTGGAGCTTCGGCGCGGACACGACGGTGCTTGGCTTCATCGGCCACGTGGTCGCCGGCACAGTGTGGTCAATCTTCCACATCCTGATCGTTCTGCTGCAGGCGTTCATTTTCATGATGCTGACGCTGGTGTACATCGGCCAGGCACACGACACGCACTAACCTGCGCCGTCGGCAAAAGAATCGCAGTTTTTCAAATCCCAGTTCCAACCAGTTCTAAAAGACTTTTCACAAAGGAGTGATCATGCAAGCTTTCATCGCCAACATCCAGGGTCTGACCGCCATCGGTATCGGCATCATCATCGGCCTGGGTGCAATCGGCGCCTGTATCGGTATCGGTCTGATGGGCGGCAAGTACATCGAAGCATGCGCCCGTCAACCGGAACTGATGAACCCGCTGCAAACCAAGATGTTCCTGCTGGCTGGTCTGATCGATGCGGCGTTCCTGATTGGCGTTGGTGTGGCAATGCTGTTTGCGTTCGCGAACCCGCTGCTCTCGAAGCTGGCAGGCTGAGGTTCCTCGGAGGTTTGCGCCTGAGCTATAACTGGTAAAGGCGCAGGGCGGAACGGGTACTGGGGCGCTGATCGAACAGAATCGATGAGCGCCTTGCCGTTTCACTTTCCGAACAAGCAACATTTAAGGAAACACCGTGAATCTAAACGCAACCCTGTTTGCGCAAATGGTCGTGTTCCTGATCCTCGCGTGGTTCACGATGAAATTCGTGTGGCCGCCGCTGATCAACGCCCTCGACGAGCGCGCGAAGAAGATCGCCGACGGTCTGTCCGCCGCGGAAAAGGGCAAGCAGGAACTCGAAGCCGCTCACAAGCGCGTCGACCAGGAACTCGCCCAAGCTCGCAACGACGGCCAGCAACGCATCGCCGACGCTGAAAAGCGCGCTGTCGCAGTCGCCGACGAAATCAAGGCTCAGGCGCAGGCGGAAGCCGCCCGCATCATCGCGCAGGCGAAGGCCGACGCGGATCAGCAAGTCGTGAAGGCACGCGAAGCGCTGCGTGGCGAAGTCGCCGCACTCGCAGTGAAGGGCGCTGAACAGATCCTGAAGCGCGAAGTCGACCAGGTAGCTCACGCTGACCTGCTGAATCAACTGAAAGCCGAGCTCTGATCATGGCCGAACTTGCAACCATCGCCCGTCCGTACGCGGAAGCGCTGTTTGGCGTGGCCGAAGCTGGTGACATCGCCGCCTGGTCCACGCTCGTGCAGGAGCTGGCACAGGTTGCGCGTCTGCCCGAAGTGCTGTCGATCGCCTCGAGCCCGAAAGTGAGCCGCGCCCAGGTCAGCGATCTGCTGCTGGCAGCGGTCCAGTCGCCGCTCAAGGACAACGCGCAAGCGAAGAATCTGGTGCAGATGCTGATGGACAACCATCGCCTGCAATTGCTGCCAGAAATCGCCTCGCAGTTCGAAGAGTTGAAGAACGCCCGCGAAGGGGCGGCAGATGTGCTGATCGTCAGCGCATTTCCGCTCGAAGGTGCGCAGTTGAACGAACTCGTCGCAAGCCTCGAACGCAAGTTCAAGCGCAAGCTGAAGCCGACGGTCGAAGTCGATCCGTCGCTGATCGGCGGCGTACGCGTGACGGTCGGCGACGAAGTGCTCGATACCTCGGTCCGCGCGCGGCTCGCCAGCATGCAAACGGCCCTGACGGCCTGAAGCGCCTCGCGCTTTAGCGGCTGGCACGCAACAGAATTGACTATCAGGAGCGAATAATGCAACTCAATCCCTCTGAGATCAGCGAGCTGATCAAGAGCCGGATCCAGGGCCTTGAAGCGAGCGCAGACGTTCGCAACCAGGGCACCGTGATCTCCGTGACCGACGGTATCGTGCGTATCCACGGCCTGTCGGAAGTGATGCAGGGCGAAATGCTCGAATTTCCGGGCAACACCTTCGGTCTCGCACTGAACCTCGAGCGCGACTCGGTCGGCGCCGTGATTCTGGGTGAGTACGAACACATTTCGGAAGGCGACATCGTCAAGACGACGGGCCGCATTCTGGAAGTGCCGGTGGGTCCGGAACTGCTCGGCCGCGTGGTCGACACACTCGGCAACCCGATCGACGGCAAGGGCCCGGTCAACGCGAAGCAAACCGATGCAATCGAAAAGATTGCTCCGGGCGTGATCTGGCGTAAGTCGGTTTCGGAACCGGTCCAGACCGGTCTGAAGTCGATCGACGCGATGGTGCCGATCGGCCGTGGCCAGCGTGAGCTGATCATCGGCGACCGCCAGTGCGGCAAGACCGCAGTCGCAGTCGACGCGATCATCAACCAGAAGGGCAAGAACCTCGTCTGTATCTATGTCGCGATCGGCCAGAAGGCTTCGTCGATCATGAACGTGGTGCGCAAGCTGGAAGAAACCGGCGCGCTGGAATACACGATCGTCGTGTCCGCTTCGGCTTCGGATTCGGCTGCGATGCAGTACCTCGCACCGTACGCCGGCTGCACGATGGGTGAATACTTCCGCGACCGCGGCCAGGACGCGCTGATCGTTTATGACGACTTGACCAAGCAGGCTTGGGCATACCGTCAGATCTCGCTGCTGCTGCGTCGCCCGCCGGGCCGTGAAGCTTATCCGGGTGATGTGTTCTATCTGCATTCGCGTCTGCTCGAGCGTGCTGCTCGCGTCTCGGAAGAGTACGTCGAGAAGTTCACCAACGGCGAAGTGAAGGGCAAGAGCGGCTCGCTGACGGCACTGCCGGTCATCGAAACGCAGGCAGGCGACGTGACCGCATTCGTTCCGACGAACGTGATCTCGATTACCGACGGCCAGATCTTCCTGGAAACCGACCTCTTCAACGCAGGTATCCGCCCGGCAATTAACGCTGGCGTGTCGGTGTCGCGTGTGGGTGGCGCGGCTCAGACGAAGGTCGTGAAGAAGCTGTCGGGCGGTATCCGTACCGACCTCGCGCAGTACCGTGAACTCGCTGCGTTCGCGCAGTTCGCATCGGACCTCGACGAAGCGACCCGCAAGCAGCTCGAGCGCGGCCGCCGCGTGACGGAACTGCTCAAGCAGCCGCAGTATCAACCGCTGCAGGTGTGGGAACTGGCTGTGTCGCTGTTCGCGGCGAACAACGGATATCTCGACGACCTCGAAGTTGCTCAAGTCCTGCCGTTTGAGAAGGGCCTGCGCGACTACCTGAAGGCGAGCCATGCTGACTTGGTCAAGCGCATCGAAGATACCAAGGAACTCTCGAAGGACGACGAAGGCCTGCTGCACACGGCCGTCAAAGACTTCAAGAAGTCCGGCGCTTATTGATCCGCGAGTGATCCGCAAGGCATAAACGGACCTTGAAGCGGCGCGGGCCGCATGCGAATGCTCCCGCGCTGCTTCGGCCGCTTTGCATGGGACCCGAGTAAGCGCTGAAGCGCTAACTCGGGCCGACAAAGGAGCAAGCAATGGCTGGAATGAAGGAAATTCGCGGCAAGATCAAGAGCGTGCAAAACACGCGCAAGATCACGAAAGCGATGGAGATGGTGGCCGCATCAAAGATGCGCCGCGCTCAGGAGCGCATGCGCGCTGCTCGCCCGTATGCCGACAAGGTCCGCGATATCGCTGCGCACATGAGCCGTGCGAACCCCGAGTATCGTCACCCGTTCATGGTGTCGAACGAAGGCGCGAAGGCGGCCGGTTTCATCCTCGTCACGACCGACAAAGGTCTGTGCGGCGGGATGAACACCAACGTGCTGCGCGCGTCGCTGCAGAAGTTCAAGGAACTGGAAGGCCAGGGCAAGACGATCGAGGCAACCGCGATCGGCAGCAAGGGTCTGGGTTTCCTGAACCGTCTGCAGGCGAAGGTCGTGTCGAACGTCGTGCAGCTGGGCGATACGCCGCATCTGGAAAAACTGATCGGCGCCGTCAAGGTGCAGCTCGACCTGTACTCGGAAGGCAAGGTCTCGGCGGTGTACCTCGCGTACACGCGCTTCATCAACACGATGAAGCAGGAGCCGGTGATCGAGCAGCTGCTGCCGTTGTCGGCAGACCAGTTCGAGCGCAAGGAAGAAGACGGTACGACGCCGAGCACGCAGTGGGACTACATCTACGAGCCGGACGCGCAGGCCGTGGTGGACGAACTGCTGGTGCGTTATGTCGAAGCGCTGGTCTACCAGGCCGTCGCGGAAAACATGGGATCGGAACAATCGGCCCGGATGGTCGCGATGAAGGCCGCTTCGGACAACGCGAAGACGGTGATCAACGATCTGCAGCTCAAATACAACAAGAGCCGTCAGGCCGCGATCACGAAAGAACTGTCGGAAATCGTCGGTGGAGCGGCGGCCGTCTGACCCCGGTCAGGCAGGTCGTTTCGTGTGCGCCCGCAGCGGCGCACCCATCGGAGAAACTGCGCCTTTGCGCGAGTGAAGAATTGAGTATCTAAAGGAAAAGCGATGAGTACTACTGCTTTGGTAGAAGGCAAGATCGTACAGTGCATCGGCGCGGTGATCGACGTGGAATTTCCGCGTGAAACCATGCCGAAGATTTACGACGCGCTCATTCTCGAAGGTTCGGAGCTGACGCTCGAAGTCCAGCAGCAGCTGGGCGACGGCGTGGTCCGTACCATCTGTCTGGGTGCTTCGGACGGTCTGCGCCGCGGCACGGTCGTGAAGAACACGGGCAATCCGATCAGCGTGCCGGTCGGCAAGCCGACCCTCGGCCGTATCATGGACGTGCTGGGCCGCCCGATCGACGAAGCCGGCCCGATCTCCAGCGAAACCACGCGTGCGATCCACCAGAAGGCTCCGGCGTTCGACGAACTGTCGCCGTCGACGGAACTGCTCGAAACCGGCATCAAGGTTATCGACCTGATCTGCCCGTTCGCGAAGGGCGGTAAGGTGGGTCTGTTCGGTGGCGCCGGCGTGGGCAAGACCGTGAACATGATGGAACTGATCAACAACATCGCGAAGGAACACGGCGGTTACTCCGTGTTCGCCGGTGTGGGCGAGCGTACCCGCGAAGGGAACGACTTCTATCATGAAATGAAGGACTCGAACGTTCTCGACAAGGTCGCGCTGGTGTACGGCCAGATGAACGAGCCGCCGGGCAACCGTCTGCGTGTCGCGCTGACCGGCCTGACGATGGCCGAGCACTTCCGTGACGAAGGCCTCGACGTGCTGTTCTTCGTCGACAACATCTACCGTTTCACGCTGGCCGGTACCGAAGTGTCGGCGCTGCTCGGCCGTATGCCGTCGGCAGTGGGCTATCAGCCGACGCTGGCTGAAGAAATGGGTAAGCTGCAAGAGCGTATTACGTCGACCAAGACTGGCTCGATCACGTCGGTGCAGGCCGTGTACGTCCCTGCGGACGACTTGACCGACCCGTCGCCGGCTACGACCTTCGGCCACCTCGACGCAACCGTCGTGTTGTCGCGTGACATCGCTTCGCTCGGGATCTACCCGGCAGTGGACCCGCTTGATTCGACCTCGCGTCAGATCGATCCGCACGTGATTGGCGAAGAGCACTACTCGATCACGCGCGGCGTGCAGCAGACGCTGCAGCGCTACAAGGAACTGCGCGACATCATCGCGATTCTGGGCATGGACGAGCTCGCGCCGGAAGACAAGCTCGCCGTCGCGCGCGCTCGTAAGATCCAGCGTTTCCTGTCGCAGCCGTTCCACGTCGCTGAAGTGTTCACGGGTTCGCCGGGCAAGTACGTGCCGCTGAAGGAAACGATCCGTGGCTTCAAGATGATCGTCGAAGGCGAATGCGACCACCTGCCGGAACAGGCGTTCTACATGGTCGGCACGATCGACGAAGCCTTTGAAAAGGCCAAGAAGATCCAGTAAAGGTCGGGTGTAACGAAGCGGGCGCGGGCCTCGCGCGTGTCGGTACGGTTGATGTATCGATACGCAAAGCCGGCGCCTGTCATTACGATCAACCTGCCTTGCATGGGACGAGAGTAAGCGCTTGACCGCTGACTCTCGTCGACAGGAGTCGACACATATGGCAACCATTAAAGTAGACGTCGTCAGCGCGGAAGAGGAAATCTTCTCGGGCCAGGCAAAGTTCGTCGCGCTGCCGGGCGAAGCGGGTGAACTCGGCATTCTGCCGGGTCACACGCCGCTCATCACGCGGATCCGTCCGGGTGCGGTGCGCATCGAAGTCGAAAACGGCGAAGAAGAGTTTGTATTCGTCGCCGGCGGCATCCTCGAAGTCCAGCCGGGCGCAGTGACGGTTCTCGCCGACACGGCGATTCGCGGCAAGGATCTCGACGAAGCCAAGGCCGAAGATGCACGCAAGCGTGCGCAGGAGGCGTTGCAGAACACGGGCTCGAACCTCGAGTACGCGACCGCTCAAGCGGAACTTGCATACGCGACGGCACAGCTCGCGGCAATCCAGCGTCTGCGCAAGCTGCGCGGCCAGCACTGAAGCAGTACGGAGCAGAAAGAAGCAGCCCGCGCGGCTGCTTTTTTTGATATTTGGTTGACGTTTACGTAAAGGTCGGCAAAATCCACCAGGTCGGAGAAAGAGGCGGCGGCTCCCGGCGGTCCGCGTGATGCGCTGCGGGTAAGACTTGATGCCGGGCGAATCCACGTCGGTGCACAATCGATTTCAAATTCATTTCAATCGAGCGCACCTGCGCTCACGGAGACAACACCATGGCAACGCATAGCTCGGACGAAGGTGCGCTCATCGAACCAGCGGATGGACTGTCGTACGTGCGCGGGTCGACTGAAAATCCGTTGAGCGAAGCAACCGTCGGTGAGTTCCTGCGTGACACCGCCGCGCGTTTTCCAGACCGGCCGGCCGTGGTGTTTCGCGAGCAGCGCATCCGCTGGACGTGGAGTGAATTCGCGCAAGAAGTGGATGTGCTCGCGTCCGGACTGCTTGCGCTCGGTATCGCGAAGGGCGACCGCGTCGGCATCTGGTCGCCCAACCGCGTCGAGTGGCTGCTGACACAGTTCGCGACCGCGCGTATCGGCGCGATCCTCGTCAACATCAATCCGGCCTACCGGCTTGCGGAGCTCGAATACGCGCTGAACAAGGTCGGTTGCAAGGCGGTCATCAGTGCCGAGCGCTTCAAGACGTCGATGTACCTCGAGATGTTGCGGGAACTCGCGCCTGAACTGGCGACCCAGGCGCCGGGTGAGCTGCATGCCGCGCGGCTGCCGGAGCTACGGTATGTGATCCGCATGTGCGACACTGAAGCGCCGGGGATGCTGAGCTTTTCCGACGTGATCGAGCGCGGCCGTGTGTCGCTCGACGCCACGCGGCTCGATGCAATCGGCGCGACGCTGTCGTGCCGCGAACCGATCAACATCCAGTTCACGAGCGGCACGACGGGCAATCCGAAGGGCGCGACTCTCACGCACCGCAACGTCGTGAACAACGCACGCTATATCGCGATGGCGATGCGGCTCACCGAGCAGGACGGCCTTTGCATTCCGGTGCCGCTGTATCACTGCTTCGGGATGGTGCTGGCGGTGCTCGCCTGCGTGTCAGTCGGGGCGAACATGGTGTTTCCCGGCGAGGGCTTCGATCCGGCCGCGACGCTGGCGGCGACCGCGGAGGAAAACTGTACCGCGCTGCACGGCGTGCCGACGATGTTCATCGCCGAACTCGACCATCCGACCTTCGCCTCATACGACTTCTCGCGGTTGCGCACTGGCATCATGGCCGGTTCGCCGTGTCCGATCGAGACGATGAAGAAGGTCGTCTCGAAGATGCATCTGAGCGAGATAACGATCGCCTACGGCATGACGGAGACGAGCCCGGTGTCGTTCCAGAGCTCGACGATCGATCCGCTCGACAAGCGTACGACGACCGTCGGGCGCGTCCAGCCGCATCTGGAAGTGAAAATCGTCGATCCGCTCGGCAACGTCGTGCCGGTCGGCGAAACTGGCGAGCTATGCACGCGCGGCTACTCGGTGATGCTCGGCTATTGGGACGACGACGCGAAGACGCGCGAGAGCATCGTCGATGGCTGGATGCACACAGGGGATCTGGCGACGCTCGACGCGCAAGGATACTGCAACATTGTCGGTCGCCTGAAGGACATGCTGATTCGCGGCGGCGAAAACATCTATCCGCGCGAGATCGAGGAGTTCCTGTTCCGTCACCCGAAGATCCAGAGCGTGCAGGTATTTGGCGTACCAGATACGAAGTACGGCGAGGAAGTATGCGCGTGGATCGTGCTGCGCGCGGGCGAACAGGCGACCGCCGAAGAAATCCAGCAGTTCTGCCAGGGACAGATCGCGCACTACAAGGTGCCGCGATACATCCGTTTCGTCGACGAACTGCCAATGACCGTGACCGGCAAGGTGCAGAAATTCGTGATGCGCGAACGGATGATCGGCGAATTGAAGCTCAGGGAAGACAAGACTGCATGACCTTGCCGCGGCGCACCAACCAGCCGATGCGAACAGGAAGCGAGGAGCAGAAATTGACGCCGCGCGGCGGTTGTTTTGTCGCGCGCAAACGTTTGATCAGACGAAAAAAAAGCGGGCCTGGAGCCCGCTAAAAACCACACGCTACGGGGTTAGCGCGAGGAGACCAAAGATGGGACGGATATCACGACGACCCTGCGTCGACTACGGCCCCAACAAGGATGCCCCTTCACAGGGCTTCGGCAAACGCCGACCGGCAAGTGCATCGTATCCGCTCACACTACACACTCGGCCACATCCGTGTTGAAACCGTTGAGGGCATTGTGGGCGAATTACTCTATAAACGCGGTAACAAAGTGTTTCAGGTTGTAACGCCCGCCAGATAAGGCGCTCCGGGATTTATTGCCAAAAACAAAACATTTAAAAGTAAGT
This sequence comes from Paraburkholderia sp. HP33-1, assembly GCF_021390595.1. NCBI lineage: Bacteria > Pseudomonadati > Pseudomonadota > Betaproteobacteria > Burkholderiales > Burkholderiaceae > Paraburkholderia > Paraburkholderia sp. HP33-1. The sequence goes on along the minus strand of NZ_JAJEJR010000001.1, from coordinate 3,385,726 downwards.
ATTACCGATGACTATAGCGCATTTTCATACGTATGATTGACGCCATTCCGGACGCATACTGCGGTATAAATCGGGCCGCTGATTCCGCATGAAATCGTTGCATGTGCACCTGTCGAGTGGCGCATTCCTCGTCTTGCAGGAGTTGCGACTCTGCCCCGAAATACGTCGCAATTCGGTGATAACCTGCGTCGCAGTGCAACAAAGCAAACCCCGACGCACGTCGTATAAAAAGAAGGCGAGGTGCACGACCATAAGGCGGGTCCAGATGGTTGTTTAGGGTCGACGATATCTCCCTTAGTTACATCATGCCGCTGCCCCGACACGAAATCTTCAGGCCGTCGCCGACGGCCCGCAATGGTCGCGCCAGCTCTACTTCAACCACTTATCGGAAATGGCCTGATACTCGCCGGTGGCTCGCGCGAGATGCAGCCACTGATCGACGTATTGCTGGAACGCGACGTCGCCGCGCGGCAGCAACCATGCCTTCTCGCCGTACTGGAACGGCTTGTCCGGATGTACCGAGCACAAGCCCGGATTGAGCTTCTGCTGCAGCAGCGTTTCCGACGCGTCCGTAACCATCACGTCCGCCTTGCCGGCGAGGATCTGCTTGAAGATCGTCACGTTGTCCGGATACACGGTCACGCTTGCATGCGTGAAGTACTGGTTCGCGAACTTCTCGTTAGTGCCGCCCGGATTGACGATCACTCGCGTGGAAGGCTGATCGATCTGCGCGACCGTCTGATATTTGTTCATGTCGTCGCAGCGGACGATCGGCGTCTTGCCGTCGATCATGTAAGCCTGCGTGAAGAATGCGTGCTTCTGGCGCTCGAGCGTCGGCGACACGCCGCCAATGCCGATGTCGCACTTCGTGACGAAGTCGTTCATCAGGTTCGCCCATGAAGTCTTGACGAACTCGACCTTCCCGCCGAGCGACTTCGCGAGCGACTCCGCCATGTCGATATCGATACCTTCGAACTGGCCATCGCCCCTGTAGAACGAGTACGGCTTGTAGTCGCCGGTCGTGCAGGCGCGCAGCGTGCCGCGGCTGATGATGTCGTCGAGCCTGGACGGCGCGGCCGGCGCGTTTTGCGCGCTGGCCACGCCGACGTGCATCAGGACGCCGGCGAGCGCACCGAGCATTGCGAGTGCTGCCTTCTTCATCGAGTCTCCTTGTGGTGTGTGATTGGCCGGCAAAGCTGTCGGATAGTAGCTTGGCAGCGCGGGCTTGAACATTGGCCGTTCAGCCAGGTCCAGCCGGGCAGCGGAAGGCAACCAGCCCCGACGCGTGAGCCGCTGGCCGCTCATCCACGCGGGCCCGAACCGCTGTCCGCTCGCCTCCCGAGACGCGCCGTCGCCACAGTGATTACCCCGCCAGGCGCGATCTCCCGAGCCGCGTCCGGTAAAATGCTCTTTTGCCCTTGGCTCTTCAGTCGCACGCAACGTGGCCCATCAACTCCTGAACGACACTTTCCTGCGCGCGCTGCTGCGCCAGCCGACCGACTACACGCCGATCTGGCTGATGCGGCAAGCCGGCCGCTACCTGCCGGAATACAACGCCACGCGCGCTCGCGCGGGCAGTTTCCTCGGCCTCGCGAAGAACCCGGCGTTCGCGACGGAAGTTACGTTGCAACCGCTCGATCGCTATCCGCTCGACGCCGCGATCCTGTTCTCCGACATCCTGACCGTGCCCGACGCGATGGGCCTCGGGCTCGAGTTCGTCAACGGTGAGGGGCCGAGATTTGCCCATCCGGTGCGTACCGAAGACGACGTCGCGCGCCTCGCGGTGCCCGACATCGACGCAACACTGCGCTATGTGACCGACGCCGTGCGCGAAATCCGCTCGGCTCTGAAGGACGCCCAAGGCCGCCAGCGCGTGCCGCTGATCGGCTTCTCAGGCAGTCCGTGGACGCTCGCGTGCTACATGGTCGAAGGCGGTGGCTCGGCGGACTTTCGCACCGTCAAATCGATGCTTTATGCGCGTCCCGATCTGCTGCAGCGAATTCTTGAGGTCAACGCGAGCTCGGTGGCCGCCTATCTGAACGCGCAGATTGAAGCCGGCGCGCAAGCCGTGATGATTTTCGACACCTGGGGCGGTGCGCTTGCCGATGGCATCTATCAGCGCTTTTCACTGCGCTACATCGAGCAGGTGGTCAGCCAGCTGAAACGCGAGCACGACGGCGAAAAAGTGCCGGTGATCGCCTTCACCAAGGGCGGCGGGCTGTGGCTCGACGACATCGCAGCGAGCGGCGTCGACGCGGTGGGCCTCGACTGGACCGTGAATCTGGGCAAGGCGCGCGAGCGTGTCGGGGGCAAGGTGGCGCTTCAGGGCAACATCGATCCGTCCGTGCTGTGTGCGCCGCCTGCCGCGATCCGGATGGAAGCGCGCGCGGTGCTCGACAGCTTCGGCAATCATCCCGGGCACGTTTTCAATCTCGGCCACGGCATTTCGCAGTTCACGCCGCCGGAGCACGTCGCCGAACTGGTCGACGAAGTGCATCGTCACAGTCGCGCTATCCGTAGCGGTGCGCATGCCCCTGCGTGAGGCTGTAATCGTTACCGTTTCTTGATGCATCGCAGCGAATTGGGCTCTCGGCCTAAGGATGCAAGTCTCGCGCAGAGGCCGTCAGATGGCGGTCTTGTGATTGTCAAGACTTGACTTATGCACATTCCCCACGCTGCGGCGCGGTAGAGGGTTTGATCGTGCCCCGACCCTTGCACATACTCGGCGCATTTGATCTAAGCCTTGTCTGACAAGGGTTTCCGGGGAGAGCGATGAAATGTGCGAAAGCCCACACAAGGCCGCCGCCACGTCGTTTGCGGCCCGTCGGAGCGAAGTTCTCAACAAAGTTATCCACAGGACCGCGAGCCGAGTGCAATTGTTCAGCCGAATCCAAAACTTAGCGGCGAAATTGAAGTTTTACTTTAACTTCGACGGCGCTGGGTCCCGCAGGGCCGACCCTGCGATTCGACTTCGCTTCGCGGCGGCTCAACCTCTGCGCCTCGCAGCGTGAGCGAAGTGTTCGTCCGCGTCGCGCTGGACCATCCGTTGCCGACTCTGTTCGACTACCGCTGCGACTCATCCGAGGCGGCTGCGGTGGGCACGCTCGTCAGCGTGCCATTCGGCAAGCGGCACGTGGTGGGGCTCGTCTGCGAAGTGGTTACTCACAGCGAGGTGCCGGCCGAGCGGCTGCGGAATGTGGATAAGGTCTGCACGACGTGCCCGCCGGTGTCGGAGCACTGGCTCGCGCTCGCCGCCTTCGCCGCGGACTACTATCAACGCGGTCTCGGCGAGGTGGCGTTGCCGGCGCTGCCGCAGTCGCTGCGCGACGCGTCGCGCTGGTCGCGGCTGTTCGCGCCGCAGGAGCGCTACCGATTGACGCCCGAGGGCCGCGCGGCCTTGCCTGACGCATTGCCACCCCGCGCGACGGCGCTCCGAACGCTTGCGCAGGCGCTTGCCGACACCGACTTCCTGCTCGCGGCCGACGCCCGCGCGCTGCACCCGAAGGCGCTGGCGACACTCGACACATGGCAGACAGCAGGCTGGGTGACGCTCGACGTGATCGATGCAGCCGCGGTGCCTGCCGCCGCATTTTTGCCGGACGCGCCCGCGCCGGCCCTCCCGACATTGACCGACGAGCAGGCCGACGCCGTCGATGCGATCCGCGACGCCGATGGCTTCGCTCCATTCCTGCTGCACGGCGTGACGGGCAGCGGCAAGACCGAGGTGTACCTGCGCGCACTCGCCGGGATTCTGGACGCGAAACCCGATGCACAGGCGCTCGTGCTGGTGCCTGAAATCAACCTGACGCCGCAGTTCGAGGCGGCGTTCCGCGCCCGCTTCGCCGCGCTCGACGACAGCGCGATCGTTACGCTGCACAGCGGCCTCGCCGAAGGCGAGCGTGCCCGCAACTGGTTTGCCGCACACACCGGCCGCGCACGCATCGTGCTTGGCACCCGGCTCGCGGTGCTCGCGTCGCTGCCACAATTGGCGATCATCGTTGTCGACGAGGAGCACGATCCGGCCTACAAGCAGCAGGAGGGCTTGCGCTACTCGGCGCGCGATCTCGCGATCTACCGGGCGAAGCAGCTTGGCGTGCCGGTCGTGCTCGGCTCGGCGACACCGTCGCTCGAGAGCTGGTGGCAGGCCGACCAGGGGCGCTACAAGCGGCTCACGCTGTCGCGCCGGGCCGTCGCCGACGCCGTGTTGCCGAGCGTGCGCCTCATCGATCTCGAAGACGAGCGCCGGCGCGGGCGGGCGTCGATCGAAGGCTTGTCGGGTCCGCTGATCGCCGCGCTGAAGGCGCGGCTCGAACGCGGCGAACAGAGCCTCGTGTTCCTGAACCGCCGCGGCTATGCGCCGCAACTCGCATGCGATGCGTGCGGCTGGGTGGCCGGTTGTCCGCGCTGCAGCGCCTACGTTGTGCTGCACAAGCCCGAGCGCGCGCTGCGCTGCCACCACTGCGGCTGGGAGTCTCGTATCCCGCGTTCGTGCCCGGAGTGCGGCAACGTCGATATCGCGCCGCTCGGACGCGGCACGCAGCGCGTCGAGGAAACGCTCGCGGGCGCGGTGCCGGGTGCCCGCGTGCTGCGTATCGATGCCGACAGCACACGCCGCAAGGGCAGCGCGCAGGCGCTGTTCTCGGACGTGCACGCGGGCGAGGTCGATATTCTGGTCGGCACGCAGATGATCGCGAAGGGGCACGACTTCCAGCGCGTGTCGCTGGTTGGCGTGCTGAACGCCGATACCGCGCTTTTTTCGCACGATTTCCGCGCGAGCGAGCGTCTATTCGCTCAACTGATGCAGGTGAGCGGCCGCGCGGGCCGCGCCGGTCTGCCGGGCGAAGTGCTGGTGCAAACACGCTATCCGCGACACGCGCTCTATCACGCGCTGGGCCGCCACGACTACGTCGGCTTCGCCAATGCGACGCTCGCCGAGCGACGCGACGCGCACCTGCCGCCGTTCGTGTACCAGGCGCTGCTGCGCGCCGAAGGCCGCACGCTCGAAGCAGCGCTTGCGTTTTTGCAGCAGGCCGCGGATGAGCTCGCGCAGATCCCGGCCGCCGGGCGCGTGACCGTCTACGACGCGGTGCCGCTTACGATCGTCAAGGTGATGCACGTGCATCGTGCGCAGTTGCTGATCGAAAGCGCCTCGCGCGCCGCGCTGCAGGCCACGCTGCGCGCGTGGCAGCCGCTGTTGCGCGCGCTCAAGGGCGTGTTGCGCTGGAGTCTCGAAGTCGATCCGCTCGACATCTGACGCCACCGGCCAGATGACGCCCGCCATACTTCTTTGCGTCATATCCTTAGAGCGAATGATCGTTTCGTTTTGCGACGGCGCTCGCCTATAGTCGCGAAATCGGCGCATTTTGCGGCTAAACGACAATAAGTTCGCGCCGATGCCACTCAACTTCCTCGGGGCATCTGCAATGAGCGACACCCATCACACCGCGCCGGCCGGCGCCGCGCCGGGTCAACCGCAAGGTACACAAAACGCGCAAACCGCACGGGGCAGCGGTTTTTCGCTGACTGAAGACTGGCTCGCCGCTGGCGTCGGCCTGCTGGTGATCGTGATTGCATGGGCGTTGTTCGCGTCCGGCAGCAGCATCAGGTGGCTGGCCGTTGCGCCGGCCAAGTGGTCGAGCGTCGCGCAAGCCGCGCAGGACATCGGCAAGCATCTACCCAACTACGTCGCGCTATTCGCGACATTCGCCGTGTTATTCGGCGCGAGCGTCGCCCTGCTCAGGCAGCGTGTCGGCGCGTTTCTGGCCGCGTTCGTCGTCGTGTTCGTCGCTTCCGCGCTGATCCTGACGCTCGGCGCGTGGGTCGACGCGTCGAGGTACAACCTCGAGCCGCCCCTCGTCGCGCTCGCGCTCGGGTTGATCGTGTCGAACGCGTTCAAGCTGCCGGAGTGGCTCGCGGCGGGGCTGCGCGTCGAGTTTTACATCAAGGTCGGCATCGTGCTGCTCGGTGCGACGCTGCCGTTCACGCTGCTCGTGTGGGCCGGGCCGGTCGCGGTCGCGCAGGCGAGCATCGTGTCGCTGGTGACGTTCTTCGTGATCTTCCTCGTTGCGCGTGCGTTCGGGCTCGATCGACGCTTTGCCGCGGTGCTCGGCGTCGGCGGTGCGGTGTGCGGCGTGTCGGCGGCGATCGCGATTGCCGGTGCGGTGCGGGCAAAGCGCGAGCAGGCGTCGGTGGCGATCACGCTGGTCGTGCTGTGGGCGATCGTGATGATCTTCGTGCTGCCGTTCGCGTCGCGCTCGCTCGGTCTGCCGACGGCCATCGCCGGGGCGTGGATCGGCACGTCCGAATTCGCCGACGCCGCCGGCATTGCCGCCGCCCAGGCATACGGCGATTTCGCGCGGCATGCGGGTGGCGCGATAGCCGGCGCACCGGAAGCGTCGTTGCAGGCGTTCACACTAATGAAGGTGGTGGGGCGCGACATCTGGATCGGCATCTGGGCGTTCGTGCTCGCGATCGTCGCGACGACGCGCTGGGAAGCGCAGGACAGCGGCGTCACCGCGCGCGCGAACGTCGGCGAGATCTGGGCGCGTTTCCCGAAGTTCGTCATCGGTTTCGTGATTGCGTCGGCGCTGGTCACGTGGATCGCGAGCCATTATTCGCTCGCCGATTACCGCAAGGTCGTCACGCCGGAATTCGTCGCGCCGATCACGGTGCTGCGCACGTGGGCGTTCACCTTCTGCTTCCTGAGCATCGGTCTGACGACGCGCTTCCGCTCGCTTGCCGCGACCGGTCTGAAGCCGTTCCTTGCGTTCACGGCGGGCGTCGTGGTCAATATTGCGATCGGCTATGCACTGTCTGCGCACGTGTTCGCGTCGTACTGGAACAGCCTCGGATAGCGCCCGTGAAAATTCTGACGGTTCGTACCGCCGGCGCCCCGGCTTATGCAGGCGCCGTAGAGCGCGGCAGCACAGCCCTCGCGCCGTGCTGCTCTGGATGCCTGCATCGCGTGGCAGAGCGCAATGCGCTCGAGCAGCGCATTGCGGGGCTCGTCGCGTTCAGTTCGGGGTTCGGCGCGAGCGTTGCCGATAGCCGGCTGTGTCGTCTGCACGACCAGCTTGTATCGCCCGACGACGTCTGTGCGCGGTTCGAGCCGATTGCGCCGCCGCTCGGGCCGCGCTGACCCAACAGCGACCTTTAGGCGCAATCCCGGCGCGCCAGTGTTCCCGCGCCAATCCAGTCGCACATTCACTCACGCGCGCATCCGGTTTTATGAGCCGTTGCGCGCGCTTTTCTGATCTCAGTCGCTCAGCGCGCTTCGCGTATTGGCCGCTGATCCACGCGAGGCCGCGCTCGCACGGTGATGCTCCTCTTCCCGACGATTCGAGCCGCCGGTCGCGCCTCGAACGAAGAACACCGCACAGGCCGCGCACATCGCCCAAATGCCCAGTATTACCATCCACTTTTCCATCTCACCAACCCTCGCGAACCCCGTTTATCTTTTCTGCGTACCCGGAAAATCGATGTTTCCGGTCGCCCGTCGTCGTACTTCTGGTTATCGGCGCGCGAAGTCGTTTGATAAGGCTTATTTCAAAAAGAATCACGCCAGGGAAAGTACCGAGCGCAAGCCCGCCCGTCCGGCTGTTGAGCATCACGCTGAAACCCGCGTCCAGTAGGGCTTCCAGCGGGGTGCAACCGTCGCGTCGGTTTGGTTGCACCTTTTTATTGGGAGGCGTACGATTCGGCCAACTTTTAGTCTTTCGCCAGGCTCGCGCCCGGTATCAAAGAAGGAAACATGGCTAGCACCACCCTTGGCGTCAAGGTCGACGACCTCCTGCGTTCCCGGCTCAAAGATGCCGCCACCCGCCTCGAGCGCACTCCGCACTGGCTGATCAAACAGGCCATCTTCGCGTACCTCGAAAAGATCGAGCACGGCCAGTTGCCGGCCGAACTGTCGGGCGCAACCGGCACGGCTGATCTCGGCGACGGCGCGGCGGTCGCGAACGAGGAAGACGGCGCCTCGCATCCGTTTCTCGATTTCGCGCAGAACGTGCAACCGCAGTCGGTGCTGCGCGCGGCGATTACCGCCGCGTATCGCCGCCCAGAGCCCGAGTGCATGCCGTTCCTGCTCGGCCAGGCGCGTCTGCCGGCCAACCTCGCGGGCGACGTGCAGGCGTTGGCCGGCAAGCTCGTCGAAACGCTGCGCTCGAAGAGCAAGGGCGGTGGTGTCGAAGGGCTGATCCACGAATTTTCGCTGTCGAGCCAGGAAGGCGTCGCGCTGATGTGTCTCGCCGAGGCGCTGCTGCGCATTCCCGATCGCGCGACCCGCGACGCGCTGATTCGCGACAAGATCAGCAAGGGCGACTGGAAATCGCACGTCGGCCAGGCGCCATCGCTGTTCGTCAACGCGGCGACCTGGGGGCTGATGATCACCGGCAAGCTGGTGACGACCAATAGCGAGACGAGCCTGTCGTCGGCGCTCACGCGCCTGATCGGCAAGGGCGGCGAGCCGCTGATCCGCAAGGGCGTCGACATGGCGATGCGCCTGATGGGCGAGCAGTTCGTGACCGGCGAAAACATCTCAGAAGCGCTCGCGAATAGCCGCAAGTACGAGGCGCGCGGTTTCCGCTATTCGTACGACATGCTCGGCGAAGCGGCGACCACCGAGGCCGACGCGCAGCGCTACTACGCGTCGTACGAGCAGGCGATCCATGCGATCGGCAAGGCCGCGGGCGGCCGTGGCATCTACGAAGGTCCGGGGATCTCGATCAAGCTGTCGGCGCTGCATCCGCGCTATTCGCGCGCACAGCAGGAACGCACGATGAGCGAGCTGCTGCCGCGCGTACGCACGCTCGCGATCCTCGCGCGCCGCTACGACATCGGTCTCAATATCGACGCCGAAGAGGCCGACCGGCTCGAACTATCGCTGGATCTGCTCGAAGCGCTGTGCTTCGATCCGGAGCTGCAAGGCTGGAACGGCATCGGCTTTGTCGTGCAGGCGTATCAGAAGCGCTGCCCGTTCGTGATCGACTACCTGATCGATCTGGCGCGCCGCAGCCGTCACCGTGTGATGGTGCGGCTCGTGAAGGGCGCGTACTGGGATTCGGAAATCAAGCGCGCGCAGATCGATGGCCTCGAAGGCTATCCCGTGTACACGCGCAAGATCTACACAGACGTGTCGTACCTCGCGTGCGCGAAAAAGCTGCTCGGCGCACCCGATGCCGTCTATCCGCAGTTCGCGACGCACAACGCGCATACGCTGTCGGCGATCTATCACCTCGCCGGCAACAACTACTACCCCGGCCAATACGAGTTCCAGTGCCTGCACGGGATGGGCGAGCCGCTGTACGAAGAAGTCACCGGCCGCGACAAGCTGAACCGCCCGTGCCGCGTGTACGCGCCGGTCGGCACGCATGAGACGCTGCTCGCGTACCTCGTGCGCCGGCTGCTCGAGAACGGCGCAAACACGTCGTTCGTGAATCGCATCGCCGACGATTCCGTCGCGATCAAGGAGCTAGTCGCCGATCCGGTCGAGGAAGCGTCGAAGATCGTGCCGCTCGGCGCGCCGCACTCGCGTATTCCGCTGCCGCGCAATCTGTACGGCGCGGAACGGCTCAATTCGATGGGTCTCGATCTGTCGAACGAACATCGGCTTGCGTCGCTGTCGTCGGCGCTGCTCGCCAGCGCACACCATCCGTGGCGCGCCGCACCGATGCTCGAAGACAACGAGATCGCCGTCGCGACAGGTGGTGCGGCGCGCGACGTGCGCAACCCGGCCGACCAGCGCGATCTCGTCGGCACGGTGGTCGAAGCGAGCGCCGAGCACGTGAGCGCCGCGCTCGGCCACGCGGTGGCTGCCGCGCCGATCTGGCAGGCGACGCCAGTCGAGGCGCGCGCCGATTGCCTCGCGCGTGCCGCTGATCTGCTCGAAGCGCAGATGCACACGTTGATGGGGCTGGTGGTGCGTGAAGCGGGCAAATCGCTCGCGAACGCGGTCGCGGAAATCCGCGAGGCGATCGACTTCCTGCGCTACTACTCGACGCAGATCCGCAACGAGTTTTCGAACGACACGCATCGGCCGCTCGGCCCGGTGGTCTGTATCAGCCCGTGGAATTTCCCGCTGGCGATTTTCATGGGCCAGGTGGCCGCCGCGCTCGCGGCCGGCAACACGGTGCTCGCGAAACCGGCCGAGCAGACGCCGCTGATCGCCGCGCAGGCGGTGCGGATTCTGCGCGAAGCGGGCGTGCCCGCGGGCGCGGTGCAACTGCTGCCGGGCAATGGTGAAACGGTCGGCGCCGCGCTGGTCGCCGATCCGCGCACGCGTGCGGTGATGTTCACCGGCTCGACCGAAGTCGCGCGTTTGATCAACAAGACGCTGTCCGGCCGACTCGATCCGGATGGCAAGCCGATTCCGCTGATCGCCGAAACCGGCGGCCAGAACGCGATGATCGTCGACTCGTCGGCGCTCGCCGAGCAGGTCGTGGCCGATGTGCTGCAATCGTCATTCGACTCTGCCGGTCAACGATGTTCGGCGTTGCGCGTTCTTTGTCTGCAGGACGAGGTCGCGGACCGTACGCTCGAAATGCTGACGGGCGCGATGCGCGAGCTCGCGCTCGGCAACCCGGATCGCCTGTCAACCGACGTCGGCCCGGTGATCGACCTCGACGCGAAGCGCGGCATCGACGCGCACATCGCGGCGATGCGCGACAAGGGCCGCAAGGTCGAGCAAATGCCGCTGCCGGATGGCGCGACGCAGGGCACCTTCGTGCCGCCGACGCTGATCGAGCTCGACAGCATCGACGAGCTGAAGCGCGAAGTGTTCGGCCCGGTGCTGCACGTGGTGCGCTATCGCCGCAGCCAGCTCGACAAGCTGCTCGAACAGATTCGCGCGACGGGTTATGGTTTGACGCTCGGCATCCACACGCGCATCGACGAAACGATCGCGCATGTGATCAGCCGCGCGCACGTGGGCAACATTTATGTGAACCGCAATGTGATCGGCGCGGTGGTCGGTGTGCAGCCGTTCGGCGGCGAAGGGTTGTCGGGTACCGGGCCGAAGGCCGGTGGCGCGCTGTATCTGCAGCGTCTGCTCGCGACGCGGCCGGGTGGTTTGCCGAAGTCGCTCGCGCAGGCATTGGTGGTCGAAGTACCGCAGGCGGCGGAAAAGGGTGACAATCCGGCGGCCGCGCTGACCGCGCTGCGTGACTGGCTGATCGCCGAGCGCGAGCCGCAGCTCGCCGCGCGTTGCGACGGCTACCTCGCGCATGTGCCGGCGGGCGCGACTGCGGTGCTGTCGGGGCCGACCGGCGAGCGCAACACGTACACGCTGGGTCCGCGCGGCACGGTGCTGTGCATCGCGTCGACGGCGAGCGGCGCGCGCGTGCAGTTCGCGGCGGCGCTGGCGACGGGAAATCGTGCGTTGTTCGAAGGCGCGGCCGGCGAACAATTGGTCTCGCAGCTGCCCGCGTCGCTGAAGGCGCACGCGAGCGTGAAGAAGAGTGCCGATGCGCCGTTCGACGCCGTGCTGTTCGAAGGCGACAGCGACGAGCTGCTCGCGCTCGTGAAGGAGGTCGCGAAGCGCGCGGGGCCGATCGTGTCGGTGCAGGGCGTCGCGGCCCGTGCGCTCGCGAGCGGCGACGAGGACTACGCGCTCGAGCGTCTGCTGACCGAGCGCTCGGTCAGCGTGAACACCGCCGCGGCAGGCGGCAATGCGAATTTGATGACGATCGGTTGAGCGAACCTCGGCGATCCACTCAATAGAACGGAAGCGGAACGGCGACCCCGACACCGCTTCATCCACACCTGGTATGAAGGAGAAGCTATGCAACACAAAATGAAACAGCTGGCAGGCGCAGCTCTGGTTGCCGCAATGTCGCTGGCGGGGACAGCTAACGCTCAATCGACGGAAGACGTGAAGATCGGTTTCGCCGGTCCGATGACGGGCGCACAGGCGCACTACGGCAAGGACTTCCAGAACGGCATCGTGCTCGCGGTCGAAGAGTTCAACGCGACGAAGCCCGTGATCGGCGGCAAGCAGGTTCGCATCGTGCTGGACTCGGCCGACGACCAGGCCGACCCGCGCACCGGCACGACGGTTGCGCAGAAGCTCGTGGATGACGGCATCAAGGGCATGCTCGGCCACTTCAACTCGGGCACGACGATTCCGGCCTCGCGCATTTACGCGAACGCGGGCATTCCGCAGATCGCAATGGCGACCGCACCGGAATTCACGCAGCAGGGCTTCAAGACCACCTTCCGCATGATGACGTCCGACACGCAGCAAGGCTCGGTTGCCGGCGCGTTTGCAGTGAAGAACCTCGGCATGAAGAAGATCGCGATCGTCGATGATCGCACCGCTTATGGCCAGGGTCTCGCCGATCAGTTCGAGAAGGCAGCGAAGGCGGCTGGCGCGACGATCGTCGATCGTGAATACACGAACGACAAGGCCGTCGACTTCAAGTCGATCCTGACCAAGCTGAAGTCGTCGAACCCGGATCTGATCTACTACGGCGGCGCGGATTCGCAAGCGGCACCGATGGTCAAGCAGATGAAGCAGCTCGGCGTGAAGGCGCCGCTGATGGGCGGGGAAATGGTCCACACGCCGACCTTCATCAAGCTCGCCGGCGACGCGGCAAACGGCACGGTGGCCTCGCTCGCCGGTCTGCCGCTCGAAGAAATGCCGGGCGGCAAGGCGTACGTCGAGAAGTACAAGGCGCGCTTCAACGAAGACGTGCAGACGTACTCGCCGTACGCATTCGATGGCGCGATGGCAATGTTCACCGCGATGAAGAACGCGAACTCGACCGATCCGGCCAAGTACCTGCCGGTGCTCGCGAAGACGTCGAAGCCGGCGGTCACGACGACCGACCTCGCGTACGACGCGCGCGGCGATCTGAAGAACGGCGGTATCACGCTGTACAAGGTCGTCGATGGCAAGTGGACGACGCTGCAAAGCGTGGGCGGCAAGTAAGTTTCTTGCTGAAGCGTTTTATGATGAAAAAACCCCGCTTCGGCGGGGTTTTTTATTGCGCCGCAAACGTAGCTCCACTACTCGCCGCGCATCTTCCTCCCCTGCTCACGAACCTGCTCGAGCGTCGCTGCGGGTGTGCTCGCTTCCTGCGGCATACGAATCTCGATCACAGCCGGCAACTGCGATTCCATCGCGCGTTGCAACGCCGGCAGGAAATCCCCGGTGCGCTCAACGGTCTCGCCATGTGCGCCGAACGATCGCGCGAATGCCGCAAAGTCCGGGTTCGTGAGACCGGTGCCATGCACGCGATGCGGATAGTGCCGCTCCTGATGCATGCGGATCGTGCCGAAGTGGCTGTTGTTGACGACGATGAACAGCACGCGCAGGTCGTACTGCATCGCCGTCGCGAGCTCCTGGGCGGCCATCATGAAGCAGCCGTCGCCGGCGAGCGCGACCACCGCGCGTTGCGGATACAGCGACTTCGCCGCGAGCGCGGCCGGCACGCCGTAGCCCATCGCGCCGCTCGTCGGCGCGAGCTGCGAGCGGAAGTGTCGATACGAGAAATGGCGATGCAGCCAGGTCGCGTAATTGCCCGCGCCGTTCGTGAGGATCGCGTCGTCGGGCAGACGCGCACGCAATTGCTCGATCACTTCGCCCATCTGCACGTCGCCGGGGATCGCGCGCGGCTCGCGCCATTCCAGATACGCGCGATGCGCTTCCAGGGCCGCACCCGCCCAGGCGAGCTTGCCGGACGACGGCGGCTTCAGTTCCGCGAGCATCGCCGCAAGTTCCGGCATGCCGGATACGATCGGCAAATCGGCCGCATACACGCGACCGAGTTCTTCCGCGCCCTGATGCACGTGCACGAGCGTCTGCTTCGTCTTCGGAATGTCGAGCAGCGTGTAGCCGTTGGTCGTCGCTTCGCCCAGGCGCGGACCGAGCGTGAGCAGCAGGTCGGCATCGCGAATGCGGTGCGCAAGCGCGGGGTTGATGCCGAGACCGACGTCGCCCGCGTAGTTCGGATGGTCGTTATTGAAGGTGTCCTGGAAGCGGAACGCGAGGCCGATCGGCAACTGCCAGGTTTCGATGAAGCGACGCAGGTCCGTGCATGCGGCCGGTGTCCAGCCACTGCCGCCGGCGATCACCATCGGCCGTTGCGCGCCTTCGAGCAACTCGCGCAGCTTCGCGATCTGCGCGGCCGACGGCGACGCCGCGACGCGCTGATAAGCGGGCGCGCCAGGCACCGCGTCGCAGGCATCGCTCAACACGTCTTCCGGCAGAGCCAGAACGACCGGCCCCGGCCGCCCCGAGGTGGCCGTATGAAACGCATGGCTCAGGTATTCGGGGATGCGCTTCGGGTCGTCGATCTGCGCGACCCACTTCGCCATCTGACCGAACATGCGTCGATAGTCGATCTCCTGAAACGCCTCGCGATCGAGATGCTCGCGCGCGCATTGACCGATCAGCAGGATCATCGGCGTCGAGTCCTGAAACGCGGTGTGCACGCCGATCGACGCATGCGTTGCGCCCGGCCCGCGCGTGACGAACGCGACACCTGGGCGGCCGGTCAGCTTGCCGAGCGCTTCGGCCATGTTAGCGGCCGCGGCTTCATGACGGCAGACAATCGTCTGAATGCGCGCGGTTTCGTCGTGCAGCGAATCGAGCACGGCGAGAAAGCTTTCGCCGGGAACGCAGAACACGCGTTCGACGCCGTGCGTCAGCAACGCATCGACGACGAGGCGCGCGCCGGTCGTGCGCGCAGTGTGGGAAGCGGAAACGGGAGCATTCGGCAGCGACATTGCGAAGAAGCCTCCTGGTAGTGCGTGAGTGCGATGGAATGGAGCCGCGTCGACGGACCATGCAACGGCGGCCGATCGGCGCTTCGACAGCTTACGCCGAGCACGTGGGCGCTGTCATGGCGCAGTCAATCCAATGCCGCGCTCAACGACTCAACACTCGACGATATTCACCGCGAGCCCGCCGCGCGACGTTTCCTTGTACTTGGTCTTCATGTCCGCGCCGGTTTCGCGCATCGTCTTGATCACCGAATCGAGCGACACGTAGTGACTGCCGTCGCCCCGCAACGCCATACGCGCGGCATTGACCGCCTTCACCGATGCCATCGCATTGCGCTCGATACACGGAATCTGAACCATGCCGCCGACCGGATCGCAGGTGAGCCCGAGGTTGTGCTCCATGCCGATTTCGGCGGCATTCTCGACCTGTTTCGGTGTGCCGCCCATCACGGCGGCGAGCGCGCCCGCGGCCATCGAGCACGCGACGCCCACTTCGCCCTGGCAGCCCACTTCGGCGCCGGAAATCGACGCGTTCAGCTTGTACAGGATGCCGATCGCAGCGGCCGTCATCAGGAAGTCGATCACGCCCTGCTCGTTCGCGCCCGGCATGAAACGCGTGTAGTAATGCAGCACCGCCGGAATGATGCCGGCCGCGCCGTTGGTCGGCGCGGTGACGACGCGCCCGCCCGCGGCGTTTTCTTCGTTGACGGCGATCGCATAGAGATTGATCCAGTCGACCATCGACAGCGGATCCTGCAGCGCGCGCTCAGGGTTACCGGTCAACGCGCGATACAGCTGCGGCGCGCGCCGCTTCACCTGTAACGGGCCGGGCAAATGACCGTCGGCATCGGGATTGTTGATGCCGCACCCGCGCGCGACGCACGATTGCATCACGTCCCAGATCTTCAGCAGACCCGTGCGCGTTTCTTCTTCGGTATGCCAGACGCGTTCGTTTTCCCACATCAGCTGCGCGATGCTTTTGCCGCTCGACGCGCACAACGCAAGTAATTCGTTGGCGGTACGAAACGAATGCGGAAGCTGATCGACCGCGCTCAACACCTTCGTGTTCGGCGCGCCGGCCGTCACGACGAAGCCGCCGCCGACCGACAGATAGGTCGACTCGCGCAGCGTCGCGCCTTGCGCATCGAACGCGAAGAGCTTCAGTCCGTTCGGATGCTCAGGCAATGCCTGGCGATAAAACGCGATGTGCTCTTTCTGCACGAACGGCACCTCATGCGTGCCGAGCAGCGCGAGCTTGCGCGACACGCGCACCGCTTCGAGCCGCTGCGCGATCGTGTCGGGGTTGACGGTGTCGGGCGCATCGCCCATCAGGCCTAGCATCACACCGCGATCGGTGCCGTGCCCCTTGCCGGTTGCGCCGAGCGAGCCGTACAGCTCCGCTTTCACCGACGCGGTGGTGTCGAGCAGCCCGTCGCGCTCGAGTCCGTGGACGAACATCAGCGCCGCGCGCATCGGCCCAACCGTATGCGAGCTCGACGGACCAATGCCGATCTTGAAGAGATCGAAGACGCTGACTGCCATGTCCTGCTCCCTGCCAATAGATAAATAGATTATCGCGCCGGCAGCGGCAAACACACGGCGAGCCACGCGGGCGGCGTCGGTGCGAGCTGCAGCGCGACTGGCGTAAAGCGTCCGTCGAGACGCGCCGCCAGGTGAAACAGTTCGGTCGCGTTCTTCGGGTCCCACGTACCCGAATAGCCGGGCAAGCCGGCCTCACGACGTTTTGCATCGAATGCGACGTTCGAATGCACGAATTCCTCATGCGTCTGGCCGCCGGTAGCAAACGGCACCAACCAGTTCAGCGCGGCAAGCAGCGTCGCGCCGTTGGCGCCCTTCTCCTGCAGCCAGTTGCGGTTGTGGCGGCGCGCGGCGAGCGCGGCCGTCACGAGCGGTTGCAGATCGTAGGTCACATAGTGCAGCGCATCGCGCTCGCCGAAGTCGATCGTCGAGCCGTCCGGTGCGATGTTGTCGCCGATATGCTCGACGAACAGCCGCTGCGCGGCGTTGATCATCTTTCGATTGTCGAGCGTGAACGCGGCCATCGCGATCAGCTTGATCCGGTGGCTTTGCCAATTGTTACGGAACGTGCCCGTGAGCGGCCGCGGCTGCGCGTCGATCTGCGCGATGTAACCGTTCGCGAACTTCGTCAGAAACGCCATCGTCGCGTTGCGCGTTTTGACGGGCAGTGCGCTTGCCGTCATGTCGTACGCGAGAATCAGCCCTTCGAAACGCGTTTCGTCGATCGGATTGAAGCTCGGCTGATACGTCGTGACCCACGCATACAGCAGACGGTCGACGAACTTCAGGAAGCGGTCGTCGCTGGTCGCGCGCCACGCGAGCGCGGCGTCGCGCAACAGGTCGAGATCCTTCTGCGCTTCGACGCTCTGATCGTAGATGCCCTCGTGCGGCAGCGTGCCCTCGGTGTGCAGTTTCGCGAGCGCACGCGGCTGCTCGTTCAGATGCGCCTGCACGTTGGCGACAAGTGCCTTGACCCCGGGATCGGCATTGGTGCGCTCGCTCGTTTGCAGCGCGGGCGCCGCGCAGAAATTCATCGCGGCCTGCGCCTCATTCAGCGGCAGCAGCACGGCCGCGCCGGCCAGCAGCGCCGCGTAAGCGGGCCGCCACGCACGGGTAGCCGCTTCGGCCCGGCTTTGCATCAATCGCACCTTTCGCGCCATGCGCAACTCCTCGTTAGGCTGATCAGGTGTGTGATGTTAGCCGGTTGCGGCATTCAACGACAGGAGTGCGCGTGACGTCCCGCTGACCCGCTCTCACTCGTAATCGGCGACCGGCACGCACGAGCAGAACAGATTGCGATCGCCGTACACGTTGTCCGCGCGGCCGACCGGCGGCCAGTACTTGTTCGCGATCAGCGTCTTCAGCGGATAGGCGGCGGTTTCGCGCGCATACGCATGCTTCCAGTCATCGGCGATCACGACCGCCGCCGTGTGCGGCGCGTGCTTGAGCGGATTGTCCTCGCGGTCCGCGCGGCCTTCCTCGACCGCGCGGATTTCCTCGCGGATCGCAATCATCGCCTCGATGAAGCGGTCGAGTTCTTCCTTCGACTCCGACTCGGTCGGCTCGACCATCAGCGTGCCCGGCACCGGGAAGCTCATCGTCGGTGCGTGGAAGCCGTAGTCGGCGAGGCGCTTGGCGACGTCGTCGACGGTGACGCCGCTCGTGTCCTTGATCGGACGCAGATCGAGAATGCACTCGTGCGCGACGAGGCCGCCTGGACCCGAGTACAGCACCGGATAGTGCGGCGCAAGTTTGTTCGCGACGTAGTTCGCGTTGAGAATCGCGGTTTCGGTCGCGGCGGTCAGGTTCTTCGCGCCCATCATCGCGATGTACATCCACGAGATCGGCAGGATCGACGCCGAGCCGTACGGCGCAGCCGATACCGCGCCGATGCCGTGCTCCGCGCGCTCATAGCCCGACGAAGTCTGGTTGGGCAGGAACTGCGCGAGGTGCGCGCCGACCGCGACCGGGCCGACGCCCGGTCCGCCGCCGCCGTGCGGAATGCAGAAGGTTTTGTGCAGGTTCAGGTGCGAGACGTCGCCCCCGAACTGACCCGGCGCGCACAGACCGACCATCGCATTCATGTTCGCGCCGTCCACGTACACCTGGCCGCCGTGCGCATGGACGATCTCGCAGATTTCACGGACGTTCTGTTCGAACACGCCATGCGTCGACGGATACGTGATCATGATTGCCGCGAGCTTGTCGGCGTGCTGCGCGGCCTTCTTCTTCAGGTCTTCGATATCGACGTTGCCCTGGGCGTCGCATGCAACGACGACGACCTGCATACCGGCCATCTGGGCCGACGCCGGGTTCGTGCCGTGCGCCGATGCGGGAATCAGGCAGACGTTGCGATGCGCTTCGCCGCGCGATGCGTGATACGCGTGGATGATCAACAGACCCGCGTACTCGCCCTGCGAGCCCGCGTTCGGCTGCAGCGACACGGCTGCGTAGCCGGTCGCGGCGACCAGCATCTGTTCGAGCTGATCGATCATCTCGCGATAGCCGACGGTCTGCTCGGCCGGAGCGAACGGGTGGATCTGGCCGAACTCGGGCCACGTGACCGGCAGCATTTCCGAGGTCGCGTTCAGCTTCATCGTGCACGAACCGAGCGGGATCATCGAGCGGTCGAGCGCGAGGTCCTTGTCCGACAGGCTGCGCAGATAGCGCAGCATTTCCGTTTCCGAATGGTGACGGTTGAACACGTGATGCGTCAGGTACGCGCTCGTGCGTTCGAGCTCAGCCGGCACCGAAGACACATCCGATGCGCTCAATGCAGCATCGAGTGCATCGACTTGCGGCACATCGCCGGCAAAGGCGGCCTGCGCGAACGCCGACAGCAGGTCAGCCAGATCGCTGCGGGTCGTGGTTTCGTCGATCGAGATGCCGACGCGCGTGTCGCTCACGTGGCGCAGGTTGATGCGCTTGGCGGCGGCGGCGTCATGCAATGCCTGGGTGCGCGCGCCCGTTTCGAACGTGAGCGTATCGAAGAACGTATTGTTGACGAGCTTGTAGCCGAGTTGCTTCGCGCCTTCGGCGAGCAGCGCGGCGACGCGGTTCACGCGCAGCGCGATCGTTTTCAGACCGCGCGGGCCGTGATAGACCGCATACATGCTCGCCATGATCGCGAGCAGCGCCTGCGCGGTACACACGTTCGACGTCGCCTTCTCGCGGCGGATGTGCTGCTCGCGCGTTTGCAGCGCGAGACGCAGCGCGGGGTTGCCTTGCGCGTCGACGGTCACGCCGACCAGACGCCCCGGCATCTGCCGCTTGAATTCGTCGCGCACCGCGAGGTACGCGGCGTGCGGGCCGCCGAAGCCGACCGGCACGCCGAAACGCTGCGTATTGCCGACCGCGACGTCCGCGCCCCATTCGCCCGGCGGCGTGAGGACCGTCAGCGCGAGCAGGTCGGCGGCGACGACCACATGGCCGCCCGCCGCGTGGATCGCTTCGGTCAGCGCGCGGTAGTCGCACACGTCGCCGTTCACGCCCGGGTATTGCAGCAGCACGCCGAACGCGTTCGCGTCGGCGGCTTCAGCAGCCGGGCCGACTTTCACTTCGATGCCGACCGGCGTCGCGCGCGTCTTCACGACTTCGATGGTTTGCGGCAGCACGTCGTCGGCTACGAAGAACACGTTCGACTTCGGCTTGCCGACGCGTTGCAGGAGCGTCATCGCTTCGGCGGCGGCGCTCGCTTCGTCGAGCAGCGAAGCGTTCGAGATGGCGAGGCCGGTCAGGTCGGTAACCATCTGCTGGAAGTTCAGCAGCGCTTCCAGACGGCCTTGGGAAATTTCAGGCTGATACGGCGTATACGCGGTGTACCACGCCGGATTTTCCAGCACGTTGCGCAGGATCACCGTCGGCGTATGGGCGTTGTAATAGCCCTGGCCGATGTAGGAGCGGAACACCTGGTTCTTGTCCGCGAGCTCGCGCAGTGCGGCGAGCGCTTCGGCTTCGCTCTTCGGTTGCGCGAAGGGGCCGAGCGGCAGTGTTTCGGTGCGGCGGATCGTCTTCGGGATGACGGCGTCGATCAATGCCGCGCGCGACGCGAAGCCGAGTGCTTCGAGCATCGCTTGCTGGTCGGCCGCATCCGGGCCGATATGCCGTTCGGCGAAGGCGTCGTGCACTTCGAGCGCGGCGAGCGAGAGAGGAGTGCGGTTCATCAGACGATCCGGGTGTTCGAGCTTCATGGGTGTTCCTGGCGGTGCGGCGCGCGCCGTTTTGCGAGCGCCGCACCTGACGGTTAAAACGGAAGGTGAATCAGGCTTTGACTCAGGCGCCGATCGACTTCGCGTACGCGTCGGCGTCGATCAGGCGGTCGAGCGTCGCGTCCGCGGCCGGCTTGATCTTGAACAGCCAGCTGTCGTACGGCGCGCTGTTGACCGCGTCCGGCGAGTCGCCGATGGCCGGGTTCGCTTCGATGACTTCGCCCGAGACCGGCGCGTAAATGTCGGAAGCTGCCTTCACCGATTCGATCACGGCGACGGTAGCGCCCGCGGTGACGGACTTGCCCAGTTCCTGGACTTCGAAGAAGACGATGTCGCCGAGCGCTTCCTGCGCGTGGTCGGTGATGCCGACCGTCAGCGTGCCGTCCGCTTCGGTGCGGACCCATTCGTGCGATTCGGTGTATTTCAGATCGGCCGGGATGCTCATCGGATGCTCCTAAACAGTATGTTCGGTAGTGTTTTGAATGTAGGGGGCGTGCGCCGGCCGCTTAGACCGCCAGCACCTTGCCGTTGCGCACGAACGGCAGTTTTACCACGCTTGCGGGGCAGGCTTTGTCGCGAATCTGGACGTGCACGGTGTCGCCCGGCTGCACGCCTTTCGGCACGCGCGCGAAGGCGATCGACTCCTGCATGGTCGGCGAGAACGTGCCGCTCGTGACTTCGCCGTCGCCGTGCGGCGTGACGACTTTCTGATGCGCGCGCAGCACGCCGGCGGCCTTGCCGTTTTCCTTCAACAGGATCAGGCCGACGAACGCGGCGCGCGAGCCGTCGGCTGCGAGCCGGCTCTTGCCGACGAAGTCGCGCGGCGCGCTCAGGTCGACGGTCCACGCGAGGCCGGCGTCGAGCGGCGACACGTTGTCGTCCATGTCCTGACCGTACAGGTTCATGCCGGCTTCGAGGCGCAGCGTGTCGCGCGCGCCGAGACCGGCCGGGCGTACGCCTTGGGCGGCGAGCGCATTCCACAGCGCTTCGACGTGCGTAGCCGGCACGATGATCTCGAAACCGTCTTCGCCGGTGTAGCCGGTGCGCGCGATGGTGAGTTCGCCGAACGGGGTGGCTTCGACCCGCGCGGCGTTGAACGGCTTCAGCGCTTCGGTCGCCGCGCGCACTGCTGGCACGGTTTGCCAGGCTTTTTCGCGCGCGTTCGGGCCTTGCACGGCAATGATCGCGAGATCGCGGCGCGCCGTGATGGTGAGGCCGAAGCCGCCCTCGACGTTGAGCTGGCCGAACCAGTCGATGTCTTTATCGGCGGTGCCGGCGTTGACGACCACGCGGAAGTGATCTTCGCCGAAGTAATAGACGATCAGATCGTCGATCACGCCGCCGTTCGGGTTCAGCATGCAGGAGTAGAGCGCGCGGCCCGGCGTTTGCAGCTTCGCGACGTTGTTTGCGAGCGCGTATTCGAAGAACGCGCGTACGCGCTCGCCGGTGAAGTCGACCACGCACATGTGGGACACGTCGAACATGCCGGCGTCGGTGCGCACCGCGCGATGTTCCTCGATCTGCGAGCCGTAGTTGACGGGCATGTCCCAGCCGCCGAAGTCGACCATGCGGGCGTTGAGCGCGCGGTGAGCGGCGTGGAGCGGGGTGTGTTTGAGTTCGGTCATGGGGCCTCGGGCGTCTCGCGAAACAAAAAAGGCCATGCGGCGCTACGCCTCGCGGCGGTGTGCCTGCGAGCGTGCTTCTGCATGACCCCTCTGTCCTCGATACCTGAGAGATTGCGCTGCCGTGACTCTGATTCGTCACGATGAACGCGCGCCCCTTCGGTGGGCAGCCTGCCAGCTGTGCACGACGTGCGACGCGGATGGCTACTGCCGCTCTCCAGAGTGCGAAATAACCGCGGGAAGGCGGGTTCTTTCGACGCGGTCGGTCCTTTTGCCTGAGAGTTTGCGGGTGTGCCCCTTCGGCGGCGCGGCCTGCGTGTTTTCGCTTGCCAGCGCGCTCTCCCGACGCGTGCGGCGAATGTACGCGACGGGCCGGGGCTTGTCAAATAAAGGCCCGCGAGCGGTGCGGGGGCGGGCGCGGCGGTTTGGCGGCGTCAAAAAAAGCGCGGGACCCGAGGCCCGCGCTTTAGTGGCGCTTCTTTCCGTGCCGTCCATCACCGCACGATGAGCGGTAGTGGGTGCTCACCTGGCGGCTCGTTTGCCGCCCCAGTTTGCCGACTGATTCGCCGGCTCACTCGCCGATCGCATGAGCGGCGTTATCCAGCTCCTGATTCAGCACGCGCTGTTCTTCCGCCGACAAACCGCCGCCATGCTGCGAGGCCATGTCATGCGCTTCCTGGCGGATCGTCTCGAGGCGGTGGTGCAGCCCTGCGCCTTGCGACGGCGGGTAATAGCCCTGATTCACGCGGTTGTCGATACGGCGTGCAAGATTGTCGATGCGGCCGTTCACCTGACGCAGGCGCTGATCGGCGATCTGCTGAGGAGTGGGGCCCGGATGCGGCGCCGGTGGAGGCGTCACCACGCAGGCGGCGACGGAGCTGAGCAGCACGCATGCGGCGAGGGCACGGATGATTCGAGACATGGATTTTCCCGGAGTCGTTGTCGTATTGGATTGCTACCCGCTAGCAACGGATGACGACGAACGCCCGCTGACTCGGCAGCGGGCGAATTTGTAACGTTATGTTCCTTTCCGGAGCGTCAGGAAGACCCGCGCCGACGGCCTTCGCAGCGCGGAAGTCCGCGCCGTTTTTGGTACACAGAGTGGGGCGGCGCGGTCTCGGCGGCCGGCGGCGCAGGGCTCAGCGAATGCGCTCGAACGGCAGCCGCACGCCCTGTTCCGAGCTGCGCTGGGCCAGTTCGATGATCGTCATCACGTCGACTGCGTCGCGCGCACGGATCGGGAACGCGACGCCGTTCTGGATCGCGTCGGCCAACGCAATATAGAAGCCGGCGTACTCACCGTTCCGGGTCGGCAATTCGCGCTCGACTTCCTGGTCGCCTTCAAGCACGCGCAGCAAGCCGGGGGTATTGCCGGCGCCGAAGCCTTCGTCGCCGGGGCGCAGGCCAGCCTTCAACTGATCTTCCTGCGTATCGAGTCCGTGCTTCACGTAGCTGCCGCGCGTGCCGTGGATCGCGAAGCGCGGCCCGGGCAAGGCGGTCAGCGCGCTGGCGTGCAGCACGACCTCGAAGTCTTCGTAGCCGAGCTGGATGTGCACATAGTCAGGTGCGCCCGCGTCGTCGCGGTGCACGCGCACCGTCGCCGAAACCGTCTGCGGCGCGCCGAACAGGACGAGCGCCTGGTCGATCAGATGCGGGCCGAGATCGAACAGCAGACCGCCGCCGCGCGTCACGTCCTCGCGCCAGCGCTGGCGCACGCCCGGCCGGAAGCGGTCGAAATGCGATTCGTAGTGCGTGACGCGACCCAGTTCCACGCGCGCGAGCAGATCCCGTACGGTCAGAAAATCGCCGTCCCAGCGGCGGTTGTGAAAGGGGGCGAACAGCTTGCCACGCGCGAGCGCGATGTTGGTGAGCGTGTGAGCGTCCGCGGAGCTCAGCGTGACCGGCTTGTCCACGACCACGTGCTTGCCGGCTTCGAGCGTGCGGCGCGCGAGGTCGAAGTGCGTGTCGTTGGGCGTCGCGATCACCACGCAGTCGATGTCGTCGAGCGCGAGTAGCGCGTCGAGATCGGCGACGATTTTCGCGTGCGGATAGTCGGCGTGCGCGCGCTCGGATTGCCCGGTCGCAATCGCGGCGACGCTCGCGCGTCCGCAATGTTCGATCACCGGGGCGTGAAACGTCGCGCCGGCGAAGCCGTAGCCCATCAATCCAATCTTCAGCGATTCGGACATGCGAGTTTTCCTGGAAGAACGGCGCGCCGCCTTGCCACCGCGGCGGCGGCGCGCATTCGCATTATTGTGGCATTTGCGGGCTGGACTGGGGGCTCAGCATTGGGGCGGGCTCGCGCGCACTCTGTCGAGCGTTGGGGTCACCGAGGGCGTCTATCGCGGTGTCCGTCGCGGTGTCCGTGTTAACATCGCACCTCTCGCGCGCATTGCGCCGCCCAGCGTGTCCCGGGCCTTCGGCCGGCGCCTCCCGCCAGTCCGACCTCGGCGGCCCTCAACCGTATTACCCATCCACAAACGATGTCCGCAGGCCTGAATCCCGCTCAAAGTGAAGCGGTCCGCTATCTCGACGGTCCCTGTCTCGTGCTCGCCGGTGCGGGCAGCGGCAAAACGCGCGTGATCACGCAGAAGATCGCGCACCTGATCGAAGCGAAGGGCTTCGAGCCGCGCCACATCGCCGCCGTCACGTTCACGAACAAAGCCGCGGCGGAAATGCGCGAGCGCGTCGGCAAGCTGCTCGAAGGCAAGACGCTGACCGCGCCCGGCAAGGAAGGCCGCAAGGTGCCCGTGAACCAGCTGACGGTGTGCACCTTCCACTCGCTCGGCGTGCAGATTCTGCGGCAGGAGGCGGAGCACGTCGGTCTGAAGCCGCAGTTCTCGATCATGGATTCCGACGACTGCTTCGGCATGATCCAGGAACAGGTCGGCTCGACGGACAAGGGCTTCATCCGCAAGATCCAGTCGATCATCTCGCTGTGGAAGAACGGCCTGATCATGCCCGAGCAGGCGATTGCGACCGCATCGACCGAGGACGAGCATCAGGCGGCGATCGTCTATCGCAACTACGTGGCGACGCTGCATGCGTATCAGGCGGTCGATTTCGACGATCTGATCCGCCTGCCCGCCGAACTGTTCGCGAGCAACGAGCAGGTGCGCGACCGCTGGCAGAACAAGCTTCGCTATCTGCTGATCGACGAGTATCAGGACACCAACGCGTGCCAGTACGAACTGGTGAAGCTACTGGCCGGCAAGCGAGCGGCGTTCACGGCGGTCGGCGACGACGATCAGGCGATCTACGGCTGGCGCGGCGCCACCCTCGAAAACCTCGGCCAGCTCGGCAAGGATTTTCCGAATCTGCACCTGATCAAGCTCGAGCAGAATTACCGCTCGACGGTGCGCATCCTGACCGCCGCGAACAACGTGATCGCGAACAACCCGAAGCTGTTCGAGAAGAAGCTGTGGTCCGAGCACGGCATGGGCGACACGATCACCGTGACGGGCTGCAACGACGAGGAACACGAGGCGGAGTCCGTCGTGTTCCGGCTGTCCGCGCACAAGTTCGAGCGGCGCACGAATTTCCGCGACTACGCAATCCTGTATCGCGGCAACTTCCAGGCGCGCATCTTCGAGCAGGTGCTGCGCCGCGAACGGATTCCATACGTGCTATCGGGCGGACAGTCGTTCTTCGACAAGGCCGAGATCAAGGACATTTGCGCGTACCTGCGCCTGATCGCCAACGCAAACGACGACCCCGCGTTCATCCGCGCGATCACGACCCCGCGCCGCGGCGTCGGCAATACGACGCTGGAGGCGCTCGGCTCGTTCGCGGGTCAGGCGAAGGTGTCGCTGTTCGAGGCGGTTTACATGGGCGGGATCGAGGCGCGCCTGTCGCCGAGGCAGATCGAGCCGATGCGCGCGTTTTGCGACTTCATGCAGCGCCTGACCGACCGCGCGGAAAAGGACGCGGCGGGCACGCTGCTCAATGAGCTGATGGACGCGATCCACTACGAAGCGTATCTGTACGACGCGTTCGACGAACGCCAGGCGCAGGCGAAGTGGCAGAACGTGCTGGAGTTCATTGAGTGGCTCAAGCGCAAAGGCACGAAGGAAGAGCCGGAGCACGGCAGCGGCAGCGAGGCGACCGGCTACGACACCGCCGACGGCTTCGGCGACACCGGCAAGAACCTGCTCGGGCTGATCCAGACGGTCGCGCTGATGTCGATGCTCGAAGGCCGCGAGGAAGATCCGGATGCGGTGCGGCTGTCGACCGTGCATGCGTCGAAGGGGCTCGAGTATCCGCACGTGTTCCTGGTCGGCGTCGAGGAAGGCATCATGCCGCATCGCGGCGGCGCGGACGACGAACCGATCGACGACGCGCGCATCGAGGAAGAGCGTCGGCTGATGTACGTGGCGATCACGCGTGCGCAGCGCAGCCTGCATCTGAACTGGTGCAAGAAGCGCAAGCGGGCGCGCGAGACGATCGTCTGCGAGGCGTCGCGCTTTATCAACGAAATGCTGCTCGACGATGCGCCGCCGCCGACACCGGAAGAAGCGCCGATGTCGCCGAAGGACCGGCTCGCGAGTCTGAAGGCGTTGTTGCAGAAGCCATAAGCGGGCGGCGCTTCAGTGCCTGCCCGATGTGGTTGCTTGCCTGCGCATAAAACTAATCCCTGCATCGCGTTAGCGCATGCAGGGATTTTTCATTTCAGCGACGGCCGATGCGGCCCGCTTTACTTCACCGCGCTGACCATATAGTCGACCGCCGCCTTCACTTCCGCATCCGACGCGTTCGAGCCGCCTTTCGGAGGCATCGCGCCCTTGCCATGCAGCGCGTAGTTGTAGACCGTGTCCATCGGGTCTTTCAGGCGCGGCGCCCACGCTTCCTTGTCGCCGAACTTGGGCGCGTTCAGCACGCCGGCCGCGTGACAGGCCTGGCACACCGACTGATACAGCGCCTTGCCGGCCTGCGAAGCGTCCGCGCTTTGCTCGCCGCCAGCTGCCGGGGCGGCAGTTTGCGGCACGCTGGCCAATGCCGCCACTGCAGCGGCGGCCTGTTGAGCCGCGCCCGCGTCCGATGCGCCTGCCGCGGCTGCTGCACCGGACGCCGCGGCCGCGCCCGCCGCCGGTTGCGCCGGCTCGGGGAAGCTCGCGCCCGAATTGTTTGCCATATAGGCGACCGCGCGTGCGATCTCGAAGTCGCTGTAATCGTCGGGGCTCGTACCGCCGCGCGGCGGCATCGCGCCCTTGCCGGACAGCGCGGTGTGCAACAGCGTGTCGAAGCCTTGTGCGATGCGCGGAGCCCAGTCGGCGGTGTTGGTGAATTTTGGTGCGCCTGCCGCGCCCGATGCGTGACACGCCGAGCAGACCGCCTTGTAGACTTCCTCACCGCTCTTGTAGACGCGCGGCGCATTGGCGTCGCGGATCTCGACCTGGGCGATCGGATGGATGCGGGAGGCGACTTCGGCTTCGGAGAGGGAGTCGGTGCCGGCGCCGGTGCGCGTCGAATTGTCGACGTAGACGGCGAGCAGAACGATGATGACAATCGGCACAGCAAACCCGGCGATGACGGCGGCGACGAGCTGTGCTGGGGTTTTGATCGGGGCTCCGTGTGGTGCTTCGCTCATGCTTGTCTCGTCTCCGTGGGTATGTGAGCGGTACAGCGCGACGGCAACTTCTTGTTCTTTATCGGCCACGGACGATTATAGACGCAAGGTTTCGGCGGCGGCGAGGGGCCCCGGATCGTGTTCAGCAGGCGTTTACCCGGATCGTCACGGGCTGCCGCAGGGTGCGGGGAAGACGCAGGAGCGGGCGTCGGAGGCCGTGCGGTGGACGGTTCGGCCGAAACCGGGTATCCTTGCGGTCTCTCGCGTTGGCGTTGCGTCCGTTCTGGTTGCCCCGCTTTCGCGTTAATTCCCCGCAGTTTTGTGGTGAAGCGCCCGTAGCTCAATGGATAGAGTACTGCCCTCCGAAGGCAGGGGTTGCTGGTTCGATCCCAGCCGGGCGCGCCAATCTGATACGTCATTCGACACGTCTTCTTCGTCCTTCCAATGCGAGATTGTGGATGCAAGCTGACCTTGCTCCCTCGCATTTTCACGGCCTCCCCAGCACAGTAAGTTCGTCATCGCGTAGGGATCCGTGTGCACGCCCCTGGGAATCGCCAGTTCTACAGCCGGCCCCCGCTTAGTGAAGGGGGGCGCAGTGGGGCGCACGTCATATCCACCGAGGAGTTTGAAAGAAGGCAATCTCCACACTATCGCTCGGACGCCACATGACCGAATCAAAGGGCGAGAGGGCTGCCGATTCGCATGATCTGCGAGGCCTCCGCCATCAGCAAGCCCGCTAACCGAGCACGTTATAAACGTTGACGAATTCGCAGTCGTCGGAATAACCGCGCTTGAAGAACGTGATGTTGATGTTGCGCTCGACCGTCAACTTGATGTTGGTCTTATCCGTCGAGACGCTGGACGGGAAGAGACGATTCATCAGGTACCGCCGGAGCCCCTTCGCTTTCGCCCGCTTGATAGCGTCGTACAGAATGAAGTGTCCGACATTCTTGCCGTCGAGGACCTTCGAACCACCGATGGCATAGTAGGCGACGCCATTGTCGTAGGTCGTGACCGTGACGCCGTACGGCACGCCATCGGTAGTCCTCGCGATCGCGACCTCGCCTTTTCCAACCCGGCACATGAGAATCGGGTGCATGAACAACTCCAGCGTCATGCCATCAGCGTATTTGGCGAGCATCTCGCTTTTTACTTCCTGGATGACGCTGTAGATTTCTCTCGTCTTTTCACTGGTGATCTGATCGCCGCTCCAATATTCGACCACGAGATTCCTGGCGCACCAGTTGATGTGCGATCGATACGACTTGCGTATGCCGGAGATCAGTTCGCTGTCGGAAAGCGTCAGATCGACGTAGGGACGATCCCAGATCTGCGCCGAATACCAGCGCGCTTTCTTGAGTATCTGTTTGTAAAGCGCGAAGTGATCCGACGGCGGCTCCATGATCGCGAACTGGCTCGCGCCGAAGGCCTTGGTCACATGCTTGAGGTAAGCGACGACGACTTTGTAGACATCGCTTCGATTAGCCTTGGCATCGCTGAAATGCACCTCGATTGGCATGTACCCTGACGTGGGGTGATTGGTGACCCAGGCGGCCGAGTGCGTTGCATCAACAACGACCGGGACGGTTGCCACGACCGCGCCGTTAAAGCAGACGTGAAATGACGCGTTGTCCAACGCCGGGGGCGGCTGCAGGGATTCGAGTCCTGGTGTCCCGGCGAGTCCGCCGTACCGTGCGCCGGGATGCCAGAAGTTGGAGTAGACCGGTCCGTCGATGCAGGCCAGAGCCTTGAACTGGCGCTCGTCCCGATCGATTGCCTCGACAGACCATCCGGCGGGCAGGTCCGGCATCGGCAAGCCGCTGCCGGCCAGTAGGTCGATTTGCTGCGAGACATCGCCGAGTTGGCGGCCGAATTGGCGCGCGACGCGGCGCAGAACGCCAAGCCTTTCGATGAGCCGCCCGCTCTCTAGACAGATCTGCGCGATGTTCAGATAAGTACCGATGTGGACCAAATTGCTTGGCTGCGACTCCAGCGCCTTGATGGGCTCGCACCAGCCGATGCCGTTTCTGTCGAGATCGTCAAGGGAAAGCGACGTCGTGATCGAGACCGATTCCCCATTTGCGTTGATTTGAATCGTGGCTTGCTTGTTGATTTCCATTCGTCCTAAACACCGTGAGTCTTGCGTCCCCCGGGACATCGGGGAAAGCTCCGCATGTTCGTGGGCAGGATATTGGCTGAGTCAGCGCATTCAGAAAGGGTTGCGGCGATGAATGGCGCTCCCGGTTCGCGCTAGAACTGAAACGGCAGCACGAACATTCGTCGGGATGACGATCGGTGCGTGCGGTCTTTTCGACCTTACAAGGGTAGCGGAAGAGCCATTAGGGCAATCGATCGAACAACCCCCGGATTTGCCGCCAATTATGCAAATGTGCAATGACCCAGCGACGATCGCTTGATGCCGTGCGGTCGCCTTTTGCCGACCGCAGGTCGCGCATCTGCGATCCGAAATACACCCCGAACGCACGCTTGTTTGCTCGATTGAAGCGCGAGGAACGGCGGTAATCTACAACTGCCCATCGAGGGGCGGGTCCACGGGTGTGGGCGCGCTACCCTTCACGTGAGCAATCGGTCGTTGATCGCTTCATGAAGCAGCGGGAGGCCGTCCCAACAGGAGTTTTGCCGCAATGCCGCTCGTCAGTGTTCTGATTCCCGCTTACAAACCGCAGTTTCTCATCCGCTCGATCGCTAGCGCACTGAACCAGACTTTTGCGGATATCGAGATTCTGGTCGGCGACGACACCGCAGACGGGACGCTGGCGGAGCTAGTTGCGGGGATTGCCGATCCGCGTGTCCGGTATTTTCATCATGGCTTCCAGAAAGGGAGCCTTAATTGCCAGGCGTTGTGGGAGCGCGCGAGCGGCAAGTACGTGAAATGGCTCTTCGACGACGATCTGCTGATGCCAGGATCGGTCGAAACATTGGTCGCTGCGTTGCGGGACAACCCCGCCTCGTTGATGGCATTTCACGAGCGCGTATTTATCGACGCCAACGACAACATGACGGCCGCTCCGTCTGCTTTGCTGAAGATGGGGCAGGCGGCAAGGCTGGATCGTGCGTTTCTTGCACAACGCCTGGTCGGTCACGTTAACAACTTCGTCGGCGAGCCGAGCAACATCATGCTCGATCGCGAGCGATTCGACGGAGCCCGCCTTTTCGTATACCGCGACTGGCGACTCGGGTTCCTCGGCGACGTTGCTACTTACCTGAATGCCGCAGAGCACGGGCCGGTTGTCGCGGTCGGTGGCTACATGAGTGCGTTCCGGCAACATGGGGGTCAAGCGTCCAACCGGCATAGCCCTCATCTGAGTGCGGGTCTGTACGAATGGGAACTCCTTATCCGCGGCGAGGCGGAGGCTGGCCACATGGACCGTGCGACGCTGCAGATAGCACGGCGCAATCTGATGCAACAGTACGTGTTGTGGGGCACGTCACTTCCTGAGATTGCACGCTTAATGGCCAATCTCGACGAGCTGGTTGAGGAAGCCCCGGCCCGGCTGCTGCAGTCCGAACGCTTTCAGCGCGATTTTGATCATGCGAGGCGCGCTGTCGCGGCCCGGATCGCCGGGAGCAGAAGAAAGGGCGGAGCCGCGCCCAAGACCTGCGCGGTATGCGAGTCGACTGTCACCGGGTGGGTTCCACACCCCGAGATTCGGGACCGCGAGTTCATGATTCAGGTCGGGTCGGTCGGTTCTACCTTGCAGAATCATTTGTGCCCGCGCTGTGGATGCAACGACCGCGAGCGGCATCTGTGGCTGTACATGGGACGAGTGCCCGCGCTCGCCGATTTCTCGAACAAGCGCGTACTGCACATCGCTCCCGAGGCGGGGATCGAGCGCAGGATTCGCGCGCTCGGACCGCTCGAATACATTGCCGGCGACCTGTTCCCAAGGGGACCCGAGCACAGGAAGATCGATATCGAGCAACTGGAGTTTCCCGACGGCTACTTCGACCTCGTGATCTGCAATCACGTTCTCGAACACGTCGAACGACCCGATGCGGCGCTCGCGCAATTGAGCCGCTGCCTCGCACACGGCGGGCATCTGATTGCGCAGACTCCCTATTCACCGATGCTCAAACAGACGATGGAATTGATCGCGCCGCCAACCGAGGCATTCGCTACGCGGTATTTCGGGCAGAAGGATCACGTGCGCCTGTTCGGCGCAGATATCGGAGACCGGATTCGGGCAGCAGGGCTACACGGCGATCTATATCCGCACACGAGCGTACTGGGAGACGTCGATCCCGATACGTGGGGCTGTAACGGGAGCGAGCCGTTTTTCCTGTTCTCGAAGGGCGCGGCGCCAAAATTTGCCGACTGAAGCGGGCGCATGAGCGAGGCTTTTATCAGTCGCACTACCGCCATGACGCGGTAATTGAACGTGCACCCTTATCGGGTGAGGAGTAACGAGCCCATGCTCACTAAGACACAAGTTTCGGATCTTGCCGTTTTCGGAGGAACGCCGGTCTTCGAGACCATCCGGTCGATTTCGAATCTGGTTCAACCGGACATCGAACGCTTTCTGGGCTACTCGAAGCAGTTCTACGAAGCGCAACAATACACGGACCACGGCGTCGTCGAACAAATGCTGGAACGGCGTCTCGCTGAGTTCCATCAGGTCAGGCACTGCGTCTCCTTCGCGGGTGGCTTCTGGGGCCTCGTGCTCTCCATGAAGTGTCTTGCATTGCCAGGCAGACGAGAAGTCGTGATGCCGTCGTTGACCTATCGCCGGCTGGCCGACATCGTCGCCTGGGCCGGACTCGTGCCGCACTTTTGCGAGGTCGATCCGCAAACCCTCTCCATTACCGAGGAAACAGCGGCACCCTGCATCAACGAAAATACTGCGCTGATCCTTGGCGTCCATCCGATCGTCAATTGTTGCGACGTCGATGGCCTTGAACGGCTCTCGGCGCGGACGGGCATTCCACTGTTATTCGATGCGGTGGAGTCGGTCTACGAAACGTACCGAGGGCGCAAGGTTGGGTCGAGCGGCCGCGCCGAATGCTTTTCGATGCAATCGAGCAAGCTGTTCAACGCTTTCGAGGGCGGATACGTAACGACTAACGACGCAGCCCTGGCGGAGCGCTTGCGGGACATGCGGCACTTCGGTCTGCGGGCTGATGGCACGCTTGACGATGTCGGCATCGACGTGAAGCAGAACGAAATTCACGCCGCCATGGCGCTCTCCGCGATCGACGACGTCGATGCGCAGGTGCTGCGAAATCGCGAGCGGTATCGCGCCTATCAGCGACTGGTCCCCACCGTGCCCGATGTGCGGCTGGTCACCTTCGACGAAACCGAACGCTGCGGCTACAAGAACATCGTCGTCGAACTGCAGGACGCGTGGCCAGTCAGAAGGGACAGGCTTCTCGCGATCCTCCACGCGGAAAATATGCTTTCGCGTCCGTACTACTTCCCTGCGCTGCATCAGAAGCGCACCGACTATCCCACGGTCGCCGGTGACCTGCGTCTCACCGAGCAACTGGCGCAGCGGTTCCTGATGTTGCCGTGTGGCCACTTCGTCGACGAGTCCGACGTTGAGGCAATTGCTTCCCTGCTGCGTTTGGTTCATCGGCACGCAGCCGAAATCAACGAACGGTTTCCGACATGAGTACGTACGCTCCACTTCGCGGTGATCTGGCAATCCTTGGAGGGCGCCCCTGCCTGTCTCGCCCGGTGCGGCTCGGGCAGCACAATTTTCCGTCGTGGGAGCGCTATGAAAGCGCATTCCGCGACATCTTTGCGCGCCAGTACTACACGAATCATGGGCCGCTCGCGCAGAAACTTGAGGCCCAGTTGGCGGATACGCTGCGTGTCAAGCATGCGATATGCGTCACCAACGCCAGCATTGGTCTCGCGCTGGCCGCCCAGGCCTTGGGGTTCAAGGGCAAGGTGATCGCGCCTGCCTTCAGCTTCGTCGGGTCCGCGCAGTCCCTGGATTGGGCGAATGTCGAAGTGGAGTTTTGCGACGTTTCGCGCGAAACCGGGCATATGACGGCCGAGAATGTCGAGCCGCGTCTGCTGGACGGTGGCGTGTCGGGCATCCTGGCAGTTAACCTGTGGGGCGGCGCTGCCGATATTGCGCCGCTGCAGCGTCTCGCGGATCGCCATGGCGTGTCGCTCTACTTCGATTCTTCCCAGGCGTTCGGCTGCGAAGTGAATGGCGTACCAATCGGCGGCGCCGGCCGTCTCGAAGTCATCTCGTTTCATTCAGGCGAGATTCTCAGTGCCACCGAAGGCGCCGTCATCTGCACCAACGACGACGACCTTGCTGCCCATATTCGCAACATTCGCAGCAACTACGGGATGGGGCGCCCGGTGCCCGTGGGCAAGACCGGCAACGGCAGGCTATCGGAAGCCCAGGCCGCCATCGCGTTGATGAATCTGGAAGACCTGCCCCAACTGATCGAGCGCAACAGGAGGGTCTTCGACGCCTATTCAACGCTGCTTGCGGACGTGCCGGGATTGCGTGTATGCCCGCCGCAGCACGTCAGCAAGAGCAACTATCAGAACGTCGTTTGTCGGGTCGATGCGAACACGTTCGGTTTGACTCGCGACGCGCTTCTCGAGGTACTGCGAATGGAGAACGTCGAAGCCGGCGGAAGCCGGGCGTTGGGTGTCGGACACCGGGGTGGAGGTCTGGCTCGCGCGCAGCCGAACACCGCGCACTGGTGTGAATCGGTGATGCAATTACCTGTTGGTGCGCAGGTCGACCTCGATATCGCCGAACGCATCGCGGAAGTGATTCGAGCGGCGCAGCGCAACGCGGCGCGTATTGCGGAACGACTTGGAGCGTGACGTGAAGCTCGGCATCATGCAGCCGTACTTCTTCCCGTATCTGGGGCATTTCGCGTTGATCGCCAACGTCGACCGATGGGTCGTGTTCGACGTGACCCAATATACGCCGAAGACCTGGATGAATCGCAATCGGGTGCTGCATCCAAAAGAAGGGTGGCAGTACCTGAGTGTGCCCCTTGCGAATTCCTCGATTTCCATCCTGACCCGCGAGGCGAGAGTGCTCGATCTCGGGGAGGCGTGCCGTAGTGTGCTCGGCAAGCTGACGCATTACAAGCGTCACGCGCCTTACTATCGCGCGATCGAAGCGCTGGTAGCGCGGGTTATGCAGGATACTGACGACCCGTCTCTGGTACACCTCAACGTACGCGGATTGAGCGCTGTCTGCGAGTATCTGGGACTACGCTTTGACTATCAGATCTGTTCGGAACTGGATCTGCCATTGCCCGAGGCGATGGCACCGGGCGAATGGGCACCGACCATCAGCGCGTTGCTCGGGGCGAACGGATATGTCAATCCGGCTGGCGGTCGCGAATTGTTCGATCCTGAGCACTTCGCGTCGCGCGACATCTCGCTCGAGTTTCTCTCGTTCGACGGTTTCACCTACGACACTGGGCCCCATGCATTCGAGCCGGGTCTATCGATCATCGATGTGCTGATGTGGAATTCGCCACAAGTCGTGCTCGATGCGATCCACGCGGGCTCCCGCCTGCTGCAGGCCTAGGCTTGCGTTACGATGCTTCGATAGCGGCACGTAGTGCGGCTACGACGTAATCGATCTCGTTCGGGCCATAGCGGTGGTCGCAAGGGAGCGCGAGGCACTCAGTCGACATCCGGAATTCGAAGTCCTCCGCAGTGCCGCTTTCACCCCTGATGTTCGGCCAGTATCGTGGGACGAATATGCGCTTCGCCGCGAGCTTTGCGTGCAAATCACTGCGACGGTTCCAGAACGGATAGCAAAGCGCCGCGTGTCCGCTTTGCGTGGCCAGCGGCAGTTCGTTGCCTCCGAGCAATCGATGGTATCGCTCGAAATTGCGATTGCGGCGCTCGATGGCCGAAGGGTAGTCAATATGCGCGAGCAAGCGTTGAGTCAGCGTTGACATCCGCTTCGGCCGTTGGCCGCGCAACGTGGCGCGCGCGGCCTGGATCCCGGCATAGCCCGCTTCAGCACCGCGGTCGAGTCGGGTGAGCAAAGGCGTTGTCCGTTCGACCGAACCGTTGTCCTGTTCGTCGGGAATCGGAACACCCACACGGGTGACCAGGTAGCCGCCGTCCGGGAGGCCGAAGAACTTGCGGGGGGAATAGAGAGTTGCGAGGCAATCGCGCGGTGCGCTGAACAGAGCCTGGGAATTGTCGATTACGACACGCTCGCGGGGCAGGCGCTCGAGAAGACGATCGATCCGCTCATCGCACAGGCCAAAGTAGTTGACGTAGAGGATCCAGTCACGACTGTCGATCTCGATGTCGTCGGCTATGTTGAATTGCTCGTCGATCCGGTAGCGGCGCACCTCGACGCCCGCCATCGCTGGGGGCTCAAGCATCGTCTCGCAGTTGTACCATGGCATCCAGATGCGCTTTGGACGACCCGTTTCCAGAAGCGCGAAAAACGCCGCACGAGCCGACTGGAATCGCAGGGCGTCCGGGTAAAGTTCGCCTTGCCCCGGCGGCAATTCAAGCTCAAAGTAGCCGCCGATCGCGTCGGGCATCGTCGGTTCCATTACCGTCCGCGCGCTCCGCATTGACGGACGATGTCGATGATGCGCCGCTGTACGCTTTCTTCCATCGCGGGAAAAATTGGCAGACAAAGAACTTGCCTGGACACGGCGCTGGCCACCGGCAAGTTTTGCGAGGTGGCGGATGGCAATCCCCGATAGGTGGGGAACTCGCTGATGAGCGGGTAAAAATAGCGGCGAGCCGCGATCTGCTCCGCCCGCAGCGCCTCGTATACTTCGTCGCGGGTGGCCCCAAAGCCGGGCGTGATGAGGACCGGAAAGTACGCGTAATTCCTCGTGCAGTAATCCGGAATGTCGTGCATCGTCAGTCCGGGCACATCGTGCAAAGCATTGCGGTAGCGGGTGTCGATGTCGGCGCGCTGCTTCAGGATCTGATCCATGTGCTGCAATTGCAGCAGGCCGAAGGCAGCCTGTACCTCGTTCATCTTGCCGTTGATGCCCGGGGCGACGACCGTCGTTTCGTTTACGAAGCCAAAATTTTTCAGATTGTCGATGCGGCGCTTGGTCTTTTCGTCCCGGCAGATGATGGCGCCGCCTTCGAACGTATTGAACACCTTGGTCCCGTGGAAGCTCAGAACGGACATGTCACCGAATTCGAGGATCGACCGGTCGCGGATCCGCACGCCGAAGGCATGCGCGGCGTCGTAAATTACCTTGAGTCCGTAGGTGTCGGCGATCCGCTCGATCTGCTCGACGTCGCATGGGTTCGCGTAGACGTGAACCGGCAGCAGCGCGGTGGTTTGCGGCGTAATCGCCGCCTCGATCTTATCCGGAGCGAGGTTGAGGCTGACGGGATCGATATCCGCGAACACGGGCTTGATGCCGTTCCAGTGCAGCGCGTGCGTGGTCGCGACGAAGCTGAACGGCGTCGTGATGACTTCGCCGGTGATCTTCAACGCCTGCAGCGCCGTGATGAGCGCAAGCGTGCCGTTGGAGAAAAGAGAAAGATGCTCGACTCCAAGGTAGTCACATAGCTGGCGCTCCAGCTGTCGATGGAAGACGCCGTTGTTGGTCACCCATTTGCGCTCCCAGATTTCCTCCAGATACGGCATGAACTCCTGGAGCGGTGGCAAATAAGGCTGCGTCACCGGCACCAGATGAGTGGGCGGCCCATCCGTGCCGGGGCGCGGGGGTACAGCAGGCAGCGCTTGCTCCGGCGTAACGGGCGCGTCAGACCCATGCGAAGCTTCGCGTTCCTCAGACAGGAGATCTGTGATCATGGTCAAGGGGCATTCTTCGGCCGAGCTAGGTGCGTGCCGTTTTGTGAGTGGGAGGGGATCGCCTCGCATAGCGCGGGAAGGCGGGCTATCTCCAGTGTGTCATCGCAAGCTCCGTGGCGATCGGTGAAAAAGCCGGGTAAATGGGGCCCAAATTGCCTCGTACGGTGCGTCTGAGTCGACGTGCTACAGACAGCCGGCCTGCGTTGCGTGTCTCCGTTATGCGGCTCCGGTTTTGAGGCGCTCGTTCAGCGAGTTGCGCAGTTGCACGAACGCCGTCACATATTCGCCAAAGCCCGTTGCGTTGGCTGCGTGCTTGAGCGCGTCAAGCGCGACCAGCTCGGGCCCGAACCGGCTAAGCGGCGCGCTGGCGACCGGAAGCGTCATCGGGTTGTAATTGCGCACTTTCCACGACGGCTGCGTGGCCAGAATCAGCGAAGCAACACGTTCGATGACGAAAATCTTTGCTGGCGCGAATTGCTGCTCGTATTTCACATCTTCGTTGAGCCGCTTCGCCAGATCACCTTCGCCCGACTCGGCAACGTTAAAAATGACTTCACACCTTTGCAGCCATTGCTGCCAGAACGCGGGCTTCGCGACCAGAAAATTGCAGTAGACGGTCTGCACGGAACTCATCACCGTCCCACCAACCTTCGCGTCCGGCGCGATCAGGCGGAGTGCTCCGTCGATGGCATGCTCGATGCCCGGGTGGCATGCCGCGGCATGCTCGAAGACGTTCGTGAAGAACGCGGCCTGATCGAAGTACGGCGAGAACGTGATGACATCGACGTCGTCGGGCGTACTGTTGACGAACTCCCAGACTTGAGCAGCCGTCAGGCGTGTCTTGAACGCGAATTTGGGCGAAAAGAAGCCGTACCGCGTGTTCGGATCCAACAGACGTGTGCGAAAAAATTCCCGGATCGCGCCATACTCAAACCAGTCCGGCCGATTCCCCGTGTTGTCGAGCGAGAGAAAGCCCGGATCGAGTGCCCGGCGCGTCTCGTCCGAATAGAAGATTTGATGGATTTCGTTCTTCATGAAACTTGCCGGTTAGCTGGATGAGACGTCGAAGCTCTGCGCAGGCAGACCCTCGCACCAGCGGCGCCACATCACACGCAACGCATCGCTCATGCCGTTGGCGATTTGCTCAGGGCGGAACATCGCGGACTGCTGACACCGTTCGCGCAGGCCTGCCCGAATCGCGGCGAGCGCCGGTACGTCCGCAGCCGCGGCCGCAGCCTTGAGTACGTAGTCATCCTTGCTGGTCGCAATGAACTGTTCCAGACCGACGTGGGACATCGCGGTGTAGCCGCTGCGGCCAGGTACGGTGTCGGCGGGCAGGGTGACCGTCGGCACGCCCATCCAGAGCGAATGCAACACCGTGGTCAGGCCGGAGAAGGGGAAGCTGTCGAGGCAGATGTCCACGTGGTGATGCTGCTGCAGATAGACCGGCACGCTCGAGCGGGCGCGGAAATCAAGGCGTTCCTTTACGATGCCTTCTTCAGCGAACCACTCGACCAGCTCGCCGACACCGTTGTCACGCGGCATCGCGCCGATCAGCATCCGCGAACCGGGTACCGCGTGCAGCACGCGCGCCCAGAGCGCGATCACGTCGCGGCGCAGCTTGTCGAGCCGGTTGAAGCTGCCGAAAGTCACATAGCCGTTTCGCTGGGCAGGGGACATGTTCAGTGGCGGGCACAGCTTGTCCGCCTGGAATGGCGCGACGGCCGGCAAATACACGATGTGCTCGGTGAACTGCTGCTTGAACGCCTCGGGCACCCAGTAGTGATCGGCGAAGAAGTAATCTACCGCCTCGAGGCCCGTGGTTCCCGGATAGCCGATCCATGAGGCCTGGAGTGGCGCAGGCTTGCGTGCCATGCAGCGCAGCCGGTTCTCGGCGGTGTGGCCGGCCAGATCGATCAGAATGTCGATCTGATCACCGCGGATCAGGTCCGCCACGGCTTCGTGCTGCATGCCGACGACGTGCCGCCAGTGCGCAAACAGGGCTCGCAAGCGCTCAGTCGTTTCGTCGTGGATCGACGTGTTCGAATACGCATGCAGGGACAGGTTGTTGTCACGTGCGAGATGCTCGAGCACCGGCTCCAGAAAGTTGGCCACCGCATGGTGGCAAAAGTCGCCGGAGATGAAGCCTACACGCAGGCGGCGCGCGGGATCTTTGGTGTTTGTGTGCTGCGGCCAGTGCGGCTTGAGCGGTGCCTCGAAACGTTCGGCGAAGCGGCGGTGCTCCGCAAACAGTTCCTGGGGGGCGATGTTCTCGCTGTGCGTGAGGCAGAAAGCGAGGTTGCTGTACGCCAGGTCATTGTCGGGGTCCGCACCGATCGCCTCGCGAAAGACGGCGGCAGCGTCGCTCAATCGACCCATCTTCATCAGCGTCACACCGAGCGGGTTGCAGGTCATACCCGACGTGCCGGCAAGCTCGAGCGCCTTGCGGCACAAGCGTTCCGCTTCGTCGAAGCGGCCGATGGCGGACTTGATGACACCCATGACGCGGTAGGCTTCGCCATAGTTGGGCCGCAGCTGCAGCAGACGTGCGCATAACGTCTCGGCTTGCTCGTAGCGCCCCTTCGACGCGAACACACCGGCCGCGACTTGCAAAACGTCCGTGTCTTCGGGCGCGACTTCAAGCGCGGTGAGCGCGTGTTGGAGCGCTTCGTCATACTGACCGAGCTTGTGCAGCGTGACCGACAGTACTTTCCAGCCGAACGCGTGAGCGGGAAATCGCTGCACGAACTCGAGCGAGGCGACGAGCGCCTGATCGGTCTGTCCGGTGTTGTAGTGACGGGCCAGCTCGGCCATCTGCTGCTCGGTAGGCGTCGTCTGGCGCCCCTGATGTCCGCGGGCGCGCGCCTTTTCCGGCGTTTGGAGCGGCTGCGTCGAGTCGACTGTCGATTGCGCGTGGCCTGCGGGAACGCCAGGCGCGGCAGCCACAGGGCGTGCGAGCTTTTGCGCGCCTTCGGTCGACAACTTCGTCATGACGCCAATCAACTGGTCGATCGCCGGTCCGGCCAGACCGCGCTGCTGCGCCATTTCGAGCACAAGCCATGCCGCCTTCAGTTGATCGGCCTGCAGCAAACCGTCGATATAGTTGGCCCAGTACTGCAGCTGGTTGGGATTTGCGCCGATTGCCCGCTCCAGATAGGGAAGCGAGGCCTCGGGCTGGTGCAGTCGGATCGCCACCACACCCAGACGGTGGTTCGCGTCGGGATGCATGGGGTACACGGCGAGCACGTTTTGATAGAGCGCTCCGGCCTGCGCATACTCGCCCCGGCTATCGGCCGCGAGCGCGTCGCGTAGGGCTCGGGCCGCGCCCAGGTGGCGCTTCAGTTCGGCGTCTTCTGGAGGAAGTGCGCCCGCCCGCTCCAGCGGCGCGAGCGCCTCGGCGAGGTTGCCTCTACGCAGATGCGCGAAGGCGAGCGTCTTCCAGCCCAGTGAATGTCCCGGGACGATTTGCACCATCTGGTGCGCCAATGCCTCGGCGCTGTCGTGCATATCCCGCGCAGCCAGGGTTTCGATGGTTAGCGCAAATTCGCGTGCGAGCGCGTCCAGCTCGGTGGGAAGCGTTGAAAAAGTGACTTCAGCCGCCGGCTGCTGCAGCTCAGCATCGATGCTCATATATGTCCTTCATCGCCTGGGGCGGTGGCATCAGGTGCCAGTGTTTCGCGCGTCGACCGAATGTGGGCGCACAGTTCTCGATGTAGTCTAGCGGCCCCGGTTTTGGGCGATTGGCCGAGCAGCGGGTGGAATCACCCGCATTTCACCTCGAGTGACAGGCGTTGACCGCGCAGGCGTAAAAAAAGCCCGCAGCAGGCGGGCTTGAGTCGAACTGGCACGCCCGTGATGCGGCGTGATTGTTGTTATGCGTTTTTCTGGTGCGAACCGACTTGCGATTCGCGGGATGTTTCGGCTTCGTCAGAAGAGAGCGACGCGGTTGTATTGCTGTGCGGCTTGTGTGCGCGCGACCGCTGCCTGGTATTCGATTGTCAGCTCGTCCCGATAGGTCCGCGCGTCGTTCGCGATCGCGCCGTTCATTTCGAGGATGCGGCCGATGAGCTGCAGCGACTCGGCGTCCTGCTCGCGTCGGATCGAACGCACGAGCTGCGAGCGCTCCTCGGCGAGGCCCGCGGCGCGTTGCCAGTCGGCAAGTTGGCCGGCAAGGCTGATCGCCTCGGTCAAGTCGAACACGCGCCCGACGAGTTCCGCCTGGCTCATTTCCATCCGCTCTGCGCTCATCAGACTATTCTCCTAACCGTCAGCTGCTCTTGTTGAGCGTGCCCGAGGTGTTCGTGCCGCCGAACAGCTGGGTCAGATACTGCGTGTCGTTGTTGGTGCTCGCCATCAGCGTGTTCAGCGCACTGAACTCGTTGTTGTACTGTGTCGTCAGCTGCTGCGCGTAGGCGCTGAGCGCGTTCGACTGCGTGGTGACGTTCTTCAGGTCGGCTGTCAGCACGGCCGTGCGCTTGTCGATGAGCCCCCCACTCTGCGTGTAGGTCGTGATCGCGGTGTTCAACTGCTGGCCGATACCGTTGGTCAGGTTGAACAGTGCTGATACGCCAGACGCATTGTTTTGCAGCGCCGTGTTGAGCGTGGAAGAGTCGACCGACAGCGTGCCGTCCGCGTTCAGCGAGACACCGATCGACGCGAGGGTCGACGTAACGCCCGACGAGCTGACGCTGTTGCCCACGATGCTGCCGAGCGCCTGCCGGATCATATTGACCATTGAGTCGCCCAGCAGCGGGCCGCCTTGCGAGCCGGCCGCCGCGCTCGAGTTGAACGACGTGAGCGAGCTGATCGTGCTCTCGACCGTGTTGTAGGCGCTCACGAAGTTCTCGACGTCGGTCGCCTGCTGCGTGGTGTTCGCGGCAACGGTGAGCGTCTGCGGCGACTTCCCGGTCGAGTCCACTGCGGCCGACGTAAGGTTGAGCGTCACGCCGCTCAGCACGCTGGTCACCGTGTTGGTGGAGCTGGTCGCCGCCGTGCCGTTGACCGTGAACTCGGCGTCCAGCGCGGCCGAGCTTTGCGTCCAGCCGCTCGAGGAACTAACCGTCGAAGTGCTGCCGGATGTGGCGTCGCTCGCCGCGGTCGTCGTCACCGCGAGCTGATTGAGCGCGCTGGTGGTGGAGGTCGTGCCCGAGACGGTAATGTTGATCGTGTTCGAGGCGCCGGTCGAAGTCGAGCTGAGCACCAGGTGTTGCCCGTCGCTGCCGGTGACGACCGCCGCGGAAATGCCGGGATTACTGTCCGACGAGTTGATGGCCGCGGCGATGCCGCTCAGGCTGTCGTTCGCACTCGTGATGTTGAGGCTCATCGACTTGCTTCCCACCGACACGTTCAGCGTGCCGGTGCCGAGGCCCGCCGCGGTGGTGGTGTTGAAGGCCGCGGACGTGATGCTCTGCGCCGACGCGATCTGCGTGACGTCCAATGAATAGGTGCCGGCGACGGCGCCCGACCCTGCAGTCGCCGTGATGCCGGAGCCGCTAGTCGTCGCGGTGAACGACGTCAGCATGGAGCCGTTGTAGAGCGGCGCGGCGCTGACCTGCAGCGCGGAAAGCGCCGCGGAAAGCTGGCCAATCGCAGAAATCTGGGTGTTGTCGGTGGTTGCTTCGGCGGTTAACGCTGCCGTCTGTCCGGCTGTCTTGGCGCTGACCAGTGCGGTCACGAGCGAGGATACGTCCAGCGAACTGTTGCCTGTCGCCCCGGAAATGATCGACTGCGCCGCCGCTTTCAGCGCGGTTTGGGCGGCGGCCTGTACTGAGGCGACCGACGAGGTGGTCGATGTAGTGGAACTCGAGGTGACTGTCGACATGTTGCGCTCCTGCCTGCTCCAGACCGCGGCGATACGTGCGGCGAACCGCGGGGTTCTGACGAGATTAAGGGAGGCGACGCCTCCCGATAAATTGACTACGCGGACGAGCTACCGGTGACCGACGGCTCGTCCGCGCATTCTACTTAAGGCCTCTTTACTGCAGCAGCTTCAGGACTTGCTGCGGCTGCGAGTTTGCCTGTGCCAGCACCGAGATACCAGCTTGTTGCAGCACTTGCGCCTTGCTCAGGTTCGCCGTTTCCTGCGCGAAGTCAGAGTCAGTGATCTGCGAATGTGCGCTCGACAGGTCGGTCGACTCTGCCTGCTGCGACGTCGAGATGCCGGTCAGTCGGTTCTGCGCCGCGCCCAGCGTTGCCTGGATGTTGTTGATCGTCGCCAGTGCGTTGTCGACCGATTCCATCGCGAGGTTCGCACCTGCAGTCGTGCTGACGTCCACGTTGGAAACCGAAGTCGGCGTGTTGTTGTAGTTGATCAGGTTCAGCGTAGTAGCGCCGCTTGCCGCGCTAGCCGTGCTGACGCCGTTCGCGCCGATCGTGCTGGTCGGGGTCGCGCCGGCGGCGAAAGCCAGGGTGCCGCTGCTCGACGAAGCTGCGAACAGGCCGCTTGCTGCGCTGCTCGACAGCTGGTTGCCGTTCTGGTCGACGTACTGGAAGCCGCCGCTGCCGTTCGCCTCGACCGTGATCGACGTGATCGCGTTCGCGGTGCCCGACGCAGCTGCGCTGCCCGTCGCCGGGTTCAGGTTAAGGCCAGACAGGACGCCGAGAACCGTGCCCGACGACGCCGTCGAACCGAAGCCAGTTTCAGCGCTGTTGATCGACGCGAGCTGGTTGGCGATAGTCAGACCGCCGCCCGAGTTGACGGCGATGCCGTCGATGCCGCTCGCCGTGCCCGTGACCGTGAACAGGTTGCTCGACACCGTGCTCGAGAGCGCCTGGTTGTTCTGGTCGGTGAACGTGAAGCCGCCGGTGCCGTTCGAGACGATGTTGATCGCGGTGATCGCGCCCGCGCCACCGGCCGAGTTCGCTGCGCCGGTCGAGGTCAGGTCGAGACCCGTGATGGTGCCGAGCGTGTTGCCAGACTGCACCGGACCGCTGCCCAACGATGCGGCGGAGACGCCTTGGCTCAGGTTGATCGAAATCGTCTGGCCGACGTTCGCGCCGACCTGGACGGAGACGTTGCCCGCCGTACCGTTCAACAGGTTGATGCCGTTGTACGTGGTCTGCGATGCGAGACGGTTCACTTCAGCGACTTGCTGTGCAACTTCCTGTTGCAGTGCTGCCTGGTTGCTTGCCGACAGCGAGCCGCCCGATGCCTCGTTCGCGAGCGAGCGGATCGTTTGCAGGCTTTGCGTGATCTGGCTCAAGCCGGTGCTTGCCGTTTGCACCATCGACACGCCGTCGTTCGCGTTCGAAACGCCCTGGTTCAGGCCGTTGATCGCGGTTTGCAGGGTCGTCGAGATCGCGAGGCCAGCCGCATCGTCCGCCGCGCTGTTGATGCGCTTGCCCGACGACAGGCGGGTAATGGCTTGCGACAGCGCGCTGCCAGAACCAGTCAGGTTTTCCTGAGCCGTCAGCGAGTTGATATTACTGTTGATGCTAAGCATGAAAATTCTCCTGTAGAGGCATGAGCCCTAAACCTGCCAGTGGTGGCATCGGCGGAAGCACGTGTTCATTGCTGGCCGCC
This sequence comes from Paraburkholderia sp. HP33-1, assembly GCF_021390595.1. Lineage (NCBI taxonomy): Bacteria > Pseudomonadati > Pseudomonadota > Betaproteobacteria > Burkholderiales > Burkholderiaceae > Paraburkholderia > Paraburkholderia sp. HP33-1. The sequence continues at coordinate 3,340,781 of NZ_JAJEJR010000001.1, read as the reverse complement.
TCAGTGAAGGTTGACGGCCCGCCTCCAAAAAACTTGAGCAACTTTTTGTAATGGCGCCCTGATTGTTTGCCGTGCCAGGCGGGGCTTGCGGGCTGCGAGCCGCATGCAGCCTCGCCAGCGTGATGCGCAGCAGGTGAGCGGAAGTGGGCGTATCCTCGTTCGCCTGCCCGTTACCGATTCCGGAGAAATCATGCAGAAGCGCAGGATTGGCCGTTCAGAATTGCAGGTCGTGCCGCTGATGTTCGGCGGCAATGTATTTGGCTGGACCGCCGACGAGGCGACGTCGTTTTCGATCCTCGATGCGTTCGTCGACGCTGGACTCGACTTCATCGATACCGCCGATGTCTACTCTGCCTGGGTGCCCGGCAACAAGGGCGGCGAGTCGGAGACGATCCTCGGCAAGTGGTTTCGCCGGAGCGGCAAGCGCGAGCGGATCGTGCTCGCGACCAAGGTGTCGAAGCATCCGCTGCGCAAGGGGCTGTCGGCCGCGAACATCCAGGCGGCGGTCGAAGACTCGTTGCGTCGCCTGCAAACTGATTACATCGACGTCTATTTTTCCCATGACGACGACACCGCCACGCCGCTCGCCGAAACGCTCGGCGCGTATCAGAAGCTGATCGAGGCGGGCAAGGTGCGTGTGATAGGCGCGTCCAACTACAGCGGCGCGCGCGTCGAGGAAGCGCTTGCGGTGTCGCGCCAGCACGGGCTGCCCGAGTATCAGTTGCTGCAGCCCGAATACAATTTGTACGACCGCGCGCAATACGAACGCGACAGCGAGCCGGTGGCGCTCGCGCATCATCTCGGCGTGGTCGTCTATTACAGCCTCGCGAGCGGGTTTCTGTCGGGCAAATATCGCAGCGAGGCCGATCTGGCCGGCAAGGTGCGTGGCAGCCGGGTCGAGAAATACCTGAACGGCCGCGGCTTGCGGATTCTCGGCGCGCTCGACCACGTCGCGCAACGGCACGACAGCACGCCGGCCGCGATCGCTCTCGCATGGCTGATCGCGCGGCCGAGCGTTACGGCCCCTATTGCCAGCGCGACCTCGGTCGAGCAGTTGAAGAGCCTGGTCGCGGCCGTCCAACTGTCCCTGACAGCCGACGATATCCGTGAGCTGGATGACGCGAGCGCCTGATGGGGCGGGCCTCTCGGCCGCTGACGCGGGGGCGGCCAAGGTTAGGGAAAAGCCTGGCGCAATTGGTAACCCCCTGGTACGATGGAGAGTTTCCTGATATCATCGGGAGTGAATTGAGATCTTTGCCTGTTTCGTCAGTGTTTTTCATTGATGAAAGGTTGGCGAAACGGCAACAGACGCGGCTTTTGCACTACGTCTGTCCGCGTTCCGCGGTGAACTCCCCACCTCTCTTTTCCGGCCTCCGTGGCCGCTTTGCCTCTCGCTTCATTCGTGGTTTGGCCGGGGTTGTCTATCAGCTCTGCGTTTGCCTGTTACTGGCCATGAATCGGAGCGACCGGAGGGCCGGCGCGTGACTGGTGACCTGAGCGGTTACCGCCATGCAATTAAACCCGTATCTAGTGATTGAGTTAGGAATTACATGACGACGATTCTTCTGAAGGAAAACGAGCCGTTCGAAGTGGCAATTCGCCGCTTTCGTCGCGCAATCGAAAAGAATGGCCTGATCGCTGAACTGCGTGAGCGTCAATCGTACGAAAAGCCGACCACGGCTCGCAAACGCAAGAAGGCTGCAGCTGTTAAGCGCCTCCACAAGCGTCTGCGCAGCCAGATGCTCCCGAAAAAGCTGCACTAAGCACGCTTTTTACGCACGCCGAACGGCGGTGTGAGCTTCGAAAGAAGCCACATCGCCGTTTTGCTTTTGGGGCGCCCGTTTTTGCCGTCTGCGTGTCGTTGTTACACCGCGCTCCTTAGCCGCTCGGCCGACAGACCGAACTCGCGCGCGATCGAACCCAGCCGGTCGTGCCATTCCCAGGTGCCGAACGCGTCATGCACATTTTGCAGGCAACTGAGCAGAGCGATTGTCACCGGGTCATATACGTTGATGCGTGCCCGCAGTAGCGCCTTGTTCAGCGCGGCCACGCCGGCGTCCATGTAAGCGGGAATTTCGGCCGGCGGTTTGCCGATGAAGCGGACCGGCACACCTTCCATCGCGGTCATGTAGTCGCGCGGCTTGATGAAGTTACCGACCGGGCAGCCGCCGCAATAGCCGCGGTAGGCACCGCCGCCTCTCGGCAGCAACGCGGTGCGTTTCTGGTCCAACAGATGCGTGACCGACCGGTCGTAAATGTCCTGATGAGTCAGGAAGTTGAAGGTTTTCATGGTTGGTCTCCCGCGGCCGGCGCGGTGGTATTTTTTTCGTGGGGCATCGCGTGAGCGCATGGCGACGAGTATCCGTCATGCGGCGGCCGACGAAGGGCCGACTACGCGCGTGAAAGAGCCCCAATTCGTGCTTTTGCCCGTCCCGCTCAGGAGTCTCCTTGATCCGCTGCGCCAGGCCCCGAACCTTCGGCGCAGAGAGGAGCTCCGCCGCCTCACTCCGCCTTACGACGGCGCCCCTTCTTGCCCAGCGACGCGCATCGCTCGCGGCACATGCAAGTCGTCTCATGATCGTTGACCATGCCGACCGCCTGCATGAACGCATAGCAGATCGTCGAGCCGACGAATTTGCAGCCGTAGTGCTTGAGCGCCTTGCTTAGCGCGTCCGATACTTCCGTCTTCGCGGGCGCTTGCTTATACGAAGCCCATTCGTTCTGAATCGGATTGTCGTCGACGAATGACCACACGAAATTCGCGAGTGAGCCATGTTCAGCCTGAATCTGCTGCACGGCGCGCGCGTTGAGAATGGCCGCCTCGATCTTGCCGCGATGTCGTACGATGCCTTCGTCCGCGATCAGCGCATCCACGTGCTTCGACGTGAAGGCCGCAACCTTGTCGATGTCGAAGTCGGCGAACGCGCGGCGGTAGCCGGCGCGCTTGTTGAGTATCGTCGACCATGACAAACCGGCCTGCGCACCTTCGAGCACCAGCATCTCGAACAGGTGCTGGTCGTCGCGCGACGGCACGCCCCATTCGGTGTCGTGGTACTGTGCGAGCGCTTCGCTCGATACCCAGTTGCATCGTTGTGTCACTGTCGCGCTCCCGCGTGGTCATGTCGTTTGCCAGCATAGCGGAAGCGGGGTACGCCGCAAGCTGGCCATTCGGCCAATTGCGCGATTCAAACTGACCTGCCACGCTACGTCTTATTCACCCACGGAACTGATTCGATTCGATGAACCACGACTTCTTTCTGATTGGCGTCGACGGCGGCGGCACCGGCACGCGCGTCGTGCTCGGCGACGCCCAGGGCCGCGAACTGGCGCAGGCGGCGAGCGGCCCGTCGGGTCTTGGGCTCGGCATCCCGCGCGCGTGGCAGTCCATTCAGGCCGCCTCCGGCGAAGCGTTCGAGCGGGCCGGAATCGCGCTGGACTGGTCGCGCTGCGTGCTAGGTTGCGGACTCGCGGGCGTCAACAACCGCGACTGGCTCGCCGAGTTTCACGAGCAGGCGCCGCGGCTAGCCGGACTGGCCGTCGAATCCGATGCCTACACGACCCTACTCGGCGCGCACGACGGCGCGCCCGGGGTGATTGTCGCGTTGGGCACCGGCAGCGTCGCTGCCTCGCTTGCGAGCGACGGCGAATTCCGCATGGCCAGCGGCTACGGTTTTCCGTCGGGCGACGAAGCGAGCGGCGCGTGGCTTGGACTCCGGCTGATCGTGCACGCGCAACAGGCGCTCGACGGCCGCGTGCCCATCGACGACCTCGCGCATGCGCTGCTCGCGCACACCGGCGCGCAGGATCGCGACAGTCTCGTCGTGTGGCTGTGCGCGGCCAATCAGACTGCCTATGCGCGGCTCGCGCCGATCGCGATCGAGCACCGCGCGCATCCGTTTGCGGCCCGGCTGCTGGACGAGGCTGGCGTCGAAGTCGGCAAGATGATCGCCGCGCTGGACGCGACGGGCACGCTGCCGGTAGCGCTGTGCGGCGGCCTCGGCGCGCCGTTGCGGGAGTACATGCCGCAGGCGTATCAGGCGCGTTTGCGCGAACCGCGGGCGGATTCGGCGCATGGCGGCTTGCAACTGGCGCAGCGCGAGGCGCAGCGGCTTGCTGGATGAGACCTGTAAAATAGACGTTTTGACGCTGCCTCGACGGCTCGGCCGTTGGACTTCACCATGTATAAAGTCATCGCCACGGATCTCGACGGCACGCTGCTCAACGCCGATCACCAGGTGGACCCGTTCACGGTCGCCACGGTGCGCAAGCTCGAAAGTGACGGGCTGCGATTCGTGATCGCAACGGGGCGGCATTACTGTGACGTCGCGGGCATCCGCGATCTGCTCGGCATCAATCCGTATCTGATTACGTCGAACGGCGCGCGCATTCACGCGCCTGACAACGCGGTTATCCACGCCGACGACCTGCCGCCAGCGATCGTCCAGCGTCTCGTGCAGCCCGAAATTGTCGGCGCGCATGGTCGAGTGATCGTCAGTCTGTTTGCAGACGATTCGTGGCTCATCGACCGCGATGCGCCCCATCTGCTGGAATTCCACCAGGACTCGGGCTTCACTTACGAAGTGACCGACCTGCCGAAGCACGATGGCGTCGACATTGCAAAGGCGCTGTATATGGGCGATCCCGCCGATCTCGCGCAGGTGGCCGCCAATCTCGAACGCGAATTCGGAGAGCGTCTGTACGTGACGTATTCGTTGCCGGACTGTCTCGAAGTGATGACCGCGAATGTGTCGAAGGGGCGCGCGCTGCAGATCGTGCTCAAACGCCTCGGTGTCGACGCGTCGCATTGCGTCGCGTTCGGCGACAACATGAACGACATCGACCTGCTCGAGACGGCCGGCCATCCGTTCATGATGAACAACGCCAATCCCGATCTCATCACGCGCCTGCCGCATGTGCCACGCATCGGCAACAATTTCGAGGCAGGTGTTGCGCATCATCTGCGCAAACTGTTCGCGCTCAACGACGAACTGTCTCCCTGATCCGTCGTCACTGCGATTGAAAACGGCCCGCATCCACTAGTGGGGATGCGGGCCGCAGAAGTTGCTCGCGCAATGCGAAGCAAGGGGACGGCCGAAGGGCCGTCCGCGTTCACGCTCATCAATCTCGCCAGCCGCGATGCTCGCCGCGATCATCGTGACCCCAGCGATGGTCGTCGCGCCCCCACCCGCGGTCATCGCGGTGATAGTCGCGGTAGTAGCCGCCGCGCTCGTAGCGATGATCCCAGCCGCCGTAATACACCGGCTCCGGTGCCACATAGACCGGCGCGGGGGCGGCATAAACCGGGGCGCCGAGCGACAGGCCGACGCTCAGATCCGTATGCGCCTGCGCGACACCGCACGCGCCCGCCGCGAGGCCGGCAGCAACCAGCAAGTGAGTGACGATGCGTTTCATGTTGCTCTCCTGTGAGGCGACGTAGGTGTGTCGCACAGGACCAATGTACGCACTCGGGGCGGAGTGGACTGCGACGAGATGTTACGGACTGCAAGCATCGTCGAAGTCATTGACGGCAGGCGGAAACATGGCGCGTGCGCTCTGCTCAGTCAGCTTGTTTCGTTCTGAGCCGTGCCGCACCGGGATTCGCGGCCATTCAACTCAAGTCAGCCGGCGGCTGGTCGCGCACGTTTGCCGATTGACGCGCCAGCAAGCGTAATCACGGCTTACATCTGTATAGCCCAATTAATCCGCAGCACGCGCCGAAGCGGCCGAAATTGCGGAAGCGGCTGCACCAGCGGAGGGCGCCGAGTCTCCCGGCAATGCCGCGCAAGGGCAATCGCTTGCCCGTCCGTCGAGTCCTTCGCGATCGTGTTTGAAGCTCGCGCGCGGTGTGCCGTTGCGCCAGTCGAGTTGCACGATGTAAATGCTGTCGAAGTCGTCGCTGTGCCATTCAGGGACATCGGCGGCGTTGCCGCCATGCGCGCTCAACATCTGCTGCAACAGTTTCTCGATCAGCTTGTGCTCCCACGCGATGACGATCAGCTTGCCGCGATTGGCCGGAACGACGAGCGCGTTGCCGAGCTGGTCGATCTGCGCAAAGCCGTATGGCGTTTGCACTGGCATCTGGAATTGAATCGCGGTGGGCTCGATCGTCGCGAGCGGGCGCACGTAATAGTAGGCATGACCGCTGTCGTCTTTCTGCTGGCCGGGGTCCGGCGCATAGATCGCATCGGGTTTGCCGAATTTGGCGGCGATGACAGCCGGCAACGCGAGCGCACGGTTGAGCCCCTGGCAGTCGAGCTGGCCATAGCCCTGGGCAGGCTTCTCGCCGTGTCGAACGAAGACGAGCGTTTCGATATTGCCGCCTGTCGCGGCCACGGCCGGCAACGCCGCCGTGCTCGCGCACAAGCCGCCGAGCGACAGTGCGACTCCTTGCAGGAATCCGCGGAAACGGTTCATCGAAAGCACCTGTACGAGGCTGGGAAGTCGCCCGATTCTAGCAGCGGTGCGCGCCTGCACGGGGTCGCCGCGGCATTCATATCGAATGGGATGTCGCAATGAAAATGGCCGCCGGGGCGCCCATTGATGCTGACTAAATGACGATCACGCGACAGAGGCGGCGAACTGGCCGTCAGTCGAGCGCCGGATTCCACGCATTGTTGCTGCGATCTTCGGCGATCAGCGGATAGACGACGCCCGCGATCACCGCACCGATGATCGGTGCGGCCCAGAACAGCCACAGCTGATCGATCGCCGCGCCGCCGACGAACAGCGCCGGGCCTGTCGAGCGAGCCGGATTGACCGACGTGTTGGTGACAGGAATCGAGATCAGGTGGATCAGCGTCAGGCACAGGCCGATCGCGATCGGCGCAAAGCCGGCCGGCGCGCGGCGGTCGGTCGCGCCCAGAATCACGAACAGGAAAAAGCCCGTCATCGCGACTTCGCAAATGAAGGCGGCGGCGAGCGAGTAGTGACCCGGCGATTGCTCACCGTAACCGTTGGTCGCGAAGCCGCTCGCGACGAGGTCGAAGCCCGGTTTGCCCGACGCGATCAGCGACAACACGAATGCGCCGAGCACCGCGCCGATCACCTGCGCGACGATGTACGGCAGCAGATCACGCACCGGAAAACGGCCGGCGACCGTCAGACCGACGCTGACCGCCGGATTCAGGTGGCAGCCCGAAATATGGCCGATCGCAAAGGCCATCGTCAGCACGGTCAGGCCGAAGGCCAGCGACACGCCGACGAAGCCGATCCCCAGCCCGTGAAGCGGTCCGGCGAAATTGGCGGCGAGAACCGCGCTGCCGCAGCCCCCGAGCACGAGCCAGAAGGTGCCGAACAGTTCGGCAACGAGGCGCTTTGACAACTGCATGGTCGGTAATCCTAAAAAGAATGGGTACTTCAGAAGCACGCATCGAAAAAGGACGAGTGCGGACCCTGAGCGCGCAATTCTAGGGAGTCAGCGCCAAATCAGGTGTCAAGGATTGTCAATTCGGACAGAATTTATAAGTTATTGTGAGATAAGACGCGGGTTTTACAATTCACATGCTTTAATAATTATCAGAGGAAAATTCCTAAACCGGTATTACTGGCCATTGCGGATTTTTATAATTACAGCTAGTCTGCGGTCGAATGAGTTCTAGAGAGGGAGAACCGAATGTCTCAATATGCAGACCTCAAGGCGCAGATCGCCAGATTGCAGGCACAGGCAGAAGAAGCGCGACGCACGGAAATCGAGAATGTCGTCGCCGACATCCGCCAAAAGATCGCCGAATACGGTCTGACCGCGCAGGATCTCGGCTTCGCAGTCGCGGCCAAGCGGGGCCGCCCGCCCAAGAAGGCGCCGCTGCCGGCGAAATACCAGGATCCGAAATCAGGCAGTACGTGGAGCGGGCGCGGAAAACCGCCTAAATGGATCGTCGGCAAGAATCGCGAGCGCTTCCTGATTGGCTCCGCCTGATTTCCGCCCGCGCTTAGGTGAGACGGGGTGAAAGCGGACTGAAGGTTTTTTTGCTGTTCGGCTGATTGGCCGCGCGCTAATCCGGCATGGAAGCGCAACCATCCCTATATTAAAAAAAGCCGCCCGAATGGGGCGGCTTTTTTGGCGTCCGACAGCGAGATAACTTCGATTTCCACTCGCGCAAACGATTTCGACATCGGATTCATCCGCTATTGGCCGTTATAAGCGAAGGTTCGCAGCGCGGGTTCAAACCGTACCGAAAACGGCCGGCCGCAAAGCGACGGCCGTTTTCAAACGCGCTTAGCCGACCGCCACCTGGCGCAATACCGGGCGCCGCGTCGTTTCAATCAACGCCGCATAGCCGTCGATATAGTTCCGCGCCATCGTTTTCGAACTGAAGCGGCGTTCGAACTGCGCGCGGATTTCGGTACGCGACAACTCGTCGAGACGCTGCAGAGCGGCAACCGCGCCCTGCACGTCCTCGACGATGTAGCCGGTCACGCCGTGGTCGATCACTTCCGGCACCGAGCCGCGGTTGAACGCGATAACCGGCGTGCCGCAAGCCATCGACTCGATCATCACGAGGCCGAACGGCTCGGACCAGTCGATCGGGAACAGCAGCGCCTTCGCGCCCGACAGGAATTCGGGCTTCTGCGCCTCGTTGATCTCACCGACGAACTCGACATGAGCCATCGACAGCAGCGGCTCGATCTCGCGCTTAAAGTACTCCATGTCGACCTTGTCCACCTTGGCGGCGATCTTCAGCGGCAGACCGCTTTGCGCGGCGATCCTGATAGCTGTATCGACGCGCTTTTCGGGGCAGATGCGGCCGAGGAACGCGAGGTATTCGGGCTTCTTGTGCGGCTGTGGTGTCAGCAGCTGGTCCGGCAGGCCGTGATAGATCGTGTTCAGCCAGTTGGCCTGCGGCAGCGGAATGCGCTGCGAATCCGAAATCGACACGACCGGGACGTGCGAGAACGCGTCGAACACCGGCTGCAATTCCGGCAGATCGAGACGGCCGTGCAGCGTGGTCACGAACGGCGTGTCCATTGTCGTGAAGAGGGGGAACGGCATGTAATCGAGGTGGAAGTGCAGCACGTCGAACTCGTGCGCGACCTTGCGGACGTTTTCCATCATCAGCACATGTGGCGCCAATGCGTCGCGAACCGTCGGGTCGAGGCGCAGCGCGCGCGGCCAGCACGCCTCGAGATTCGCGGACGTGACCGAGTCGCCGCTCGCGAACAGCGTGACGTCATGGCCGAGATCGACCAGCGCTTCGGTCAGATACGACACGACACGTTCGGTGCCGCCATAGAGTTTCGGCGGGACAGCTTCGTAGAGCGGCGCGATTTGTGCGATTCGCATGCGTTTTCTCCTGTGTCGATCGGAGCTGGCGCCTGGCGCTGACTCGGATCCCATGACAGTTTTGCTACTTACCGGGGGGGCTTCGAATAGGTATCGGGTAATCCCTTGGCATTCATTATCGGGATCGACCGTGGTAATTCGAGTTATTTTTCAAACGCTTAATGTTGTTACAGCGCGAAACATGGGCCGTTACAGCTCCCGAGCGGGGTTCAAACACGGGCCGTCCCGATAATCGGGACGCACAATCCCAGCGGCTTGAGCAAGCGCTCAACAAGCGGAATGCACAGTAGCAAGCGGCGGACCCGGGGGGATGAATCGGCAAAGGCCTCTAACCGAGCCACATTGCGGGCGAGTGAAAAGGTCTTATAATCCGCTTCGACCGTTTTACGGTGCGGCCGTGAAGTTTCGAAAACTCACCATTTAGTACGTGCCGCACCCGTAAATATTCCCAGCGCGCATCGTAAGTTCCGTTGCGCGCATCGTTTTTTCCCAATTTGCACCTCACTACAGCCGGAGTTGTAGGAAAAATTCCTACACAAATGACGGATTAATCCGGCAGCCAGGTGGGGTGTCTCTCCGATTTTCGGCTGTGTCCCCTTTCGACACAATGCTTGCAAGACCAGAAACGAGCCGATTCGCGCGGATTCATTGCGCGCGCCCGGGCAAACGTTTCCGCAAAAAAACGGCCTGACCAGCCGGGCATACGTACAGGGGAAATCATGAGCGCGACCAGCCAAATGCTCAGTGAGATCAGGGAAGTGAATCTTTCCTATCTGCTGCTTGCCCAGCGTCTGCTGCGCGAAGACAAGCCGATGGGCATGTTCCGCATGGGTATTTCGGACCAGCTGGCCGACGTGATAGCCAATCTGTCCTTGGCGCAAACCGTCAAGCTCGCGGCGTCCAACCAGATGCTGTGCCGCTTCCGCTTCGACGATCACGCGGTGCTGTCCGCCCTCGCGGACAAGGACAAGCCCAGTGCGATCGCGCATGCGCATTCGGCGATTTTGATGGCGAGTCAGCCGGTCGAGCACCTCGGCTGATGGCCACCAAAAGCGTCGTACTCGAAGTCCGGGAAATCACTCTCGCGATCGAGCTGATCGAACTGGGTGCGCGTCTGCAATTGCTGGAGGCGGAAACCAGCCTGTCGCGCGACCGGCTCATCAAGCTCTACAAGGAATTGAAAGGGGTATCGCCGCCCAAGGGCATGCTGCCGTTCTCGACCGACTGGTTCATGACCTGGCAGCCGAACTTTCATTCCTCGCTGTTCTACAACATCTACCGCTTTATGGCCGGTCACGGCGGCTGCCGCGCGATCGAATCGATCGTGAAGAGCTACCGGCTGTACCTCGAGCACGTCCAGTTGCATGACGACGAGCCGGTGCTCAGTCTCACGCGCGCGTGGACGCTGGTGCGCTTCTTCGACTCGGGCATGCTGCAGATGAGCGCCTGCCGCCGCTGCAGCGGCCACTTCGTCGCGCACGCACACGATCCGCAGCACGCGTTCGTTTGCGGGTTGTGCCAGCCGCCGTCGCGCGCGGGCAAGACGAAGAAGGCGGCGCAAACACGGGCCGAGCGGAATATCGCTGTTCCCACGGTCCCGGCGCAAGCGCCGCAAGGGGCCGACGCTCGGGCTCACGAGGCCCTCTGCATCGCCCCCGCGCTCAAAACTCTCGAGACCGTCGAGCTCTAAGCGGCACGCGTTGATGGGGCGCAAGCCTCTGGTTTACACCGGACCCGAGCGCCCCCTTTTCCCCCAAAGTTTTCCGCTGCGGTGCCGTAAACCAGACTAACGACGGTGACCGTCGCTTCTTTGTGAGGGCTCGGCAGTGCTGATTTTCGTGGGAACACTCGTGACGCTGTTGTCCGTTTTCGGCGGTTACGCGCTGGAAGGCGGCCATCTCGGCGCGCTGCTGCAACCCGTTGAAGTGCTGATGATCGTCGGCGCTGGACTCGGCGCGTTCATTCTCGGCAACGGGATGAAGACGATCAAGGCGACGCTGCGCGTCATTCCGACCCTGTTCAAGGGCGCGAAGTACAACAAGGACGTCTACATGGAGCTGATGGGGCTCCTGTACGTGCTGCTCGCGAAAGCGCGCAAGGAAGGCACGCTGACGCTCGAAGCCGACATCGATGATCCGTCGAAGAGTCCGATCTTCACGCAGTATCCGAAGATCCTCGCCGACAAGCACATCATCGAGTTCCTGACCGACTACCTGCGGCTGATGGTCGGCGGCAACATGAACGCGTTCGAGATCGAAAGCCTGATGGACGAGGAGATCGAGACGCACCACCAGGAAGGCGAGGCGCCCGCGCACGCGCTGACCAAGGTCGGCGATGCGATGCCGGCGTTCGGTATCGTCGCCGCGGTGATGGGCGTGGTGCACACGATGGCCTCGGCCGACAAGCCGCCCGCGGTGCTCGGCGAGATGATCGCGCAGGCGCTCGTCGGTACCTTCCTCGGCATTCTGCTTTCGTACGGGCTGATCGGGCCGCTCGCGAGCGTCGCCGAGCAGCGCGTGACCGAGTCGACCAAGATGTTCCAGTGCATCAAGGTGACGATCCTCGCGAGTCTGAACGGCTACGCGCCCGCCATTGCGGTCGAGTTCGGCCGCAAGGTGCTCTTCTCGACCGAGCGCCCGTCGTTCGCCGAACTCGAAGAGCACGTGCGCCGCGTCAAGGCGAAATAAGAAGGCGACAGGAAGCGAACCGATGAGCAGCAAGGACAAAGACCGCGCAATCGTTGTCAAGCGCGCTTCGCCCAAAAAGGCCGGTCATCACGGCGGCGCGTGGAAGCTCGCGTACGCGGACTTCATGACCGCGATGATGGCGTTCTTCCTGCTGATGTGGCTGCTGAGCTCGGCCTCCACCGTGCAGCTGAAAGGCATCGCCGACTACTTCAACCAGCCGCTGAAGATCACGCTGTGGGGCGGCGATCGCAGCGCCGAAGATTCGAGCATCCTGAAGGGCGGCGGGCGCGACATCTCCACCGACGCGCAGGGCGTGACCCGCTCGACCGACGGCAGCAGCAGCCGCGCCGAGCGCACCGCGTCGCATAACAACGACGACGCGGTGAAGCAGTTGACAGGCGCGCTGGAACGCCAGGAACAGGTGCGTCTGCACGACCTGCAGGTCAAGCTGATGGCCGCGATCGAGGCGAACCCGGTGCTGCGCCAGTTCAAGCAGCAGATCCGCATCGACTCGACGTTGACCGGCTTGCGCATCGAGATCGTCGACTCGCAGAAGCGGCCGATGTTCGCGACCGCGCGCGACGTCGTCGAGCCGTACATGCGCGACATTCTGCGCGAGATCGGCCATACGCTGAACGACGTGCCGAACCGCATCATCGTGCAGGGCCACACCGACGCGGTGCCGTACGCGGGCGGCGACAAGGGCTATAGCAACTGGGAGCTGTCGGCCGATCGCGCCAACGCTTCGCGGCGCGAGCTGATTGCCGGCGGCATGGACGAAGCGAAGGTGATGCGGGTGCTCGGCCTCGCGTCGACGCAGAACCTGAACAAGGCGGACCCGCTCGATCCGGAGAACCGCCGCATCAGCATCATCGTGCTGAACAGGAAGTCCGAGGAGGCGCTCGATCACGACGACTCCACGACGACGACCTTGTCGGACGACGCAGCCGGCTCGAAGCCGCTGCTGCAAAAACTTGCGCAGCCGGTGACGGTTGCACCGAAGTTGCCGGCGGCAGCGCCGGCGGCCCAGTAACAGGTCGCGGCCGCCGGGCCGCGGCACAGTGTTAAGCGCAGCGAGGTTTTCATGATCAGGCACATCCTGGCAGTGGACGACTCGGCATCGATGCGGCAAATCCTCGCCGCGACGCTGACGGGTGCCGGCTATGAGGTCACGCTCGCGGCGGACGGCAACGAAGGGCTCGAAAACGCGCTCTCGATGGCGTTCGATCTGGTGTTGACCGACCAGCACATGCCCGGCAAGACCGGTCTCGATCTGATCACCGCGTTGCGCGGAAATCCGGCCTATCAGGCGACGCCCATCCTCGTCCTCACGACGGAATCGGGCGAACCCTTCAAAGAGGCGGCGCGCGCGGCGGGCGCGACTGGCTGGATCGAAAAGCCGCTCGACCCGGACATGCTGACCGAGCTGGTGGCAGCGCTGTCCGAGCCGGACCCGGCGTGATCCGCGCAATCGACGCCACCTTTAGACCCAGTACAGACAGATAGCTCTCGACGCGGCTGCACGGCAGCTCACGCCAGACAGGCACTCTCGCGGTGAACCAGGCATGACACTCGATATCACACAGTTCTATCAGACGTTCTTCGACGAAGCGGACGAACTGCTCGCGCAGATGGAGCAGTTGCTGCTCAATCTCGACGTGGCCCGCCCGGACCCCGAAGACCTTGCGGCGATCTTCCGCGCTGCGCATTCGATCAAGGGCGGCGCGGCGACGTTCGGCTTTACCGCGCTGACCGAGACGACGCACATTCTCGAGTCGCTGCTCGATCGGGCGCGCAACAACGAGCTGGTGCTGCGCAAGGACATGATCGACACGTTCCTCGAAACCAAGGACGTGCTGTCCGGCCAGCTCGCCGACTATCGCGCGAGCGCCGAGCCAGATGCGGCGGTGGCACGCGCGATCTGCGCGAAGCTCGAGCAACTGCATGCGGAAAGCCGCATGGGCGGCGCACCGGCGCCGGCAGCCGCGGCTGCGATCGTCGAAGCCGCGCCGGCCGCGCCCGCGGCAGCACAGCCAACAACAACCCAAACAGCAGCACAAACAACGGCAGTACAGGAGCCAGGCGGCATCCCGCCCGAACACGTCGTCGAACAGGCGGTGCAGGCGGCGGGCGAATGGGGGGGCGGCGAACCGGCGCAGACCGGGCAAGCCGCGGGCACGGCCGACGGCGCCGGGCCTCATCTGAAAATTACGCTACGGGGCGTGGGAGAGAAAGACCAGGAACTGCTGACGGAAGAGCTGGGCAACCTGGGCAATATCGTCGGGCAGGTCAAGAGCGGCAGCGATCTGATGCTGTGGCTGGCGAGCGACGTACCCTCCGACGACATCATCGCCGTGTGCTGCTTCGTGATCGACGAAAGTCAGATCACGATCGGCCGCGGCACCGCGCCGGCAGACGACGCGCAGCAGGGCGAACCTGGAACGCCCGACGCTGCCGCCCAGACACCGGCGCCGGCCGCGCATGTCGTGCCCGCCGCTCCGGCGGCGCAGGCGCAAGCGCATCCGGTCATCCACGCGGAGCCCGCGGCATCGGCGGCCCCAGCGGTCCAAACCGCTGCGCCCGCAAGCGCGGGCAGCGCCGAGCCGACGGCAGCGGCACTCGCCGCGGCCCAGGCAGCGGCCAAGCCGGCTTCCACCGCATCCGCCGACCAGGACCGCAAGGCGGCCCGTCCGGCCGCCGCGGCGGCCGGTGGCGAAGGCAGCTCGATTCGCGTCGGCGTCGAGAAGGTCGATCAGCTGATCAACCTGGTCGGTGAGCTGGTGATCACGCAGGCCATGCTCGCGGAGACCACCAGCACGTTCGATCCGGCGTTGCACGACCGGCTCTTTAACGGCATGGCGCAACTCGAGCGCAACGCGCGCGATCTGCAGGAAGCGGTGATGTCGATCCGCATGATGCCGATGGATTACGTGTTCAGCCGCTTCCCGCGTCTGGTGCGCGATCTCGCGGCGAAACTCGGCAAGGAGGTCGAACTCGTCACCTTCGGTCAGGCGACCGAACTCGACAAGAGCCTCATCGAACGGATCATCGATCCGTTGACGCACCTCGTGCGCAACAGCCTCGACCACGGCATCGAAACCGTGGAGGCGCGGCGCGCGGCAGGCAAGGACTCGACCGGTCAGCTGGTGCTGTCGGCGGCGCACCACGGCGGCAACATCGTCATCGAGGTCAGCGATGACGGCGCCGGCCTGCGCCGCGACAAGATTCTCGCCAAGGCTGCGAAGCAGGGCATGCAGGTCAGCGAAACGATGACCGACGAGGAAGTCTGGAACCTGATCTTCCTGCCGGGCTTCTCGACGGCCGAGCAGGTTACCGACGTGTCGGGCCGCGGCGTCGGCATGGATGTGGTGAAGCGCAACATCCAGTCGATGGGCGGTCACGTCGAGATCACGTCGCACGCGGGCAAGGGCAGCACCACGCGCATCGTGTTGCCGCTCACGCTCGCGATTCTCGACGGCATGTCGGTGAAAATCGGCAACGAGATCTTCATCCTGCCGCTGAACTTCGTGATGGAGTCGCTGCAGCCGCGAGCCGAAGACATCTACACGGTCGCCAACGGTGAACGCGTGGTGCGCGTGCGTGGCGAATACCTGCCGCTCGTCGCGCTGCATGAGGTGTTCAACGTGTCGGACGCGAAGCAGGAGCCGACCCAGGGCATCGTCACGATCATGCAGACCGAGGGACGGCGCTTCGCGATGCTGATCGACGAACTCGTCGGCCAGCAGCAGGTGGTCGTGAAGAATCTGGAAACGAATTACCGCAAGGTGCACGGGATTTCCGCTGCGACCATTCTCGGCGACGGCAGCGTCGCGCTGATCGTGGACGTTGCGGCGCTGAACCGCGAAACGCGTCATGCACATGGGCATGCGCAGGCGCATCAGGCGATGAGCTTCGCATGACGCGCGCGTTAAACGCGGCATTGACAGACAACGCAACACAACTTCAACTCAATTCATCCCAACCGTTTGGGGGCTAACGTGGCAGAAGTCCAATCCATCAATTCGAGCGTCGCAAACGCGAGCGGTACGAATGGCCGCCGCGACGCGCAGGCGGACGCCGGCGGTCAGGAATTCCTCGTCTTCACGCTCGGCGCGGAAGAGTACGGCATCGACATCCTGAAGGTGCAGGAAATCCGCGGCTACGACAACGTGACGCGCATCGCCAACGCGCCCGAGTTCATCAAGGGCGTGATCAACCTGCGCGGCATCATCGTGCCGATCGTCGACATGCGCATCAAGTTCCATCTGGGCCGCGTCGAGTACGACCATCAGACCGTCGTGATCATCCTGAACGTCGCGCATCGCGTGGTCGGGATGGTGGTGGACGGCGTGTCGGACGTGCTCACGCTCGCGGTCGATCAGATCATGCCGGCGCCGGAGTTCGGCGCGACGCTGACCACCGAGTACCTGACCGGTCTCGGCACGGTCGACGGCCGCATGCTGATCCTGATGGACATCGAGAAGCTGATGACCAGCTCCGAAATGTCGCTGATGGAAACGCTCGGCGTTTAACGACAGGCTGCAACGGAACACAGCAAAGGGAGCATCAAGATGCTGAGCAGGTGGTCGATCCGCACGTCGCTGACGATAGTGGGGACTCTTCTGGTAGCGCTGACCGTGGTGGTCGGCGCGCTCGGGCTGACCGCGCTGAATCGCGCGAGCGGTTCGCTCGATCGTATCGCGCGCGGCGAGCTGGTCGCGATTCATGCGCTCGACGATGCGTCCGCGTATCTGCTGCGCTCGCGCATCGCGATCGACCGCTTCAACACGCTGACGGCCGCCGGCAACGCGGACGAGGCGAAGAAGGTGCTCAATCGCGCGCAGGAGTTGCTCGGCAAGGGCAATCAGAGCTGGCAGACGTATCTCGACGCGCCGAAGCACGGCGTCGATCAGGCCTTGCTCGACGATGTGCTCGCCAAGCACACGACGGTGATGCACGACGGCGTCGACGTCGAATTCGCCGCGTTGAACGCGAACAATCTCGACGCGTATCACGCGGTCGCGGACACGAAGATCAGTCCGATGTTCATCGCCTACGACGCGGCCGCGGCAACGGTGATCCAGGCCCTGCGCCAGAGCGTGGCCGATCAGGAGGCGAGCGCGCAGTCGAACGCGTCGCTGATGATCACGCTGATCGGCGCGGTCACGGCGGTCGCGCTGCTGGTGGTGGTGGGCATCCGCTTCGCGCTGCGCGGGCTCATCGTGCAGCCGCTGGCCGACGCGACCGCGTGCTTCGAGCGGATCGCCGCGGGCGATCTGTCCGGTACGGTCGACGCATATAGCGGCAATGAAATCGGCCGTCTGTTCGCGGGCATCAAACGGATGCAGGACAGCCTCGCGACGATGCTGCGCGCGGTGCGCAGCGGCACCGAATCGATCGACACCGGCGCGCGCGAAATCGCGATGGGCAACACCGATCTGTCGCAGCGCACTGAGCAGCAGGCCGCGTCGCTGCAGGAAACCGCATCGAGCATGGATCAGCTGACGGGCACCGTGCGGCAGAACACCGAGAACGCGCGCCAGGCGAGCCAGCTCGCGGTCAACGCGTCGGACATCGCGACGCGCGGTGGCGACGTGGTGAGCCAGGTCGTCACGACGATGCAGGAGATCGCGACCAGCTCGAACAAGGTTGTCGACATCATCGGCGTGATCGAGGGCATCGCCTTCCAGACCAACATCCTCGCGCTGAACGCGGCGGTCGAAGCCGCGCGCGCCGGCGAGCAGGGCCGCGGCTTCGCGGTGGTCGCGGGCGAAGTGCGCAGCCTCGCGCAGCGCAGCGCGAGCGCCGCCAAGGAGATCAAGGAGCTGATCGGCGATTCGGCCGACAAGGTGAAGAGCGGCTCCGAGCTGGTCGGCCGTGCGGGTACGACGATGGACGAAATCGTCCAGGCGGTGCGTCGCGTGACCGACATCATGGGCGAGATCAGCGCGGCATCGGAAGAGCAGTCGGGCGGCATCGAGCAGGTCAATCGCGCGGTCGTGCAGATGGATTCGGTGACGCAGCAGAATGCGGCGCTGGTTGAGCAGGCGGCGGCCGCGGCGGCGTCGCTCGAAGACCAGACGCAGCAGTTGCAGGCGGTGCTGAGCGGCTGGAAGGTGCCCGGCGCACCGGCGCGCCAGAGCGCACCGGCGGCGCGTACGCAGACGCCCGCGCAGTTCGCCAAAGCAAGACCGCAAGCGGCGAGCGGCGCGACTCCGGCAAACGCAGCCGGCGCGAGCCACGCAACGCCTGCCGGCAACGCAACGACGGCAACCGCGGCGGCAGCGACGGCCCCGGCCCCGCATGACGCAGCCGCACGCGTTGAACCGGCACTGAAACCCAGGCCGGCCGCAGCCACGACTCGCGTCAAGACCGACACGCCCACGCGCGCCTCTGCGGCAAGCACGGCGAGCGCAAGCTCGGACGCGGACTGGGAAACCTTCTAGGCAACGGCAGAGTGACATGTGGTCAACCGGCATCGCGCCCGCAGATGGGCGAAGCATCGAAGCACGCGCGCCCCGCGTGCCGCGAGCCGGCCGTAGGTCGATGACACTCGCGGGAAGGCGCGACCCCGCGAAGACGATTCCTTCCCCCCAGGCAGTCCCGCTGGGTGGCAAGCGTGATGGCTCATATCGCAGACAGGAATTTTCATGATGGCAACGCGCGCACCACAACGCCCCGCCCGGGCCGCGCCTGAGCGGACAGAGCCGGCCAGGTCCGTCGAGACCGGGCGCGATTTCGAATTCACGGCGGCGGATTTCGCCCGCATCCGCGATCTGATCCATCGCGCGGCGGGCATCTCGCTGTCGGACCACAAGCGCGACATGGCGTATAGCCGCCTCGCGCGCCGCTTGCGCGCGCGCGGCATCGATACGTTCCGCCAGTATCTCGATCTGCTCGAAGCGGAAAACGATCCGGCCGAGTGGGAAGCGTTCACGAATGCGCTGACCACGAACCTGACCGCGTTTTTCCGCGAAGCGCATCACTTTCCGATCCTCGCCGAGTTCGTGCCGCGCCGCGCGCAACCCGTGTCCGTGTGGTGCTCGGCGGCGTCGACGGGCGAGGAGCCGTACTCGATCGCGATGACGCTGATCGAAGCGCTCGGCGAGAGCGGCGCGCGCCAGGCGTCGGTGCTCGCGACCGACATCGACACCCAGGTGCTCGCGAAGGCCGAGGCCGGCGTCTACCAGTTCGACCAGGTCAAGCATCTCTCGCCCGAGCGCCTGAAGCGCTTCTTCCTGAAGGGCACGGGCGCGCATGCGGGGATGGTCAAGGTGCGTCCCGAAGTGCGCGCGCTAGTGCGCTTCGAGCAACTGAACCTGACCGATCGCGATTACCAGTTGCGCACGCAGTTCGACGCGATTTTCTGCCGCAACGTGATGATCTATTTCGACAAGCCGACGCAGGCGCAGGTGCTCACGCGCTTCGAGCCGCTGATGAAAGCGGGCGGTCTGCTGTTTGCCGGCCATTCGGAAAACTTCACGTACGTGACGGAGATGTTCCGGCTGCGCGGCCAGACCGTCTATGAACTGGCGCGCGACGCAGGCGGCGCTCGCGCGCCGTCGCGCGCTAACGCGCATGGCGCGCTTCAACCGAGCGGGGTGGCCGCATGAGCAGCGCGCTGCCGATCGCTTCGAACCTGTACTACGACAACCACTTCCAGCGCCCCGGCGTGAAGCTGTTGCCCAACGAGTTCTACACGACGAGCGAAGACATGGTGCTCGTGACCGTGCTTGGCTCGTGCGTCGCGGCCTGCATTCAGGACCGCACCGCGGGCATCGGCGGCATGAATCACTTCATGCTGCCCGACGACGGCGCTGACGTCGCGCACGCCGCGTCGGACTCGATGCGCTACGGCGCGTACGCGATGGAAGTGCTGATCAACGAACTGATCAAGGCGGGCGGGCGACGCGAGCGCTTCGAGGCCAAGGTGTTCGGCGGCGGCGCGGTGCTCGCCGGCATGACGACGATGAACATCGGCGATCGCAACTCGGAGTTCGTGCGCCGCTATCTGGCCACCGAAAAGATCCGCATCGTCGCCGAGGACCTGCAGGGCTCGCATCCTCGCAAGGTTGCGTTCATGCCGCGCACCGGCCAGGTGATGGTGAAGAAATTGCGCTTGCAGCAGGAAGCGGGCGTGGCCGAGCGCGAGCAGGCGCTCGTGCGGCAAAGCGCTGAAGCGCGTGCCGAGCGGCTCGCCGCTGCGCGCCAGCGGGTCGAGCTGTTCGCGTCGCCGGCCGCCGCGCGGCCGAGAATCGAACTGTTCGGCGCGAGCCCGCGCCCGACTTATTCCAACAACGCCAGAACCACAGAGGAGGCGTGAGCGCTGTGCAAAAGATCAAGGTATTGTGCGTCGACGATTCGGCGCTGATCCGCAGCCTGATGACCGAGATCATCAATGGCCAGCCGGACATGACGGTGGTGGCGACGGCGCCCGATCCGCTCGTCGCGCGCGAGCTCATCAAGCAGCACAACCCGGATGTGTTGACGCTCGACGTCGAAATGCCGCGCATGGACGGCCTCGATTTTCTCGAGAAGCTGATGCGCCTGCGGCCGATGCCGGTCGTGATGGTGTCGTCGCTGACCGAGCGCGGCAACGAAATCACGCTGCGCGCGCTCGAACTCGGCGCGGTCGATTTCGTGACCAAGCCGAAGGTCGGCATTCGCGACGGCATGCTCGACTACGCGGAAAAACTGGCCGACAAGGTTCGCGCGGCGGCCCGCGCGCGCGTGCGCCAGGCCGCGCCCGCGCAGCAAGCGGCCGCGCAGGCCGCGCAAGCGCCGGTCGGCTCCGCGCCGCTTTTCAACAACCCGCTCCTGAGTACCGAGAAGCTGGTCATCGTCGGTGCGTCGACGGGCGGCACCGAGGCGATCCGCGAAGTACTGGTGCCGTTGCCGCCCGATGCGCCCGCGGTGCTGATCGCGCAGCACATGCCGCCGGGGTTTACGAAATCTTTCGCGCAACGCCTCAATGGTTTATGCCGGATTACCGTTAAAGAAGCAGAGCACGGCGAGCGAGTGTTGCCGGGGCACGCGTACATCGCGCCGGGCCACGCGCATCTGTTGCTCGCGAGGAGCGGCGCGAACTATATTGCGCACCTGTCCGACGACCCGCCGGTGAACCGGCATCGTCCGTCGGTCGATGTGCTGTTCCGCTCGGCCGCACAGCATGCGGGCAAGAACGCGGTCGGCGTGATTCTGACCGGCATGGGCCGCGACGGCGCGGCCGGTCTGCTGGAGATGAAGAAGGCCGGCGCCTATACGCTGGCGCAGGACGAAGCGAGCTGCATCGTGTTCGGCATGCCGCGCGAGGCGATCGCACTCGGCGCAGCCGACGAAATCGCCGCGCTGCCGGACATGAGCCGGCGCGTGATGGCGCGTTTGTCGTCGATGGGCGACCGCGTTCAGCGGGTATGATGCGTTCCGGATGGGATGACGCGGTCGAATGCCGCAACATGGATCAAGCAAAGGGAAAGAAATGGACAAGGGAATGAAGATTCTGGTGGTTGACGATTTTCCGACGATGCGCCGGATCGTCCGCAACCTGCTCAAGGAACTGGGCTACTCGAACGTCGACGAGGCCGAAGACGGCATGGCTGGTCTCGCGCGTCTGCGCAGCGGCAGCTACGAGTTCGTGATCTCGGACTGGAACATGCCGAACCTCGACGGTCTCGCGATGCTGAAGGAAATCCGCGCCGACGCGAGCCTGGCGCACCTGCCGGTGCTGATGGTGACGGCCGAGTCGAAGAAGGAAAACATCATCGCGGCGGCGCAGGCCGGCGCGAGCGGTTACGTCGTCAAGCCGTTCACGGCCGCGACGCTCGACGAGAAGCTCAACAAGATTCTCGAGAAGATGGCGAAAGCCGGGAGCTGACGTGACGCCGCCGACCCAAACGCCTGGCGCCGAAGCGAGCAACGACAGCGGCGACTTCGCGTCGGACCGCATCCTCGCGCGCATCGGACAACTGACGCGAACGCTGCGCGATTCGATGCGCGAGCTCGGGCTCGACAAGCACGTCGAGCGTGCGGCCGAAGCCGTGCCCGATGCGCGCGATCGTCTGAAGTACATCGCCAACATGACCGAGCAGGCCGCCGAGCGCGTGCTGTCGGCGATCGACATCGCGAAGCCGGTCCAGGAGCAGTTGCAGCAGGACGCGGGCGCGCTCGACGCGCGCTGGGAGCAGTGGTACGCGGCGCCGATCGATCGCGAGGAAGTGCGCGCGCTGATGAACGACACGCGCGCCTTCCTGCGCGGCGTGCCCGAGGCGACCAGTGCGACCAACTCGCAGCTGATGGAGATCATGCTTGCGCAGGATTTCCAGGATCTGACCGGCCAGGTGATCAAGAAGATCACCGAGGTCGTCTATCTGATCGAGCAGCAACTGCTCGGCGTGCTGGTCGAGAACATCGCGCTCGAACGGCGCGAGCAGTTCGCGGCGCACGCAGCGGCTCTCAAGGCCGAGGTGTCGTCGACGGGCAGTCCCGAACATCTGCTCAACGGTCCGCAGATCAATCCGGAAGGCAAGACGGACGTGGTGCAGGATCAATCGCAGGTCGACGATCTGCTCGCGAGCCTCGGCTTCTGATCGGCTGATTCGGCCCGGCGAGCATGCCGGGCTGACGGTTGGCATGCGCTTCGCGCCAATCACGCCTTCTACTGCCTGAAAGAATCCGCAGGCATACTACGAGGTCAAAGCGGTACGGCGCCCGGCCGGCGTAACGCCGGGCGGTTGCCCGGTGCGCGAGCCCCCTCGGGGTTGCGGCCGAGGCGGTTCCGTACCATCTGCCTATATGCGGCCGGTTCGCGGAGTCGGCGGGGCGCGCCGCAGCTCGGGAGGAGCATCGTTATGTGGAGTCGCGTTTGTCGCGCCGGGAAAGTCACGGCGCTGGTTTTGCCCTGTTCGTTATTGGCTTTCGCCGCCGCACAGTCCGCCCATGCGGCATTGGGCAGCGCGCCGCTCACACCGCCCTCCGACGCCTCGGTGTCATCCCGCGTGGTGCAGCCCGCCGGCGGTGCAACGCAAAGTGTGATGCGCTCTGAATCGAGCGCGGCGTCCTCCACGTCTTCCACATCGACGTCCTACACAGTACGCGAGACCACGTTCGGCAACGGCACCGTGGTGCGCGAATATCTCTCCACGAGCGGCGCCGTATTCGGCATTGCCTGGCGCGGTCCGCAAATGCCGGATCTCAGCGATCTGCTCGGCAGTTATTTCCCGCAGTACGTGGCAGGCGTGAAGGCCGTACGGGCCGCGCGCGGCAATGCGCGTGGGCCGGTCAGCGTCGTTGACAGCGCTCTCGTGGTGCACTCGGGCGGCCACATGGGCGCGTTCACCGGCGTCGCGTGGCTGCCGTCCGCGCTGCCATCCGGCGTCAGCGGTTCCGACATCCAGTAACGGCGAGGACAACGATGCGAACCATGCACACGAGCGCGAAACTCAAAGGCTGGATGCAGGCCATGCTTGCCGTGGTGCTCACCGCGGCGCTCGTCGCCTGCGGCGGAGGAGGCGGCAGTAGCAGCAACAGCAGCAGCAACTCCAGTTCCGGCGGCGGCAGCGCGTCGGGGCTTAACGGCGGTTCGCTGCCGGCCAGCCCGACCCAGCAGCCGATCACCCCGAACGGCGTGAACGCGGTGCTGATCACGGTCGGCCAGGGCGCGGCCGGCGTCATCAACATACCGACCGTCAGCGTGACGATCTGCGCGCCGGGCTCGACTTCCAACTGCCAGACGATCAACAACATCCAGCTCGACACCGGCTCGTTCGGCTTGCGCGTGGTCAGCTCGGTGATCAATCAGACGCTGCTCAGCGCGCTGCCGGTCAGCACGATCGCCAGCAGCGGCGCGCAGCTCGCCGAGTGCGCGACGTTCGCGGACGGTTATACGTGGGGCTCGGTGCGCACCGCGACCGTTACGATCGGCCAGGAAACGACCACCAGCAGCATCCCGCTGCAGATCATCGGCGACAAAGCCGCGAGCACGATACCCACGAGCTGCAGCGGCATGGGCTCGGCCGAAAACACGGTCAGCGATCTCGGCTCGAACGGCATTCTCGGCGTCGGCACAGCGCCGAACGACTGCGGCGCGACGTGCGCGGACGCAGTGGCAGCGTTGAAGTCCAGCAACTACTACGCCTGCCCGAACGGCACCTCGTGCACGCGCACCGCGGTCCAGCTCACGCAACAGGTCACCAATCCGGTCGCGAGCTTCCCGGTCGACAACAACGGCGTGATCGTGCAGATGGCGCCCGTGTCGGACACCGGCGCCGCGTCAGCGACCGGCACGCTCGTGTTCGGCATCGGCACGCAGGGGAACAACGCGCTTGCCGCGTCGCAGGTCTTCACGACCGACACCTCTGGCGACCTCAACAGCACCTTCAACGGCACGACTGCCCCGGCGTTCCTCGATTCCGGCTCGAACGCTTATTTCTTCGGCGATAGCACGCTCGCGCAGTGCGGCAGCCAATTCTCGGGCTTCTATTGCCCGTCGTCGGCGCAGACCCGCACGGTCACGCTGGTGGGATTGAACAACGTGTCGGCAGCCGCGAACATCGGCATCCTGAATGCGCAGACGCTGTTCGCCAGCGGCACCAGCTACGCGTTCAACGACCTCGCCGGCCAGATCAGCGGCAACACCAGCTTCGACCTCGGTCTGCCGTTCTTCTACGGCCGCTACGTCTACTACCACCTCGATCAGACCGCGAGCGGCGGCGCCTCGCCCTACGTCGCCTACTGAAGCCGCGCGTCGATCCGATGCCGGACGGCGTGCGTGAGACACGCGCAAGCCGTCCGGTCATCCGTCGAAATACCCCCGTTTCTCCGCCCTTATCCGCCGATCGGCGCTTGCGTCGAGCGGGAATAATCGCTCTCACTGGAAAGAGGCGTGGTGCCTCGGCCGACCGGAGAGCTTTGTGGCAGAGGACAGCGACCTCGAAAAAACCGAATCCGCCACCCCTCGGCGCCTGCAGAAGGCGCGCGAGGAGGGGCAGATCGTGCGTTCGCGGGAGCTGTCGACCTTCGCGCTGCTTGCGGCCGGGTTCTATGGCGTGTGGGGCATGTCCGACAGCATCGGCGATCATTTGCAGAACATGCTGCGTGCGTCGCTCACGTTCAACCACGCCAGCGCGTTCGACACGAGCCGCATGCTGATCGGCGCGGGCGCCGCGAGCCGCGAAGGACTCTATGCGCTACTGCCGATCCTCGCCATGACCGGACTTGCCGCCTTGCTCGCGCCGATGGCGCTCGGCGGCTGGCTGCTGTCGGCGAAAGGGCTCGAACCGAAGTTCAGCCGGCTGAATCCGATCGAGGGTCTCAGCCGGATGTTTTCGATCAACGGGCCGATCCAGCTCGGCATGTCGCTCGCGAAGACGCTCGTGGTAGGCCTCATCGGCGGGACGGCGATCTGGAATCGCCATGAGCAATTCCTCGCGCTCGCGACGCAGCCGCTCAATCTCGCGCTCGCCAATTCCGTGCATCTGATCGCGGTGTGCTGCGGCATGACGGTGGCCGGCATGTTCGCGGTGGCCGCGCTCGACGTGCCCTACCAGCTGTGGACGTTCCACAAGAAGCTGCGCATGACGAAGGAAGAAGTGAAGCGCGAGCATCGTGAGAGCGAAGGCGATCCGCACATCAAGGGCAAGATTCGCCAGCAGCAGCGCGCGATCGCGCGGCGCCGCATGATGGCGCAGGTGCCGAAGGCCGACGTGGTCGTGACGAACCCGACGCACTTCGCCGTCGCGCTGCAATACGCGGACGGCGAGATGCGCGCGCCGAAGGTGGTCGCGAAGGGCGTGAACCTCGTGGCCGCGCGGATTCGCGAGATCGCCGCCGAAAACAACGTGCCGCTGCTCGAAGCGCCGCCGCTCGCGCGGGCGCTTTATCACAACGTCGATCTGAATCGCGAGATTCCGGGGCCGCTGTATGGCGCGGTCGCGGAAGTGCTCGCGTGGGTCTATCAGTTGCGCCGCTACAAGTCCGAAGGCGGCGACGCCCCGGTCGCGCCGACCGAACTCGACGTGCCGCCCGAACTCGACAAGGGCGGGGTGTCGGACGAAGACGCCGCCGACGAAGCCGCCGACACGCTGAACCCCGCCAACGACGACCCGAGCAACGACAATAAGGGAGCCTCCGCATGAACGCTCGCGCCGGTTTCCTCGCCCGACGGCCGGATGCCTTGAACAGCACCAACCTGCGCGCCCTCGCCGGGCCGGTGCTGATCTGCATGATCCTCGGCATGATGATTCTGCCGTTGCCGCCGTTCCTGCTCGACCTGCTGTTCACCTTCAACATCGCGCTGTCGGTGATGGTGCTGCTCGTCAGCATGTACACGATGAAGCCGCTCGACTTCGCCGCGTTCCCAAGCGTGCTGCTGTTCTCGACGCTGCTGCGGCTGTCGCTGAACGTGGCGTCGACGCGGGTCGTGCTGCTCGAAGGCCATACCGGGCCAGACGCGGCCGGCCAGGTGATCGAGTCGTTCGGCCACTTCCTCGTGGGCGGCAACTTCGCGGTCGGTATCGTCGTCTTCATCATCCTGATGGTGATCAACTTCATGGTGATCACGAAGGGCGCGGGGCGGATCGCAGAAGTGTCCGCGCGCTTCACGCTCGACGCGATGCCCGGCAAGCAGATGGCGATCGACGCCGATCTGAACGCCGGCCTCATCAACGAAGAACAGGCCCGCAAGCGTCGCGCGGAAGTCTCGCAGGAAGCCGAGTTCTACGGCTCGATGGACGGTGCGAGCAAGTTCGTGCGCGGCGATGCGATCGCCGGTCTGCTGATCATGGTGATCAACATCGTCGGCGGGCTGATCGTCGGTATGGTCCAGCACGACATGAGTTTTGCGGCGGCGGGCAAGAACTACACGCTGCTGACGATCGGCGACGGCCTCGTCGCGCAGATTCCGTCGCTCGTGATTTCGACGGCGGCCGGCGTGATCGTGTCGCGCGTCGCGACCAACGAGGACATCGGCACGCAGCTGACCGGCCAGCTGTTCACGAATCCGCGCGTGCTGATGATCACCGGCTGCATCCTCGTGCTGATGGGTCTGATTCCGGGCATGCCGCACTTCGCGTTCCTGGTTCTCGGCGGCGGCCTGATCCAGCTCGGCCGCACGATGAAGAAGCGCGCCGAGGATCGCAAGAACGCGCCGGCGCACGTCGACGTCACGCCGGCCGCGCTGGCGCCGGTCGAAAACGCCGAGGCGAGCTGGGACGACGTGACGATGATCGACGCGCTCGGCCTCGAAGTCGGCTACCGGCTGATTCCGCTCGTCGACAAGAACTCCGACGGCGAACTGCTGAAGCGGATCAAGAGCATCCGCAAGAAGTTCGCGCAGGAGATCGGCTTCCTGCCGCCGGTCATTCATATCCGCGACAACCTCGAATTGCGGCCGAACGGCTATCGCATTGCGCTCAAGGGTGTCGAGGTCGGCTCGGGCGAGGCGTATCCGGGGCTGTGGCTCGCGATCAACCCCGGCCAGGTATCGGCCGCGCTGCCGGGCACGCCGACCCATGACCCGGCGTTCGGCCTGCCGGCGATCTGGATCGATACGAACCTGCGCGAACAGGCGCAGGTGTACGGCTACACGGTCGTCGATTCGAGCACGGTGGTCGCGACGCACCTGAATCATCTGGTCGTCACGCACGCGTCGGAACTGCTCGGTCGCCGCGAGGTGCAGGCGCTCATCGAGCGGATGCAGAAGGACACGCCGTCGCTCGTCGACGATCTGGTGCCGAAGGTGCTGCCGTTCACCACGTTGCAGAAGGTGCTGCAAAACCTGCTCGAAGAAGGCGTGCCGATCCGCGATATGCGCACGATCCTCGAAGCGCTGTCCGAGCACGCGACGAAGATCACCGACGCGCACGAACTCACCGCCGCGGTGCGCCTCGCGCTCGGTCGCGCGATCACGCAGCAGTGGTTCCCGGGCACCGGCGACATGCAGGTGATGGGCCTCGACGCCAACCTCGAACGGGTGCTGTCGCAGGCGCTATCGACCGGACCGAACCCGGGCCTCGAGCCGGGTCTCGCCAATACGCTGCTCACCGAAACACAGAAGGCGATGACGCGTCAGCAGAACCTGGGGCTCGCTCCGGTCCTGCTCGTGCAGCATGCGCTGCGGCCGATGCTGGCGCGCTTCCTGCGCCGCAGCCTGCCGCAGCTGAAGGTGCTGTCGTATGCGGAAGTGCCCGATACGCGCAGCGTCAAGGTGGTGAATCTGATCGGCGCGCACGGCTGACGAAGTCCGCTCGCTTGTGGTTGCAGGCAGCAGCCAAACCGGCGCTCCAGTGGGGCGCCGGTTTTCGTTTGCGCGCCTCTCCCGGGCTCATCAAGCAATGTGGCTGCTGTATGTCCATCGCACGAATTGCCGACCTTTAACGGTCTTTATCCATCGATCGTCGCTCGACACCTTTCGCAATAATTGATCGCAATGGGAAGCGGTGTATTGCCGGTCCGTCAGTCCGTTTACCTCATCGGGGGTCCAGCTTGAACATTCGTAAATTTGTCGGTGCTACCAATCGCGACGCCTTGCGTCTCGTTCGCGAAGCACTTGGCCCCGATGCAGTCGTGCTGTCGAATCGCACGATGGACGACGGCAGCGTCGAAATCGTCGCACTCGCCGATAGCGATCTCGCCGCGATCACGCCGAAAGCGCGCGAAGCGGCTCAGGCCGGCGCACGGGCCGCGGCACCGGCGAATCCGTACGCAAGCGCAATGCCGGACGTGTTTTCGTCGGTGTTCGGCGCGAGCCCGGAAGCAGGGGCTGAAGCGATGCCGGTGAATGCGTCGGCGAACTCGACAGTCAACCAGGCGCTCAATGCGTCCGCGAATGAGGCGCCTCTCGCCATCGCGAAAGCGTTTGCGCCGACGACCGCCTTGCCCGGCAATCTTCCAGTTAGCCCGGCGATGCTGGGCACAACCGGCGCGACGGGCATCACGGTCGCATCCGCAGCCGTCGCGGCAGGTGCCGCGCCCGCCGCTTCCGCCGCACCTTCCGGCGCCAGCGCCCGTGCCGCGGCCACGCGCCTGTCCAAAGACATCCGTGCGGATCTGCTGCAAGCGGCCGGTGTGCCGGTGCCGCCGGCTGCCGCCTCCGGCAAAGCCGCCGCGCCGCGCACGATGGCCGAGTCGAATCCGTGGCTCATCGATCACGCGCGCCGCATCGCGGCCGAGCAGCAGCAACAGAGCGGCGAATACAGCGCGCGTCCCGCCGCGATGACGCCCGCCGTCGCGACCGCCAAAGGCCTCGGCAGCGCGGTCGACGCGCGTGCAGCCGCCGTACCGCCGGTGATCGACACGCCCGCCTGGGCGCGCGAAGCCGCTGAAGTCGCCGCGCGCCGCGCCGCGCAGAAGCTCGCGCCCGCGCCGTCCGCCACCGACGAAGGCCGCACGTCGGCCGCCGTCGCCGAAGCGATCAAGGGGCGCATGGAGCAGGTCGTCAAGGACACTGTCATGAACGAGCTGTCGTCGATGCGCGACATGATGGAAGAGCACTTCGCGGGTCTGCTGTGGGGCGATCGGCAGCGCCGCAATCCGTCACGCGCCGCGCTGACCAAGCATCTGTTCGCCGCGGGCTTTTCCGCGCAGCTCGTGCAGATGATGGTCGACAACCTGCCCGAAGACATCGACACGATGGACGGCGGCATGGACTGGGTCCGCTCGGTGCTCGAATCGAACCTGCCGGTGATGGAAGACGAAGACGCGCTGATGGAGCGCGGGGGCGTGTTCGCGTTGATGGGCCCGACCGGCGTCGGCAAGACCACGACCACCGCGAAGCTCGCCGCGCGCTGTGTGATGCGCTTCGGCGCGAGCAAGGTGGCGCTGCTGACGACCGACAGCTACCGCATCGGCGGTCATGAACAGCTGCGCATCTTCGGCAAGATTCTCGGCGTCTCGGTGCATGCGGTGAAAGACAGCGCCGATCTGCAACTCGCGCTCTCCGAGCTGCGCAACAAGCACATCGTGCTGATCGACACGATCGGCATGAGCCAGCGCGACCGCCTCGTGTCCGACCAGATCGCGATGCTGTGCCGCGCCGGCCAGCCGGTGCAGCGTCTGCTGCTGCTCAACGCGACTAGCCACGGCGATACGTTGAACGAAGTCGTGCAGGCGTATCAGCGCGCGCCGGACCAGCAGCCGCTCGCCGGCTGCATCCTCACCAAACTCGACGAAGCGACCAACCTGGGCGGCGTGCTCGATGCGGTGATCCGCTACAAGTTGCCGGTGCATTACGTATCGACCGGGCAGAAGGTGCCGGAGAACCTGTACGTCGCGACGAAGAAATTCCTGATCAAGAGCACGTTCTGCATTCCGCGCGACAACTCGCCGTTCGTACCGCACGACGACAACATCCCTGCTTTGCTGTCCTCGCTGTCGGCACGTTCGACGGCCGAGCTGCATGAGGTTCGCTTTGGATAAGTTCGTTTCCGATCAGGCGGAAGGCCTGCGGCGGCTGCTCGCGCGCGGCGGTGCGCGCGTGATCGCGTTGGCGGGTGCGTCGGCGGGCGTGGGCAATACGACCGTGGCGGTCAACCTCGCCGCGGCGCTCGCGCAACAGGGCAAGGACGTGCTCGTGATCGACGAATGCGTCGGTGAGAAATCGGTGAGCGCGATGCTCGGCGGCTTGCGCGGCGCGGGCAACTTCGCCGCGGTGATGCGCGGCGAGACCCCGGTCGACTTCGCGGCCGCGCGTCACGCGCTCGGCTTTTCGGTGCTGGCCGCCTCGCGCAACAACCGCGAGGGCCATACGGAGGCCGAGTTCAGCGTGCTGCTCGGAGGCTCGGCCGACGTCGTGCTGATCGACGCGCAACTCGACGACGAAGGGCATCTGTCGCCGCTCGCGAAGCAGGCGCACGACGTGATGATCGTCGCGCGCGTCTCGGGCGAGGCGATCACCGACGCGTACGCGTGCATCAAGCGTTTGCATTACGGGCACGCGATCGCGCAGCTGCGCGTGCTCGCCAATCACGTGCAAAGCGCAAGCGACGCGCATGCCGCGTTCACGAATCTCGCCGGCGTGGCCGGCCGCTACCTGACCGTCGCGCTGGAGGACGCCGGCTGCATCGCAGCCGACGTGCGCGTCGTGCGGGCGCTCGAATTGTCGCGCTGTGTGGTCGACGCGTTCCCGTCGACACCGGCCGCGCGCGACTTCCGCCATCTCGCCGCGGAATTGCAGTATTGGCCGATGCGGCCAGCGATGTCGTCGCAAACGCCCTGGCGGGCACCTGCGACAGTTTCAGCGGCGCACCACGCCGACCAACCGTCCGCGCAGCACGCTTAGAAGGCGCGCACGAGGGACAAGGGGAGCACGATGTACAACGCCCAGGGAAAGATTTCTCAGGCCGAAGTTCTGACGAAGTACGCACCGCTCGTGCGTCGACTCGGCTTGCAGCTCGTCGCGAAAATGCCGGCAAGCGTCGATCTCGACGACCTGATCCAGGCCGGCATGATCGGCTTGCTGGATGCCGCCGGCCGCTACAAGGAAGACCAGGGCGCACAGTTCGAGACCTATGCCAGTCAGCGCATTCGCGGCGCGATGCTCGATGAGCTGCGCAGTAACGACTGGCTGCCGCGCAGCCTGCGACGCACGTCGCGCGAAGTGGAAACCGCAGTGCATAAAGTCGAGCAGAGCCTCGGCCGTTCGGCGAGCGAGGCGGAGATCGCCGAGCACCTGAAGATGCCGCTCGACGAATACCAGTCGATGCTGCAGGACCTGCACGGCAGCCAGCTGATCTACTACGAAGACTTTGACCGCTCCGCTGACGACGAGCCTTTTCTGGACCGCTATTGCGTCGATCATTCCGATCCGCTCTCGGCGCTGCTCGACGACAACCTGCGTTCGGCGGTCGTCGATGCGATCGACCGGTTGCCGGAGCGCGAGAAACTACTGATGTCGCTCTACTACGAGCGCGGTATGAATCTGCGCGAGATCGGCGCGGTAATGGAAGTCAGCGAATCGCGCGTGTGCCAGCTGCACAGCCAGGCTGTGGCACGCCTGCGTGCCCGGCTGCGGGAACTGGCCTGGGCGAACGCCGAAGCGAACTGAAGCGACTGCGGGGCAAGCCCGCCGCTTTTCAGGCGGGGCCTTCAGACGCGGCAGCGCGCTGCTGCCGATGTGCGGCGCAGCGCGCGCCCTAACCCCCTACGGTTGCTCATGCGTCCGCCATCTCATGCTCGGCGGCGAGTGCGAGAAAAGCCGAGCGCGACATACCGCGCGCCTGCGCATACGCGTCGATCTCCTGCACCAGCACCTCGGGCAGCGAGATGTTGATGCGGACCGCCTTCTTCAACGCCGGAATGTTGCGCGTCGTCACGAAACCCCACGTAAAACCCTCGAACTCGGGATTGCGCCGATGCTCGCCGAGCGTGAGCGGCTCGGGCAGCGGCAGCCCTTCGTCGAGCAGCGTTTCGAGATGCGATTCGATCGCCTCTTTTGCGTTCACGTACGCATGTTCGAGCGTGTCGCCCGCGGAGTAGCAGCCCGGAATGTCGGGCACCACGACGCCGAACGCGTGCGTGTTGTCTCCGGGTTCGATGGCGATCGGAAAGATCAGATGCTTCATTTGAGCCCCGCCTGTTTCAGAATGCTGTTCAGGGTGCCGGCCGGCAAATCTTTTTTCGGGTGCGGGACGGTCACCAGCCGCCGGTTTTCCGCGTGCCTGAAATGATGGTGACTGCCCGCGATGCGGACGAGCTGCCAACCATGCGCTTGAATCAATTTGACGACCTCGGCACTGTTCATACATCACACCCTCCATCATACACACGATTACACAAACCTACTAGCGGGCAAGATTCCGCCTATCGATGCGCGGCCATGTCGAAGCTGCGGCGCCGGCGAAGACTTGAGTGAAGGCATCATTTCAGCCTGACGAGGTGGACTAGCGCTAGCTAGCCGAATGGCTAACGCAGCGTGGGATGGAGAGGGAGGCGGGTGAAAAACGGGCGGCAGAAAAGGAGAAGGCCCGTCGATGACGGGCCTTCTGATTCACTTCGGATCGTGCTCGATTGCAGGTCGGGCAGGCGGGCCGGTCAAAGTCCGGAATAAGCCGGAATTCGCCCATCCGGCCCATACAGGTTCGCCTTGCGCGGCACGGTGACCTGAAGCGCCTTCAGCGCGCGCTGGTTGTAGTCCATCCGCACGCGGATCAGCTCGCCGTTGTTGGTGTTGACGCGCCGCGCGCGGTCCACCGCTTTCTGCAGCAGCTTCCATTGCGTCGCGACACGCGTGTCGGTGCTTGCCGCGAGTTCCATGCCGGGCCAGCCGGCCGGAAAGCCGAGCTCGGCCAGATGCGCGTCGCGCGCGGCTTCGAGCCTCGCGAGCACGCCGATCAGCTCGGTCTTCTTCTCGACGATGGCGGGCAACTGCTCCAACGGCGAGACCGCGGTCAGCGCTTTGGTTTCGAGAGTGAGGATCGAGGCGAACGCCTCGACGGTCGAATATTCTTCGATCAGGGTGGCAACCAGGGCGTCTTTCATGTCAACAACTCGCTACGCACAACGGCTCCCGAACGACGCGCGAGCCAGGTTGGTCGGATGCCGCCCGGCAGGTCACCGCGCGGCGAGATGCCGATCAGTTGCCGGTCGACGAGGTTTTGTTCTGCAACAAGTCGCGCGCCGTCTGCAGCACGCCGTCGGCGATCTTGCCGGAGTCGATCTGCAGCGTGCCGCTTTTGATCGCCTGTTTGATCGATTCGACATGCGCGGTGTCGATGTCGGCCGAACCGGAGGCCGCGAGGCTGCGCAGATGCTGCGACAGACCCGACAGGCTCACGTTCGTGTCGCCCGACGTGCTGCTCGCGGCTGGCGCGGCCGCGCTCGTCGTGCCCTGCGTGGCGCTGGCTGCCGACGTGGCTTCGCCGCTCTGCTGTGAACGGGACAAAGCGTCTTTCAACGACGCCAGATTCGAAGAGGTGGTGGGATCGACTTTCACGATTGGCTTCCCTAACGATTTGATCCTGATAACGGCAACCGCCGATCAAAACTTTAGCGCAATCGCTCGGCATCCGACCCGCCAATGCGTGGCCATCTGCCCCTTTCAATACTGCTTTGCCAGCCTTCGCCGCCGCCAGCGCGCTCACATCTGGATCTCCACCGTTCCGCCATCCTTGACGATGCCGGAGACGATCTGGCCGCTCGCGGTCTTCACGCGCACCTGCTGGCCCGGCGACGCGTTGTTCATCGCGCTGCCCTCGGACGAAATCGAGAAACCGTCGCCGGCCGCCACGACCCGCACGGTCTGGCCGAATACCACCGCCGACGCGCTCTTCAGCATGTCGCGGCGCAGCGGCATGCCGCCCGCGAGCCGCACGAGCGAGACCGAGCCGACCGCCTGCGACGGATCGGTGACGATCGACTGCGGCAGGCCGGTCAGGTCGCCGTCACGCGCGACGAGGTCGGCGGCGGTGAGCACTTCGCCCGGCGCCATCGCGCGGGCGGTGAGGTAGTACGTCGCATACAGCGAGATGCGCGCCTGCAGATAGATCGTCCACGGCCGCTCGCCCGCGCAGCGCACGCCGACCGTCAGCCGGCCCCAAAGGCGCCCGCCGGTCGGCATGAATGGTTCGAGCGACGTGCACGCGGCGAGACCGCGCGGAAACGCGGACGTGACGGTGATGTCGACCTTGCCGGGCAGACCGACGGCCTGCTGTTGCAGGAACGCAAGCGCGGCCGCGTGAATCGCTTCCGGGTCCTGCTGGCCCGGAAGCGGCGCCGGTTGCGCTGGCTTCGCTGCGGTGGCGCCCGGCGGCGTTCTCTGTGCGATGGCGATGGCCGGTTGGCGCGACGTCGGCGGCGTCACGGGCATTCTCGCAAGCGCGGAACTGGCCGGTCGCGGGGCAGCGCTCGCGATCGGTTTGCCATTCGTGTCGAACTCGGGCGGCTCGCCACGCGACGCGAGGCTGTCGAAACCGTCGCCTTGCTGCGCACTGGCCGCGACCGCACGCGGATTCACGAGGCCGGCGGCCGTGCCCGCTTCGAGATTGACGCGCGCGACGCCCGGCGCCCCCGTACTGGCCGGCGGTGGAATCGTCACGACGCCGTTGGCGTCTGGTTTGAGGTTGGTGCGGATCATGGCCGGCGCGGTTGCAGCGGGCTCGCCCGCGCCAGCAATCACGATCGCGCCGCTCGCGCTCGCGGCGCGGGCGAAGGCATCAGTGTCGCGGGAGGCGGGCGCGCGGCCGAGCGACTGTGCGGTCGCCGCCGCTAGCGAGGCCGCAGATGCGCTGCGCTGCGCCGGCGTCTGAATCCGTTGCGCGAGATCGTTCAGCGCGGCGGGATTTTTCTCGCCCGGTCCGGGAATCACGATCGCGCCACCCGCATCCTGTGCGCGGGTCGTAGCCGGCAGCAGCACGATACCGCCCGCCACCCACACCGCGACGCTCACGATCACTCGAGTCAGGCAACGTACAAGCCAACGCGCGGGAGCGCGCAGCAATGCTCGCGCACCCGCGCCCTCACAGGCATCGACCCCGTCGCCACCCCCGCGGCGCATCGTCGTGCTGCTCGCACGCTGCGGCAAGGTGTGGGTGGGCTGGTCCATCGCGGGTCTCCATCGAATGCATCGGTACGCCTTGCATTCTAGTGAGCACCCCTTTCGCACAAACGTTGAATAGAAGCCCCCTTTCCCGGTTATTCGTCCGATTGCCGCTTGCGCCCGACCCATAAGATGCACCACATGCAAAAAGGCCTTTGCACCCGCCACGCGTCTCGCATGATGCGCACACGGGACGGCCTTGGAAACGTTCTCGGGAGATTTCCATGCTGGACAAACTCGATGCCGAATTCGCGTTCGGCCGGCAGGCGATGGATGTGCGGGCCTACCGGCAGGAACTGCTGTCATCGAATATCGCCAATGCCGACACACCCGGCTACAAGGCACGCGACATCGACTTCGCGTCGTCGCTCGCCGGCGCTTTGAAGAAGACGGGCGGCAGCACCGCGGGGCAGGGCACATCGAACAGCTCGACGCTCGCGATGACGCAGCCGGCCGGCGTGACGAGCGGCATGTCGATGAGCACGACCGAGGCGGGGCACATGAGCGGCAAGGCGACGTTGACGGCGACGGGCGGCAGCCCCGACGACTACGGCAATTTGCAATACCGGATTCCGCAGCAGCCGGCGCTCGACGGCAACACTGTCGACGTCGACACCGAGCGCGTGCAATTCGCCGACAACACGGTGCACTTCGAGTCGGGCATGACGGTCGTGTCGAACCAGATCAAGACGATGCTGTCGGCGATCACGTCGGGCTCGTAAGCCGCGCACGCTGAACAGCACACGAGCAGAGCGCATGGCCGCTGATACAGGCAGCACGCACGAACAGAAACGCTACGGGAATTAACGTGAAGCCGGTGCGAATCGGCAGGAGAGGTCAGGAAACATGCCATCCCTGATGAATATTTTCGGTGTCGCGGGCTCCGCGATGTCGGCGCAGTCGGAGCGGCTCAACGTGACGGCGTCGAACCTCGCCAACGCGGACAGCACGACGGGCCCCGACGGCCAGCCGTATAAGGCCAAGCAGGTCGTGTTCGCGGTGAACCCGCTCGGCGGCGCCCGCTCGGGATCCGGCCAGCAGGTCGGCGGCGTGCAGGTGACCGGCGTGGTCGACGATCCGTCGCCGATGAAAACCGCGTACGAACCCGGCAATCCGGCCGCCAACGCGGACGGCTACGTGACGCTGCCCAACGTCGACCCGGTGCAGGAGATGGTCAACATGATCTCGGCGTCGCGTTCGTACCAGGCCAACGTCGAAACGCTGAACACCGCCAAAACCCTGATGCTGAAAACGCTCACGATCGGAACCTGAGGAGAGAGCCTTGACCACCAACACCACCATCGGCAGCAGCGGCACGACCGTTTCGCAAACGTTGCTCGACACGATGAACGGCACGAGCAGCAGCTCGAGCTCGACCAGCTCGACGAGCAGCACGTCGGGCACGTCGGCCTCGGACCTGCAGAACACCTTCCTGCAACTTCTCGTCGCGCAGTTGAAGAACCAGGACCCGACCAGCCCGATGGACAGCTCGCAGATGACCTCGCAGCTTGCCCAGATCAGCACGGTGCAGGGCATCAGCACTCTCAATACGTCCTTGAGCTCACTGTCTACTCAGCTGTCGGCCAGCGAGCAGTCGCAGGCCGCGCTGCTGATCGGCTCGAGCGTGCTCGCGTCGGGCAACTCGGTCACGGTATCGAGCGGCAAGGCGAGCGAGTTCGGCGTCACGCTCGCGAACTCCGTCAGCGACCTGCAGGTCGTCGTGAAGAACTCGGCTGGCACGATCGTCAACACGATCGATCTCGGCAAGCAGTCGGCCGGCACGATTCCGATCAGCTGGACGCCGACCGACTCGTCGGGCGCCACGCTCGCGGACGGCACCTACACGATCACCGCGACCGGCACGATCAACGGCCAGCAGGCGACGGCCACCACGCTCACCAGCGGGACAGTCGAAAGCGTCGTCCAGCAGAGCAGCGGCACGCCGGGCCTCGTGCTGTCGAACGGTTCGACGGTCGGCCTGACCAGCGTCGCCGCGATCCTGTAAGCCGGATCCATCCAGTTACGACTTTCCAGATACGGAGTACGTCATGAGTTACCAAACAGGTTTGAGCGGTCTGTCGGCGTCGTCGAGCGATCTCGACGTGATCGGCAACAACATCGCCAACTCCAATACGGTCGGCTTCAAGAGCGGCACCGCCGAATTCGCCGACATGTACGCCAATTCCGTCGCGACCGCGGTGAACCAGCAGATCGGTATCGGCACGAAACTCTCGGAAGTGCAGCAGCAGTTCTCGCAAGGCACGATCACGACGACGAACCAGGCGCTGAACGTCGCGATCAACGGCAACGGCTTCTTCCAGATGTCGAACAACGGCACGCTGACCTATTCGCGTAACGGCGTGTTCCAGCTCGACAAGAACGGCTACATCACGAACGCGCAGGGCCTCCAGCTGATGGGCTACGCCGCGAACAGTTCGGGCATCATCAACTCCGCGCAGACCGTGCCGCTGACGGTGCCGACCGCGAATATCGCGCCGCAGGCGACCAGCAAGATCACTGCGGGCCTGAACCTGAACGCGCAGGACAGCATCATGCTCGGCTCGCCGACCGCGACGCCCGCCGGCACCAACACCGGTACGCTGAGCACGACCGGCGCGACGATCACCAACGCGGCCGCGGGCACCAACACCGACAACTACACGATCAACTTCCCGACCACTACCACCTACACGGTCACAGACACGACGACCGGCGTCACGGGTGCGTCCCAGACCTTCACGGCGGGCACCGCGATCACGCTCGGCAACGGCGAGAGCATCACCTTCAGCGGCGCGCCGGCGGCCGGCGACAGCTACACGATCACGCAGAACCCGACCACGTTCGACCAGACCAGCTCGTCGACCTACAACTACTCGACGAGCACGACGGCCTACGATTCGCTCGGCGGCTCGCAGACGGTCAACATGTACTTCGCGAAGACGGGCTCGGGTACGTGGGACGTGTACGCTGGCCCCTCGACCGGCACCGCGACGCTGGTCGGCACGGCGAACTTCAATTCGTCGGGCACGCTGGTCAGCACGACCGACGCGAGCGGCGTCGCGACCTCGACGCTCGGCGCGTTCACCCTGTCGGTCCCGACTACCGACGGTTCGGGCACGCCGCAGAACATCACGCTGAACATGGGCAGCACCACGCAATACGGCGGCAAGGACGGCGTGAACAGCCTGTCGACCGACGGCTATGCGGCAGGCACGCTGACGAGCTTCACGGTCGGCTCCGACGGCACGCTGACGGGCAACTACTCGAACGGCCAGACCGAGGCGCTCGGCCAGATCGTGCTGGCGAACTTCTCGAACCAGAACGGCCTCGTCGACCTCGGCAACAACGAGTACGAACAGACGGCGGCCTCGGGCGTCGCGCAGATCTCGACACCGGGCTCGACCAATCACGGCGTGCTGCAAGGCGGCGCGGTCGAGGACTCGAACGTCGATCTGACGAGCGAGCTGGTCAACCTGATCACCGCGCAGCGCAACTATCAGGCAAACGCGCAGACGATCAAGACCCAGCAGAGCGTCGACCAGACCCTGATCAACCTGTAAGCGAACGGGACCTCTTCATGGATCGGCTGATCTACACCGCGATGTCTGGCAGCGCGCAGGCGCTCGAACAGCAGGCGATCGTCGCGAACAACCTCGCGAACGCGTCGACCACGGGCTTTCGCGCGCAGCTCGAAACCTACCGCGCCGTACCGATGTCGTTCGGCGACGGCAGCACGATCAACGACGACACGACCCGCACGTTCGTGCTGTCGTCAACGCCGGGCGCCGACTACACGCCGGGGCCGATCCAGCAGACGGGCAATCCGCTCGACGTCGCGATTCAGGGACCGGGCTGGCTGTCGGTGCAGACCGCCGACGGCACCGAGGCCTACACGCGCGCGGGCAATCTGCACATCGACGAAAACGGCCAGCTCGTGAACGCGACCAATCAGGTCGTGCTCGGCAACGGTGGGCCGGTGTCGGTGCCGGCGGGCGCGCAGATCACGATCGGCAAGGACGGCACGGTGTCGGCGCTGACCCCGGGCGATCCGCCCAAGGCTGTCGTCACCGTCGATCAGCTGAAGCTCGTGAATCCCGATCCGCAGACGCTCACGCGCGGCGATGACGGCCTGTTTCGCACCGCCGACGGCAACCCCGCCGACGCCGATCCGACCGTGACGGTCGCGCCGGCGTCGCTCGAGGGCAGCAACGTGAATCCGGTCAGCGCGATGGTCTCGATGATCACCAACGCGCGTCAGTTCCAGATGCAAACGCAGTTGCTGGAAAACGCCGACAAGAATGACCAGTCCGCCAACCAGCTGCTCAGCTTCAGCTAACGGATTGCCACGGGGTGCGCTACGAGGCGCGCTCCGAATGCTTTGCATGGGAGAACAATAGTGAACCGCTCGCTCTACATCGCCGCCACCGGCATGAATGCGCAACAGGCGCAGATGGACGTGATCTCGAACAACCTCGCGAACGTCAGCACCAACGGCTTCAAGGGCTCGCGCGCGGTGTTCGAGGATCTGCTGTACCAGACCATCCGCCAGCCGGGCGCGAACTCGACGCAGCAGACCGAGCTGCCGTCCGGTATCCAGCTCGGCACCGGCGTGCAGCAGGTCGCGACCGAGCGCCTGTACACGCAGGGCAACCTGCAGCAGACCGGCAACTCGAAGGACGTCGCGATCAACGGCGCGGGCTTTTTTCAGGTGCAGATGCCCGACGGCACGACCGCCTACACGCGCGACGGCTCGTTCCAGACCAATGCGCAGGGTCAGCTCGTCACATCGAGCGGCTACCAGGTGATTCCGGCGATCACGATCCCGACCAATGCGACGTCGCTGACGATCGGCAGTGACGGTGCGGTGTCGATCACCGTGGCCGGCTCGAGCAACACGCAGCAGCTCGGCACGATGCAGCTCGCGACCTTCATCAACCCGGCCGGCCTCGACTCGAAGGGTGAGAACCTGTTCGCGGAGACTGCATCGTCGGGCGCGCCGAACGTGTCGCAACCGGGTCTGAACGGCGCGGGCACGCTCAATCAGGGTTACGTGGAAGCGTCGAACGTGAACGTCGTGCAGGAACTGGTGAACATGATCCAGACGCAGCGTGCGTACGAAATCAACAGCAAGGCCGTGAACACCTCCGACCAGATGCTGCAGACCTTGAGCCAGATGCAGGTTTGAGGACTGGACATTTAAGGCGGTAAAGGATGATGTCGCATTCCACTCGTACTCCGGTTCATTCGCGCACGGCTGAGGCTCTCGTGCAGCTCGCGCTGCTCGCGGCGCTCGGCGGCTGTGGCCTCGTGCCGAAGGAACCGATCACGCAGCAGCCGATGACCGCGCTGCCGCCGCTTCCACCGCAGTCGCAGGCACCGGGCTCGATTTACAACCCGGGCTACGCGGGTCGGCCGCTCTTCGAAGACCAGCGGCCGCGCAATGTGGGCGACATCATCACGATCGTGATCGCCGAGAACATCAACGCGACGAAGACCTCGGGCGCGAATGCGAACCGCAACGGCAACACGAACTTCAGCGTACCGACCGCGGGCTTTCTCGGTGGGCTGTTCGGCAAGACCAACCTGAACGCGACCGGCGCCAACGGCTTTGCCGGCACCGGCGGCGCGAATGCGTCCAATACGTTCAACGGCACGATCACGGTGACGGTGACCGGCGTGCAGGCGAACGGCAACCTCATCGTGAGCGGTGAGAAGCAGATGCTGATCAATCAGGGCAATGAATTTGTGCGCTTTTCCGGTGTGGTGAATCCGAACACGATTTCGAGTCTCAACGCCGTGTACTCAACCCAGGTCGCCGACGCAAAAATCGAGTACTCCGCGAAGGGCTACATAAACGAAGCGGAGAACATGGGCTGGCTGCAGCGGTTCTTCCTCAACGTGGCGCCGTGGTGATCATGAGTAACGTCTTCAACACGCTGTCGCGCGCGGGCCGCGCACTCATGTTCGTCGCACTCGCCTGTGCGGCGCTGCCAGCCGCGACGCCCGCGCACGCCGAGCGCCTGAAGGACCTCGTGCAGATTCAGGGTGTGCGCGACAACCCGCTGATCGGCTACGGCCTCGTGGTCGGCCTCGACGGCACCGGCGACCAGACCACGCAGACGCCGTTTACGACGCAGACGCTCGCGAACATGCTCGCGAACCTCGGCATCTCGATCAACAACCAGGCGGCGGGCTCGAGCAACTCGCAGTCGACGCTGTCGAACATCCAGCTGAAGAACGTCGCCGCGGTGATGGTGACCGCGGTGCTGCCGCCGTTCGCGCGGCCCGGCGAAGCGATCGACATCACCGTGTCGTCGCTCGGTAATGCGAAGAGCCTGCGCGGCGGCACGCTGCTGCTCACGCCACTGAAGGGCGCCGACGGCCAGGTGTATGCGCTCGGCCAGGGCAACGTCGCGGTGGGCGGCGCGGGCGCGAGCGCGAACGGCAGCAAGGTGCAGGTCAACCAGCTGGCGGCCGGCCGCATCACCAGCGGCGCGATCGTCGAGCGCTCGGTGCCGACCGCGGTGTCGCAGGCGGGCACGATGCAGCTCGACCTGAACGACATGGACTACGACACCACGCAGCGGGTCGTCGCCGCGATCGACAACGCGTTCGGCAGCGGCACCGCGACCGCGCTCGACGGCCGCACGATCCAGTTGCGCGCGCCGGCCGATCCGCAGCAGCAGGTCGCGTTCATGGCGCAGCTGCAGAATCTCGACGTGCGGCCCGCGCAGGCGCCCGCGAAGGTGATCCTGAACGCGCGCACCGGCTCGATCGTCATGAACCAGATGGTCACACTGCAGAACTGCGCAGTTGCGCACGGCAATCTGTCGGTCGTGATCAATACGCAGCCGGTGGTGAGCCAGCCGGGCGCGTTCTCGAACGGCCGCACCGTGGCCACGCAGCAGTCGCAGATCCAGATGAAACAGGACAACGGCGCGCTGAAAATGGTGAGCGCCGGTGCAAACCTCGCCGACGTAGTGAAGGGGCTCAACGCGCTCGGCGCGACGCCCGCGGATCTGATGTCGATCTTGCAGGCCATGAAGGCAGCCGGTGCGTTGCGCGCCGAACTGGAAATCATCTAAGGAGCACGCCAGATGAATTCGGATACGACCAATAACGTCAATTCCGCCAACGATCTGACCAGCCGGTTCGCGCTCGACGTGCAGGGTTTCGGCGCACTGAGCGCGCAGGCCAAGGCGTCGCCGCAAGCGGGCATGAAGATGGCCGCGCAGCAGTTCGACGCCGTGTTCACGCAGATGATGCTCAAGAGCATGCGCGATGCGACGCCGCAGGACAGTCCGTTCGATTCGCACGACACGGCGACCTTCACGTCGATGATGGATCAGCAGCTGGCGCAGCAGCTATCGAAGAAGGGCATCGGCGTCGCCGACGCGATGCTCAAGCAGCTGATGCGCAACCAGGGCATGCAGGTGGGCGGCGCGAACGGCGCGGCGGGTGGTCTCACCGGCATGGCCAACGCGCTCGGCGGCGGCAGCGGCGGCGACGAAGGCCAGACAGCGGCGCTCAACGCGCTTGCCCATGCCTTCGGCAACGCCCAGGCGAACGGCCAGCTTGCGCTCGGCCGGGCCTACTCGGCCAATAGCGCGCTCACGCCGCCATTGCGCGGGGACGGCAGCTCGCCGAAGGTCGACGCGTTCGTCGACAAGCTCGCCGCGCCGGCGCAGGCCGCCAGCGCGGCGACCGGCATTCCGGCGCGCTTCATCATCGGCCAGGCCGCGCTCGAATCGGGCTGGGGCAAAAGCGAGATCAGGAAGGCCGACGGCTCGACGAGCCACAACGTGTTCGGCATCAAGGCGGGCAACGACTGGACCGGCAAAACCGTGTCGACGGTCACGACCGAATACGTGAACGGCAAGCCGCATCGCACGGTCGAGAAATTCCGCGCGTACGACTCGTACGAGGAAGCGATGACCGACTACGCGAGCTTGTTGAAGGGCAATCCGCGTTATGCGCAGGTGATCAATTCGTCGCGAGACGTGAACGGCTTCGCGAACGGCATGCAGCGCGCTGGTTATGCGACCGACCCGCATTACGCGAAAAAGCTGTTGTCGATCATGCAGAAAATGGGCTGATTAAAAATCATGCACGCGATGGGACGGCGTGAATAGCGGCGTCAAATGCCGGGCCAGCGACATCACCGACCATGGGGCAGATACGGGTTTAACGTTTGCGGGAAATTTTCGGCGAAGATTTATTGAAAGCCCCTAAATTTTGGCTGGATATTGCCGCTAATCAGCTAGA
This sequence comes from Paraburkholderia sp. HP33-1, assembly GCF_021390595.1. NCBI lineage: Bacteria > Pseudomonadati > Pseudomonadota > Betaproteobacteria > Burkholderiales > Burkholderiaceae > Paraburkholderia > Paraburkholderia sp. HP33-1. The sequence continues at coordinate 3,297,022 of NZ_JAJEJR010000001.1, read as the reverse complement.
CCCGATACCGGAATAGCGCTGTTACGTCCGGTTGAACGCGCGTGTCGCGGCTTCTCAATGAGACCGTCAATGTCAACGGCCAAGCCGCGGCATGCGCCCGCAAGAACATGCTTACCGGCAAGCCCATGGATATGAATCAGTCGAACGGCCACACCGACGCGAACGGTCAGCCGCACGTCCCGCAAGACGATGGCGTGCCCGATTTTGGCCGCCGCAATCCGCTGGAAATTGGCGTCCAGCTGCGCAATCTCGTCAACCGTGGCGACTTTCTCACCGTCGAATATGCGGGCGGGCAGCTCGTCACGCGCCTGCTCGACGTCGACGTGCGCGAGCGCACCTTCACCTTCGATTGGGGCGCGCTCTCCGATCAGAACAAGGAGCTGCTCAGCGCGCCGCGCTGCCAATTCCACGCATCGCCCGACGGCGTGCGTGTCGAGTTCTCGACCCCGACGCCGCGAGAGACGCGCTTCGAGGGACTGCCGGCATTCGAGGCGAACTTTCCCGAGGTGCTGTTCTACGTGCAGCGCCGCGAGTACTTCCGCGTCGCCGCGCCGATTCTCGAACCCTATATGTGTACCGGCCGCCTGCCGGAAGGCGACACGTTCCGCTTCGAGGTGCACGACCTGTCGCTCGGCGGCGTCGGCATGCGCACGAGCGACCCGCGCGTCGCCGAGCTGCCGATGGGCGCGCGTCTGTTGGACTGCGAGCTTTCGCTCGGCGCGCTCGGCCGTTTGTCGCTCGATCTGCAGCTCGTGTCGCATCGAGCGCTCGCGCTGCCGAACGGCACGCAGCGCTATCAGCTCGGCTTCCGCTTCCTGTCACTGCCGGGCAGCACCGAAAACACGCTGCAGCGGCTGATCACGCAGCTCGAAATGAAGCGCCGCTCGCTGGCGCGCTGAACGGCGAGACGACGCGCGGCGGCCGTGCGCATGACGCCCGGTTGCACGCGAACGCTTCGCGCTGCGAAGCAAACGTTGCACTGGCGTACGAGGCTGCTTCGCGGCAACACGGCGGGGAGCCCAAACGAAGCGGAATGGCCCTCAATTTTTTGCGCGGCGGGCCGTTAAAGAGGATGTTCCAGCAACGCGGCGGCACGTCTGCGATGTCGCCCTTCAGGATGACGCATGTCCAGCACTCTCTTTGATATCGGCCTTAGCGGACTGAACGCCGCACAATGGGGTTTGACGGTAACTGGTAACAACATCAGCAACGTGTCGACGGCCGGTTATACGCTCGAAACTCCGGTGTATTCGGAGTCGAGCGGCACCTATACCGGCTCCGGCTACATGCCGATGGGCGTGTCGACCGACACCGTGAAGCGCCAGTACAGCCAGTACCTGACGACCGAACTGAACAACGCGCAGTCGTCGAGCAGCTCGCTCAGCACGTACAACACGATGATCACGCAGTTGAACAACCTCGTCGGCAGTCCGACATCGGGGATTTCGACCGCGATCAGCAGTTTCTTTACTGGCCTGCAGAACGTCGCCAACAGTGCGTCGAGCGTATCGACGCGGCAGACCGCGATCAGCGATGCGCAGACGCTCGCGAACGAGATCAACCAGGCAGGCCAGCAGTACGACCAGCTGCGCTCGAGCGTCAATACGCAGCTGAGCTCGACGGTCACGCAGATCAACACCTACACCGCGCAGATTGCGTCGCTGAATACGCAGATCACGCAGGCAAGCAGCCAGGGCCAGCCGCCGAACCAGCTGCTCGACGAACGCGACCAGGCGGTATCGAACCTGTCGCAACTGGTCGGCGTGTCGGTCGTGCAGGACAACGGCAGCTATAGCCTGTTCATGTCGAACGGACAACCGCTCGTGCTGGCCGGCAACAGCTTCAACCTCGGCACGGCGACTTCGACGAGCGATCCGAGCGAGTTGTCGGTCCAGTATCTCGGCCAGGCCGGCTCGACGGCGACGCAGACTCCGCAGACCCTGTCCGACACGAGCGTGTCCGGCGGCACGCTGGGCGGCCTGCTGCAATTCCGCTCGCAAACGCTCGATCCTGCCGAGGCGCAACTCGGCGCGATCGCCACGAGCTTCGCCGCGCAGGTCAACAACCAGAACGAACTTGGCCTCACCTTGAACGGCACCGCGGGCGGCGCGCTGTTTACGGTCGGCTCGCCGACCGTGTATGCGAGCCCGAAGAACACCGGCAACGCGACGCTCTCCGCATCGTTCGCCGATGCGACGCAGCCGACCACGGGCAACTACACGCTGTCGTACAACGGCACCGCCTACACGCTGACCGACAACCAGACCGGCAACATCGTCGGTTCGGCGACGAACCTGACCAACCCGATCGACGGCCTGCAGTTCTCGGTCGCGAGCGGCACGATGAAGGCCGGCGATTCGTTCTCGGTCCAGCCGACCAGCGGCGCGCTCGACAACTTCGCGCTGACCACCACGTCGCCCTCGGCGATCGCGGCGGCGGCGCCGGTGCTCGCGTCGGCGTCGACGTCGAACACGGGCAGCATGACGGTCACGCAAGGCACGGTATCGGCCGGCTACAGCGCCCCGACCAGCACGTCGACGATTACGTACACGTCGGGCACCGGCCTCACCGGCTTCCCGGTCGGCTCGGTGGTGACGGTCGCAGGCTCCCCGTCCACCTCGTACACGATCAGCACGGCGACGACCGCGGTGCCGTACTCGGCTAGCTCGGGCGCGACGCTGACGATCACCAACCCGAGCAACTCGGCGAGCGCGGGCGTGATGAACAACGTCTCGATTACGCTCAGCGGCACGCCCGCCAACGGCGACTCGTTCACGATCGGACCGAATACCGGCGCGACCAACGACGGCCGCAACGCCCAACTGCTGTCGAACCTGACCTCGGCGACGGTGCTCTCGGGCGGCACCGCGACGCTGACGGGCGCGTACGCGAACTACGTCAACAGCATCGGCAACCAGACCTCGCAGATCCAGGCGTCGGCGACCGCGCAAAGCACGCTCGTCACGCAGATCACGTCGGCGCAGCAGTCGGTGTCGGGCGTCAATACCAATGAGGAAGCGGCCAACCTGCTTCAATACCAGCAGCTCTATCAGGCCAACAGCAAGGTCATCCAGACCGCAGAGACACTGTTCCAGACTCTGCTTGGCATCTTCCAGTAAGGCGTTGAACCATGCGAATTTCCACCTCGCAGTACTTCAGCATGAACGTCGCGACAATGGACAACCAGCAGTCCCAGTTGTCGCAGATCTATCAGGAACTCTCGAGCGGCGAGAGTCTGACCACGCCCGCCGACAATCCGCTCGGCGCCGCACAGGCCGTGCAGCTCAGCTCGACGGCGGCCGCGCTGTCGCAGTACACGACGAACCAGACCTCGGCGCTCTCGTCGCTGCAGACCGAGGACTCGACGCTCACCAGCGTGATCTCGACGCTGCAAAGCGCGAACACGTTGGGCCTGAGCGTCGGCAGCGGCACGCTGAACGACACCAACCGCTCGGCGATCGCCGCGCAGCTGACGACCCTGCGCGACCAGCTGCTGACCTACTCGAACGCGACCGACGGTTCCGGCAACGCGCTGTTCGCCGGCTTTCAGAATTCGACCCACGCGTTCACGACCGATGCGGCCGGCAACGTCGTTTATTCGGGCGACACCGGCACGCGCACCGTGCAGCTCACTGACAGCAACTCGGTCGCAACCGGCGACAACGGACTGTCGGTGTTCATGAGTGTCGGCGCGACCAATGCGCAGCCGATCGCCTCGGGCAGTTCGAGCAACACCGGCACCGGCGTGATCGGCGCGGTGACGGTCACCGATCCGACCAACACGGCGAATGCGGATTCGTACCAGATCCAGTTCAGCGGCACCGGCTCGTCGCTGACCTACACGGTCACCGACACGACGACCGGCGTCGCGGGTGCTGCGCAGACCTACACGTCGGGCTCGAACATCACGATGGGCGGCCAGACCGTCGAAATCACCGGCACGCCGGCCGCCAACGACACGTTCACCGTGCAGCCGGCCAACAAGGCGGGCACCAACGTGTTCGCCAACCTGAACGCGATGATCACCGCGCTCCAGCAGCCGGTGAGCGGCAACGATACGGCCCTGGCGACGCTGCAGAACGTGATGAACACGGGCCTGTCGCAGCTTTCGAACACGCTGAACAACGTCACCGCGGTGCAGGCGTCGGTGGGCGGCCGCGAGCAGGAAGTCCAGGCGCTGCAAACGGTCACGCAGACCAACTCGACGCAAACGGCAAGCAATCTCGCAGACCTGACCTCGACCGACATGGTCAAGACGATCAGCAAGTACACGCAGCAGCAGGCGGCCTTGCAGGCGTCGCAGCAAGCGTTCGTGAAGATCCAGAGCCTGTCGCTGTTCGACTACATCAGCAACTGATGCCGCTTCGGTGCGGTCATGAAAAAAACCGGCGCGAGCCGGTTTTTTTTGCGTCTGCGATCCAGGTTTTTCGCGGCGTTACCTCAGCGCCGCCGCGACCCGCCCCATTTGATCGATGCCGCCGTCGAACAGCCGCACGAAGAACGGGATCATGTTCGGCAGCATCAGCTGCACGAGCAGCAGGCCGACCAGCATCGTCAGCGGAAAGCCGATCTGGAACACGCCGATCTGCGGCGCCGCGCGATTGAGAATGCCGAGCGCAAGGTTGGCGATCAGCAGCGCGACGATGACCGGCAGCGAGAGCAGCAGCCCCGCCGAAAAGATCGAGCCGCCCCAGTTCGCGAGCGTCTGCCAGCCGTGCGGCGCAAGCAGGTTCGCCGACACCGGCACTGACTGGAACGTCGTCACGAGCGCGGCGACCATCTGCAGATGACCGTCGACGGCGAGAAACACCAGCGTCGCGATCGTCGTCATATAGCGCGAGATCACGACGCCCGAGCCGGTCGCCTGCTGGTCGAAGAAGGTCGCGAAGCCGAGGCCCATGCCGAGGCCGATGAAATAGCCGGTCGCGTCGATCGCCTGGAACACGATCTGCATCGTCACGCCGAGGGCGATGCCGATCAGGAACTGGTTGACGAGAATCCACACGCCGGCCGCGGAAAATACGGTGACCTGCGGCAGCGCGCCGATCGTCGGCGCGACGATGATCGTCGTGAACGCGGCAAGGCCGATCTTCACGCGCGAGGGCAGCGAGGTGTTGCCGAACACCGGCGCGGTCGCGACCAGCGCGGCGATGCGCGCGAACGGCCACAAAAACGCGGTCAGCCAGACGTTCAGTTGCTCGTAGGTGACCGTGAACATGGGGTGAGAGGGGAGAGCGCTAGCGCGTCGACGGGCCCGCGGCGCTCAGTTGACGAGCGTCGGAATGCTGGTGAGCGTGTGGCGCAGATAGTCGAGCAACGTGGTCAGCATCCACGGCCCGGCGATCACCAGCGTGACCGCGATCGCGAGCAGCTTCGGGATGAACGACAGCGTGGTCTCGTTGATCTGCGTGGCGGCCTGGAACAGGCTCACGAGCAGACCGACGACGAGCGCGACGAGCAGCAGCGGAGCGGCCAGCACGAGGCCAACGTACATGGCCTGGTGGGCCAGCGTCATGACTGCTTCGGGTGTCATCGTGAGTGCCTGAAAATTGGAACCAGATAAACGCGGCTCAGACGAAGCTCTGCGCCAGCGAGCCAAGCAGCAACTGCCAGCCGTCGACGAGCACGAACAGCATCAGCTTGAACGGCAGTGAGATCGTCGCCGGCGAGACCATCATCATCCCCATCGACATCAGCACGCTCGCGACCACCATATCGATGATCAGGAACGGAATGAAGATCGTGAAGCCGATCGTAAAGCCGGTTTTCAGCTCGCTCGTCACGAACGACGGCACCAGCAGCGACAGCGGTACGTCTTCGGGGCCCTGCATCGGCGTCGCGTGCGAGATGCGCGCGAACAGGGCAAGGTCGCTTTCGCGCGTCTGACGCAGCATGAAGGTCTTGAACGGCGCGACGCCGCGCGACACCGCCTGGTCCATCGGGAGCGTGCCTTCGGAGAAGGGCTTATAGCCTTCGTTATAGGCCTTGTCGAGCACCGGCGACATCACGAACAGCGTGAGAAACAGCGCGAGGCCGACGAGCACCTGGTTCGGCGGCGTCGTGGTCGTGCCGAGCGCCTGACGCAGCAGCGACAACACGATCACGATGCGCGTGAAGCTCGTCATCATCAGCACCATCGCGGGCAGGAACGACAGCATCGTGAGCAGCAGCATCGTCTGCACGCTCAGCGAGTAGGTCGTGCCGCCGTTCGGGCCGGGGCTCGTGGTGAAGGCCGGCAAGCCGGCGGCCTGCGCGAACGATAGGGTCGGCAGCGCGAATGGGAGCACGGCGACAAGCACGCGCGCCACACGGCGCAGCAGCGTGAAGAACGACCCTGACTGCCTGAAACTGACCTGCATTACCGATCCCCGCCGCCGTGCGCGCTGAAACGTTTGCCCACTTCGCCCTTCAAAGCGTCGCGAAAGCGTTGACCAAAGGTGCCGGAAAGCGGTGCGGCCGAAAGAGCCGCCGTATCGGCTGCGGCGGAACCCGCCGGCATCGTATGCAGCAGCCGTACGTTGCCGGGCGCAGCGCCAAGCACGAGCCACGTATCGCCGATCTCGACGACCGCGACGCGCTCCTTGCCGCCGAGCGAAGCGCCGCCGATCGTCTTTACGAGCCCACCGCGCTGGCCCGGTTGCAGGCCGAAGCGGCGCGCGAGCCACGCGCAGCCGAACACGAGCGCGATCACGACCGCGAGCCCGACGAAGGTTTGCAGCACCGCGCCGACACCGAGCGCCGGCACCGCGCTACCCGCGGCGGCACCCGATGCGATCTTCGCGGCGTTGTTGACCGCGTTGATGTCGGCGGCGTGCGCGAGCGCGGATGCGAACGCCGTCGCGCTCACCGCGAGCAACGCGCCGCGACCAGCCGGGCGTTTCATCGATTGAGTTTCCGGATGCGTTCGGACGGCGTGATGATGTCGGTCAGCCGGATACCGAACTTGTCGTTGACGACGACCACTTCGCCCTGCGCGATCAGACAGCCGTTGACCAGCACGTCCATCGGCTCGCCGGCCATGCCGTCCAGTTCCACCACCGAACCCTGCGCGAGCTGCAGCAGGTTGCGGATCGCGATCTTGGTGCGGCCGAGTTCGACCGTCATCTGGACGGGAATGTCCAGGATCATGTCGATGTCGTTGTGCGTCGAGGTCGGCTCGACCTTTGACAGCGGCTGGAACACGGCGCCCGCGGCAGGGTTGATTTCGTCGTTGCCGTTCTGCTCGGCGAGCGCGCTTGCCCAGTCGTCCATCGCTGCCTCGTCTTCCGCGGCGGACGGTGCGCCGGCGGCGAGTTGCTCGGCTGCCGCGAGATCGGTCTCGGGCTTTGCGTTCAGGTCACTCATATCCACCTTCCTTCATCGTGTCGGCTGCGCTGATCATCTTCTGGACCCGCAACGCGTACTGACCATTGAAAATTCCGTAGCCGCATTCCATCACCGGTACGCCGTCGACTTTCGCGGTGATGTGCTCGGGGATGTTGATCGGCAGAACATCGCCTTTGCGCATGTTCAGGATCTGTTCGAACGTGATAGGCACCTGCGCGAGGTCGGCGGTGAGCTGCACTTCGGCAGCCTGCACCTGCTGCGATAGCACGCGTACCCAGCGGCGGTCGACGTCCACCGCCTCGCCCTGAATCGGCGACGAGAGGATGTCGCGGATCGGTTCGATCATCGAGTAGGGCATGCAGATGTGCAGAGTGCCGCCCGTCGAGCCGAACTCGATCGAGAACTGCGTGACGATGACGATTTCGTTCGGCGTCGCGACGTTGGCGAACTGCGTGTGCATTTCCGAGCGCACGTATTCGAACTGCAGCGGGCGCACGCTTTTCCACGACGCGGTGTAATGCTCGAACGTCAGATTGAGCAGCTTCGTGATGATGCGCTGCTCGGTCTGGGTGAAATCGCGACCTTCGACGCGCGTATGGAAACGGCCATCGCCGCCGAACAGGTTATCGACCACGAAGAACACGAGGTTCGGGTCGAACACGAACAGCGACGTGCCGCGCAGCGGCTTCACGTGAACCAGGTTCAGATTGGTCGGGATCGGCAGATTGCGCGTGAATTCGCTGTACTTTTGCACCTTCACGGGGCCGACGGAGATTTCCGCCGAGCGCCGCATGAAGTTGAAAATACCGACGCGCAACAGGCGCGCGAAGCGGTCGTTGATGATTTCGAGGCCCGGCATCCGGCCACGGACGATGCGTTCCTGCGTCGCGATGTTGTACGGGCGCACGCCCGTGCGGTCGCCCTGATCGGATTCCGTGTCGGATTCGCCGGTGACGCCCTTCAGAAGGGCATCGACCTCCTCCTGGGACATGAACTCTTCATGGCTCATTGCTTATTCCTCGTGCGTCCCGTGGCGATTGATGATGGCAGCGCTAGACAAGGTCACGTCACTGCACGACGAACTCGGTGAACAGCACGTCCTGCACGCGGATCGGCGCAGCACCCCTGTCGGTCGGTTCGCTGATCAGCGTCTTCAGCTCTTCGGCGAGCGCGCGCTTGCCTTCGAGCGGCGCGAGCTCGTCCGGATGCTTGTTCGACAGCGCGAGCAGGATGCGGCTGCGCACTTCCGGCATGTGATCGGTGAGCACCTGCTGGGTAGCGGCGTCGCCGAGTTTCAGCGTGAGGCCGATGCGCAGGAAGTGTTGTTGGCCGTCGTCCGATTGCAGGTTGACGGTCATCGATTCGAGCGGGAAAAAGAGCGGCGCGGCGGGCGGCGCCGGCGCGGCTTCGGCGGATGCGGCGACGGGCGCGCGCTTGGACATGAAGAACCACACGCCTGCTCCGGCAGCGCCCGCGGCGATCAGCGCAATGAGGACGATCAGGATGATGCGCTTCATGGGGCCCGGCGAGGCGGGCGCGGCTTGTTGCGGGGCGGTCGTGGTTGCCATGGGGTGTGGTGTTGTTAGCCTTGCGGCTAGCCTAGTAAGGGTTAGGGTGATTGTTGTTGATTTGCCTGCGGCGCTATGGGTCGAAAAGAAGGGCTATTTCTGGCTATCTCAGGTTTTTGCGTGTTTTTTGTAATTTTTTTTCTGGTCGGGGTTCTTTGCGGTGTTGGCCTTTCCTTGCTTTGTTATCGGTCTATTAGCGTAGCCCCTGTGCGGGGCGGCACCTACTTTCTTTGCTGCTGCAAAGAAAGTAGGCAAAGAAGACAGCTCAAACCGCTAATTCTTAAGTGGGTCCCCTGGCTTGGAGGGGGCAGTGGTGCATCTGGAATCTGTGCCCCCGCACATTCCACGCTGGTGACAAAGCCGTCATCCGCTCCCACTCCGCACTGCGTGCGTCGCGGACGGGTCTGCCAGGAGAACCAACGGCGATGGTTTTGGAACGGGGCTTCGGCGCGCGTAGCGCCGCCGGAAGAATGACTGCCTTGTCACTAGCGCTGAATGTGCGGGAGCACGGATGTCAGATGCACCACTACCTCATGCAGACCGAGGTGCCCGCTTATGAGCTTGCGGTTTGAGCTGTCTTCTTTGCCTACTTTCTTTGCAGCAGCAAAGAAAGTAGGTGCCGCCCCGCACAGGGGCTACGCCAATAGACCGATAACAAAACAAGGAAAGGCCAACACCGCAAAGAACCCAGACAAAAAGGCCCGGCCTTTAGGCAAACGTATCGACCAATCCCACCTGCTGCGTCACGGCAACACTAGCCACGGTATCGCCGGAGTCCGAGGAGCTATCACCGGCAAGGCTGCCGCCACCACCACCCTTACCCCCAGACCCACCCGCGCCAGCGCTCTGCTGCTGTTGCCCACTCTGCCGGGCAAACCCATCACTCACACTCGCACTCCCCAGCCCAATCCCATTGGACTCCATCGCCTCACGAAGCTTCGGCAACGCCGCCTCAACCGCCTCCCGCACCGACTGGTGCTGCGAAACAAACAGCGCATGCGCGTGGTTATCAGCAACCTGCAACACGACCTGCAACGGCCCCAGATCCTTGGGATTGAGCGTCAGCTCGGCGCTCTGCGAATGCGCATTCGACAGGAACACGACCTTCTGGCCCAGCGCGTCTTCCCAGTCGCTCGTGCCGACCTGCGGCGTCAGCGCATTCGCAGCAGCGGCCGCGCTCGCGTTACCGGTGCTCTGCGCCGCCGTCGTCGTGCTCGCGGCGTTCGCTGCCGCCTGCGTCGCGGCCAGCGCGGCGTTCGCCGCATCGGCCGCGCTGCGCACCGACGCGAGGTTATCCGCCTGCCCGCTCGTCGCGGCCGCGGCGCTCAGTACATCGGCGGCCGACTTCGCTGCCGTCGGATCGGCAAGCGTGGTCGCGGCGGCCGTCGCCGTCGTCGACGTGGAGTGCGTGGTCGAGGCGCCCTTGCTGTCGCCAAACAGGCCGCTTGCGGCCGTCTTGTTGTCCGAGGTGGCGCTCAGGCCGGTTTTCGTGCTGCCCAGACCGCCCGCCGCGCTCGACACGCTCGCGGCTTTCGCAGCCGCGCCGGTTGCGAGCGCCTGCGCGGGTACCGCGCCCTGGCCGCTCGACAGCGCGGCCAGCGCACTGTGCAACGCATCCTGCAGCGACTTCGGATCGGCCGCACCTTGCCCGCTTGCCACGGTGCCGGCGACTGCGGTCGCGGTCGTGCCGGCCAGCGCGCTCACCGCATCGGCGGCGGAGCTTGCGGTATCGGCCGTGCTGGTCGCGTTCGCGTTGGTGTTGTTGGCGGTGGCCTGAGCCTGCACTTGCGCCTGAGCCTGGGCGGCGGCCGCCGCGGCAGCCGCTGCGGCGGCGAGCGCGCCCGCGTCCGTCTGCGCCTTCGTGTCGTGCTGCTTCGCCTGCGTGCTGGTCGACTGGCTGTTCGATGTCTGCTGCGTTTGCGCTGACGACGTCGTGGACGATGCGCTCGACGTGGACGACGCGCTGCTGTCCGTCGTGCCACTGCCGTTCTGGCTGCTGCTCGCGCTCTGCTGCGAGGGAGCGGGCGTGGACGCCTGCGGCGCCTTGGGCACGCTCGGCGCCGAGGGTTGCGACGCCGTCGACGAACTCGCCTGCTGTTGATTCGCGCTGTTCTGCTGGTCGATGCTCTGCTGCAAGGTCTGCGCGAACGGGCTCGAGTTGAGTGCGGCGCTCGCGGCCGCGCTGCTCGACGCATTGCCGCTCGTGCCGAGCAGCGAGTTCAGTTGTGAGCCAATCTGTGAAAGGAGCGACATAAAGAATCCTGTCAATCTGTCAGACGGGTGCGCCGTCAGGTTTCAGGTGACGCCTCACGCGCCGTCGGTGCGTAAGCGCCGCGCCCGCGCCGCGAATTCATCGGCGTCGCGTTGCTCGCGCCGCGCGGCGGTCTTTGCCTCGGCTGCCTCGCCGCGAGCCTGCAGCACTTCGTACGAGCCGAGCTTCTGCTTTTCGCGCTGCCAGTCGGGCTTCGCGGCCTCGACGCGCGCGCTCGCCGCCGCGAGCAGATTGCGCTGCTGCTCGATCGCGGCGTCGAGCGTGTCGATAAATGCCTGGAAATTGCGCATGTTTCCGGCCGGCATGCCCGACTGCGCGCTCTCGGTGAAGCGCACGTAGTACTCGTCGCGGTACTGCACGAGCGCATCGAGTTGCGCCTGTACGTCGTTGCGCTCGCGCTGCGCGCGCCCGAGCCGCTGCGCGGCGGCGTCCACGTCGTCCTGTGCGAGACCGATCAGTGTCTTGATCGGAAAGTGTTTCGACATCGTCAGCCCCTTCGGTCCTAAGCAAACAGCGCGTTCAGCATGTCGACGCTCGGCTGGAAGTTCGCGCACTCGCGAAAGCCTTGCTGCAGGAACGCTTCCATCCGCGGATACAGCGCGATCGCGCGGTCGAGCACCGCATCGCGCCCGCTCGAATACGCGCCGACGTTGATCAGATCGCGGTTGCGCTGATAGCGCGACAGCATCTGCTTGAACATACGCGTTTTATTCAGATGGTTATCGTCGATCAACGCGGTCATTGCCCGGCTAATCGACGCTTCGATATCGATCGCCGGGTAGTGGCCGGCTTCGGCGAGCGAGCGCGACAGCACGATATGGCCGTCGAGAATCGCGCGCGCCGAGTCGGCGATCGGGTCCTGCTGGTCGTCGCCTTCGGTGAGCACCGTGTAGAACGCGGTGATCGAGCCGCCGCCCGCCGGCCCGTTGCCGGTGCGCTCGACGAGCGCCGGCAGCTTCGCGAACACCGACGGCGGATAGCCCTTGGTCGCGGGCGGCTCGCCGATCGCCAGCGCGATCTCGCGCTGCGCCATCGCATAGCGGGTCAGCGAGTCCATCAGCAGCAGCACGTGCTTGCCCTGGTCGCGGAAGAATTCGGCGAGCGACGTCGAGTACGCGGCGGCCTGCATCCGCAGGAGCGGCGACACGTCGGCCGGCGCGGCGATCACGACCGAGCGCGCCAAGCCTTCCTCGCCGAGAATCTGTTCGATGAATTCCTTCACTTCGCGGCCGCGTTCGCCGATCAGACCGATCACGATCACCTCGGCGCTGGTGTAGCGCGCCATCGTGCCGAGCAGCACCGATTTACCGACGCCGGAGCCCGCGAACAGCCCCATGCGCTGACCACGGCCGACGGTCAGGAGCGAGTTGATCGCGCGCACGCCGACGTCGAGCACCTTGTGAATCGGTTCGCGATTGAGCGGATTGATGACGGGCGCGGATAGCGGCGCATCGGTTTGCGTGCCGAGCGGGCCGAGTCCGTCGAGCGGGCGGCCCGATGCATCGAGCACGCGGCCGAGCAATTCCCAGCCGACCGGCAGACGCTTCGCGCCCGCGAGCGGATCGGCGATCGGCGCGCTTTCGAGCGGATAGACGCGCGCGCCGGGCAACAGGCCGATCACTTCGGTGGTCGGCATCAGGAACAGCTTGTCGCCGGAGAAACCGACCACTTCGGCTTCGGCCATCGGCAGCGAACTGCCGGGCGGCAGCTCGATCATCACTTCGGCGCCGACCGACAGACGCAGGCCGACCGCTTCGAGCACGAGACCGGCCGCGCGGGTCAGACGTCCGCACGCGCGCAGCGGCTTCGCGATCGCGTTGCGCGCGCGCACCGCGTCGAGCTGGGCGCGCCATGCCTGCATGTGGGGGTTGATGTCGAGCGCGGGATCGTAGGACGGCGCGTGCGGCGGGTGAGCGGCGGAAGTCGCGCGCGCAGCCTCGTCCGTCGCGGCGGACTCGCGGCTCGCTGCCGCGCCGGTCGCTGGATCCGCCCCGGCCGAAGCGGGCGGTGCCGCATCCGCGGACCCGGCGGTACTGACCGATTCGACATCCGCCAGCGCCTCGGCGCCGAACGATGCCAACGCGAGCTCGCGTTCGAGCGGCGTCAGATCGCTTGCGCGGATTTCTTCGAGCGTCGGCTTCACCACGTGCTCACCTTGCCGAGCGCGGCTGCGACGCGCTGCCAGCGCGTGTCGATGCCCGCGTCGACCTCGCCGGTGCCGGCCTGCGCGCGGCAACCGCCGCGCTCGACCGCCGCATCGGTGCGCACAGTCCAGCCGCGCGTTTGCAATTCTTCGAGCAGATACGCCTCGACGACCGGCAGATCGGCGGGACTCACGACCAGCGCCGGCGCGCCGGCGAGCGCGGGCTCGGCCGCGAGCACTTCGCGCGCGGCCGCGATCAGCGCGGTCGGGTCGTGCTGCACGTGCTGGCGCACGACCTGCTGCGCGATGTCGAGCGCGAGTGCGATCAGCGTTTCGGAGATCGCGTGCTGCGCGCCATCGAGCGCGGTCTTGAACGTTTCGGCGAGCGCGGCGAGCCGCGCCGCTTCTTCGCGCGCCTCGGCCTGGCCCTGCGCAAACCCCTGCGCGTGCCCCTGGTCGTAGCCCGCCTGATAGCCGAGCGCCTGGCCGGCCACATGACCGGACGCGACACCCTGCGCATGCGCGGCATCGCGGCGGCGCTCGAGTTCGGCCTCGAACGCGCGTTCATCGAATTCGGGTTCGGCTGGCGGGGGCGGCGGCGGGGCCGGGTCGAACGACGCCATCTCCCAGCGCTGGTAGGCCGAGAGGCTCTCCTTTGCCGGGGCGTTCGGATCAGACATATGCGTCTTCCGCCTTGCCGCCTAGAACGATCTGCCCGCTCTCGGCCAGGTTGCGCACGATCTGCAGGATGCGGCGCTGCTGCGTCTCGACTTCGGACACGCGCACCGGGCCGCGCGCGTCGAGGTCTTCGGCGAGCAGCTCGGCCGCGCGCTGCGACATGTTCGACAGGAACTTCTGACGCAGCGCGGGCGGCGCGCCCTTCAGCGAGATGATCAGCGCCTCGGATTCGACTTCCTTCAGCAGCAGCTGGATCGCACGGTCTTCGAGGTCGAGCAGGTTCTCGAACACGAACATCTGGTCGACGATCTTCTGCGCGAGCTCGGCGTCGTACATGCGCACGTTTTCGAGCACGCCTTCCTCGTGATTGCTCGACATGAAGTTGAGAATCTCGGCCGCCGTGCGGATGCCGCCCATCGGGCTGCGCTTCAGGTTGTCGCTGCCGGAGAGCAGGCCGGTCAGCACGTCGTCGAGTTCGCGCAGCGCGGCCGGCTGGATGCCATCGAGCGTCGCGATCCGCAGCAGTACGTCGTTGCGCAGGCGGTCCGTGAAACAGGCGACGATTTCCGAGGCCTGGTCGCGGTCCAGATGCACGAGGATCGTCGCGATGATCTGGGGATGCTCGTTCTTGATCAGCTCGGCGACCGCCGCCGAGTCCATCCACTTCAGGCCTTCGATGCCGCTCGTGTCGCTGCCCTGCAGGATCCGGTCGATGATCGCGCCGGCCTTGTCGTCGCCGAGCGCCTTGGTCAGCACCGAGCGGATGTACTCGTTCGAATCGAGCGACATGCCGGTGTGCAGCTCGGCCTCGCGCACGAACTCCTGCAGCACATCGTCGACCTGCTCGCGGGTGACGTTCTTCAGCGCGGCCATCGCGACGCCGATCTTCTGAACCTCACGGGGGCCCAGGAACTTGAACACCTGCGCCGCCTCTTCCTCGCCGATCGACATCAGCAGCAGCGCGCTCTTCACTACGCCTTCAGCGCTCATCGGACACCCAGTTCTTGACGACGGTTGCTACGATCTTCGGATCCTGTCGCGCGATGCTGCGCGCGAATTCGAGGTTCCGCTCATATTTGTGCTTCGCGTTTTCGAGCGCGAGCGTCTCGCTGTCCGTTTCGATCTCGACGATCGCGCCATCGCGTTCCTCGGCCGGGATGCCGTCGAGCAAGACCGGTTCGTCGGGCGACATGAGCGCGGGAACCGGCTCGGCCGGCGGCGGGAACGCGCGGCGCAGCGCCGGCTTCACCATCACGAAATAGAGGAACAGGGCGACCGCGCCGATGCCGAGGTAGGTCGCGATCTGCTTGTAGAGCGCGAGCATGTCCGGCGTGCGCCACCACGGAATGTCGGCGTTCGGGTCGAGATCGGTGGTGAACGCGCTGTTGACGACGTTGACCGAGTCACCGCGCGACGCGTCGAAGCCCATCGCGTCCTTCACGAGCTGCGTGATCTGCGTGAGCTTGTCGGCGCTGACCGGCTGCATCGTGACGTGACCCTTCGCATCGACGACCCGCAGATAGTTGACGACCACCGCGACTGACAGCCGGCGGATGCCGCCCATCGGCTGGTCGACGTGGCGCACGGTCTTGTCGAGCTCGTAGTTGGTGGTCGAATCCTTGTGATCGCTGATCGGCGTCGTGGTGACCGAGCTCGCGCCGTTGCCGGCCACGATCGGCGCGGACGCCGGTTGCGGCGGCTGGTTCGACAGCGCGCCCGGCACGCCCGAGGCGCCGCCCTGCGACATCTCGGTGGCGCTGCTTTGCTGCTGGCTGCGGATCGCGGCCTGTTGCGGATTGCCGTTCGGACCGTAGTTCTCGGAGGTCTGCTCGCTGTGCGAGAAGTCGATGTCCGCGCTGACCTGCGAGCGCGCGTTGCCGGCACCGAAGAGGGGAGCGAGGATCGTGTCGATGCGCTGCTGCGTGTTGCGCTCGATCTGCTGGCGGAACTTCAGTTGGGTGGCATCGAGCCCGCTGCCGTTGCTCGGCTGCGTGAGCAGGTTGCCGTCCTGGTCGAGGATCGTTACGCCGCGCACCGGCATTTCCGGCACCGCCGACGCCACCATGTGCGTGATCGCGACGACCTGGCCTTCGTCGAGCACGCGGCCCGGGTACAGGTTGACGAGCACCGCCGCCGACGGCGGTTCCTTGTCGCGCACGAACACGCTCGGCTTCGGAATCGCAAGGTGCACGCGCGCGGATTTGACGCTCGAGATCGATTCGATCGTGCGTTCGAGTTCACCTTCGAGCGCGCGCTGATAGTTGATCTGCTCGTCGAACTGGCTGATGCCGAATTTCTGGTTGTCCATCAGCTCGAAGCCGACCGAGCCGCTCTTGGGAAGACCCTGCGACGCGAGGCGCAGGCGCATCTCATGAACCTGCTCGGCCGGCACGAGGATGGCGCCGCCGCTGTCCGACAGCTTGTACGGAATATTGGCCTGCTGCAGCGCGGCGATGATCGAGCCGCCGTCGCGGTCGGACAGATTGCTGTAGAGCACCTTGTAGTCGGGCGCGCGCGACCACAGGAACAGGCCCGCGATGACCGCCACCAGCAGCGCGATCGCGAACACGAGCGGCGCGCGCGGGTTGCCGCGCATCTGCGCGAGTCCGGACAGACGCTGGCCGAAATTGCCGCCAATACCTCCCAGGCCGCCGAGGCCGCCGAGGTCGGCCGCGCCGGCCTGGCCGCTTCCGGCCTGACCGGCCGCGGGCTGCGCGCCGGCGAGGCCCATGCGGGCGTCGGGGTTGATCAAAGAATTGGCTGACGAATCCATGCGTCGGGTTTCTCCGGGGATGCCTTGGCGTTCTGCCGTGCTGCCGCGCCGGGGCTCGGCGGACGGACAGAGACTTTCACCCTTGTAATTATGCGCAGCGGCGCTCAACCCGATTGCTTGAATAGAGCCGGGTTTCCCCCCTAGTTTCGGGACTTTCCGCGAGAACCCGCTGCTATGCTTTCATCCAGATCGGTGCGCCTTCCGGCGGCCCGATCGAACATCCAATGGAGAAAACATGACCATGCCCGTGAACGCGCTATCGTCGGCGCTGCAACAGATGCAGACGATGGCGGCGCAGGCGGCCGGCGACGCGAACCCGGTGGCGGAGCAGTCCGGCGCGGCGACGCCGACCAACTTCGCGGCGGCGCTGAAGGCCTCGCTCGACAAGATCAGCAGCGACCAGCAAACGGCGGTCAGCGAGTCGAAGGCATTCGAGCTCGGTGCGTCGAACGTGTCGCTGAACGACGTGATGGTCGACATGCAGAAGGCCAATATCGGCTTCCAGTTCGGTCTTCAGGTGCGCAACAAGCTGGTCACCGCGTACAACGAAATCGCGCAGATGTCGATCTGAGCGGGATTGCACGGGTTTGCGCCGGCGGCTTCGTGCCGCGTCCCCTGTGCACACCCAGCAGCGCTTTCGATCCTCCTTACCCCGGGCTAAAGCTTTGTCGTCGGGCATCCGATAACCAAATTACATGTCAGCGACCGGCGCGGCGACGCGCCGCGCGGCCACGCCACGACTTAACCGAAGTCAGTCTCAGAGGAGGAGCGCCGATGTTTTCCCCGGGTCACGCTGGAGCCAACGCGTACGCGCGTGTCGGCATCGAGACATCCGTGATGGGCGCGAGTCCGCATCGTCTCACCGTGTTGCTGTACCAGGGCGCACGGCAGGCTATCGCACAGAGCCGCATGCATTTGCAGCAGGGCAACGTGGCCGAACGCGGCATGGCGATCAGCAAGGCCATGCGGATCATCGAAAGCGGGCTGCAGCAGTCGCTCAACCTTGAGGTGGGCGGCGAAGTCGCCAGCCGGCTGAATGCGTTGTACAGCTATATGACGCGTCGGCTGCTTGAAGCCAATATCAATCAGAGCGAGGCGATGCTCGTGGAAGTGGACGGTCTGCTCGCGACGCTCGAAGAGGCATGGATCGGGATAGCCCCGGAGATCGCGCGGATGGCAGCCCAGCCAGCCGCGGAAAGCCTGAGATGACATCGAACGCAGAATATTTTGACCGCTATGAAGCGGTTGCCGCGCTGTCCTGCCGCATGCTGATGGCGGCCCGCCGTGCGCTATGGGATGACCTCGTCGACTTGCAGGAAGAGTATCGGCATCTGGTCGAAGCGCTGCGCGAAGCCGACGTGGGCGTCAAGCTCGACGAAGCCGAGCGCCTGCGCAAGTACGCGCTGATCCGCCAGATCCTCGCCGACGACGCCGCGATCCGCGACCTCGCGAATCCGCGCATGGCGCATCTGTCGGCGCTGTTCGCCGGCCGGATGACGCACGTGCTGAAGGAGCTGTACGGGGCACGCTGAGTAGGGGCGCACGGGTGAGCTTGCGCCGCGCCGCGCGCGTCTGAAGGATCCGAGCAATCAGAGCATCGCGCGCGTTGCCGCCGATGCGACCAAGGAACCGGTATGAACGGAATCGATTCGGCCCTCGCCTCGGTGCTGTCGAGCCGGATCGACAGCCTGCTCAGCATCGCGCCGGGAACCGCGACCACGGCGCAGACCGGCGCGGCCGGCGTCGCTACCGCACCGGCGGCGGCGCCCGCGAACGCGGCGCCCGCACCGCAGCCGTCCGCGCAAACCGCGCTGTCGGCGGTCGCGTTGACGCTGAATGCGATCGCGCACTCAGGCGGTGAGGCGACACCCGCCGTGTTCGGCCGTGCGCCGATCTGGGCAGCCGCCCCGGCGCTCGACGTTGCCGTCGAGGGCTTGCCGCTGGCCGATGCGGCGGGCGCCGCAGTCGCCAATTCCGCTGCCACCCAATCCGCCGCTGCTTCCAATACCAATCCCAACGCTGCAGCCAGCGCAACCGCAACCGCGACCGTGGCGGCGACCGAAGCGCCGGTCGCGGCGCTCGCGACCGCGCTGGAACATACGGTCGCCGACAGCGGCCTGTTCTACGAAGCGCATCTCGCGGCGTGGCTGGTCGGCCAGCGTTCGCCGGCCGAGCTGGCGAACGAGGCGCAGAACCAGCTCGTCGCTCAGTCTCAATTGCCTCCCGACTGGAGCGCCGACGATGGCGACGCGAACCCGTGGTCCGCTTCGGCGCACGCCGCACCGAACGGCCAGGCTGCCGGCACACCGAACGCTGCCGGGAACAACCCCGCCCCGCACGCGATGCCGTCGATCCTGACCGCGCAGGCCGCGCGCCTCGTCGCGGGTGAGCTGCTGGCCAGCTCGGTGTCCGACCTGAACGGCCAGTCCACGCACGCGACGCCGCACAGCGCGGCGCCGCAAGCGGCCGAGGCCGGTTCGTCGCAGAGCGCGCAGGCGATGGCGGCCGCGGTGCATCCGGCGACCGTGCCGCTCGTGCGCCAGCAACTCGATCTGCTGGCGACCGGGCAGTTTCGCTGGACCGGGGAGGCGTGGCCGGGGGCGCGTCTGGACTGGACGATCGAGCAAGACGGCGACGAATGGGACCGCAGCGGCGGCGGCCTCGCGAGCGAGGACGACCAGCCGTGGCGCACGCGCCTGACGCTGTCGCTGCCGACGCTCGGCACCGTCGACGCCGAACTGACGCTGACCGGCATGCGGCTGAGCGTGCGCGTGCAGGCGAGCCCGCGGGGCGCCACCCGGCTCGCGATGCAGGGCGACGATTTCCGTCAGCGGCTCGCGGCGGCGGGGATCGATCTACAGGGATTGACGATTCGCGAGATCGGCGGCGGCGCGCCGGGTACGTCGGCGGGTGCCTCGGCGGCGGGCGCGCAGGCGGCTTCGGCGTATGCGCGTTCCGCGGCTGCGGCTGGGACCGCGTCGGCGGGGGCGAAGGTTGCGTCGCGCGACGATTTCGATTGGGATATCTGATGAGCCGTACTCATCGCCGCGGCGCGGCTGCTCTTATGTACGACGCTCATGGTGGCGAGCCCGCGCCGCGGGTGGTCGCGAAGGGGTACGGGCTGATCGCCGAGATGATCGTGCAGCGCGCGAAGGAGGCCGGGCTGTATGTGCACGAGGCACCCGAGATGGTGTCGCTGCTGATGCAGGTCGATCTGGATGCGCGGATTCCACCGCAGCTTTATCAGGCTGTCGCTGAGTTGCTGGCGTGGTTGCATCGGCTGGAGAGTGGGGTTGAAGCCCAACCGGGCGGTGGCGGTGGCGCTGACGCGCAGGATGTGGTTGATGTTGTTGCTACTGATGTGCGGGAGACGTGAGGCCCTTGGGCAGGGCACGGCCTTTTTTGTCGGTGTTCTGGGTTTGTTGGCCTTTCCTTGATTTCTTGTCGGTCTATTGGCGTAGCCCCTGTGCGGGGCGGCACCTACTTTCTTTGCTGCTGCAAAGAAAGTAGGCAAAGAAGACAGCTCAAACCGCAAGCTCATAAGCGGGCTCCTCGGTCTGCACGAGGTAGTGGTGCATCTGACATCCGTGCTCCCGCACATTCAGCGTTAGTGACAAGGCAGTCATTCTTCCGGCGGCGCTACGCGCGCCGAAGCCCCGTTCCAAAACCATCGCCGTCGGTTCTCCTGGCAGACCCGTCCGCGACGCACGTAGTGCGGAGTGGGAGCGGATGACGGCTTTGTCACCAGCGCGGAATGTGCGAAGACACAGATTCCAGATGCACCACTGCCCCCTCCAAGCCAGGGGACCCACTTAAGAATTAGCGGTTTGAGCTGTCTTCTTTGCCTACTTTCTTTGCAGCAGCAAAGAAAGTAGGTGCCGCCCCGCACAGGGGCTACGCTAATAGACCGACAAGAAAGCAAGGAAAGGCCAACACCCTACGAGCAACGACAAAAAAGGCCCACCCCCGCCCAAGGGGGCAAATCAAAACCTCATCATCAACTTCAACAACGCATTCACACGTCTCCCATAAGGCGGCGAAATCAACCCCCGCGCATTGAAGCGCGCCTGTGTGAGCACAGGCTTCATCTTGGAAAAAGTAACAAACCCCTCGTACCCGTGGTACGCCCCCATCCCACTCGCCCCAACCCCGCCGAACGGCAAACTCTCACACGCCAGATGCATCAGCGTCTCGTTGACGGCCATCCCACCCGCGATCGTTTCAAGCGTGACACGCTCAACCGTCCTAGCATCGTCTGCATAAAGATAGAGCGCCAACGGCCGCGGCCGCGCATTGATCCACGCGATCGCATCGTCAAGCGTGTCATACGGCACGAGCGGCAAGAGCGGCCCAAAAATCTCCTCCTGCATCAGCGCGCATTCGTCCGGCGCGCCAGTCACGGCGACGAGCGGAAAGCGCCGGCTCGCGGCATCAGGCAGCGCGTCGGTCAGCGGATGCACCTGCGCGCCAGCGGCCTGCGCTTCGTCGGCGAGACGTTCGAGCCGCTCGAAGTGCCGCGCCGAAATGATCGACGTGTAGTCCGGGTTCCGCGCGAAGTCCGGATACATCTTCGCCATCCGCACGCGCGCCCGTTCGATGAACGCCTGCTCCTTGCCGCGCGGCACCAGCACGTAGTCGGGCGCGATGCAGGTCTGCCCCGCGTTCAGCGTCTTGCCTGCGACCAGGTTGTCGACCGCGTTATCGAAACGCGCATGCGCGCCGATCAGCGCCGGCGACTTGCCGCCGAGTTCGAGCGTGACGGGTGTCAGGTGCCCGGCCGCCGCGCGCATCACTTCATGACCGACCTTCGTCGAGCCGGTAAACAACAGATGGTCGAACGGCTGCGCGCTGAACGCGGCGGCGAGCGTCGCATCGCCGTTGACGACCGCGACGTGATTGCGCGCGAAGGTCTGGCCGATCAGCTGCTCGAATAGCGCCGACGTGCGCGGCGTCAGCTCGGACATCTTGATGATCGCGCGATTGCCGGCCGTCAGCGCGCTGATCAACGGCCCAACCGCGAGCAGCACCGGATAATTCCACGGCACGATGATGCCGACCACGCCGAGCGGCTGCGGTACCACCTTCGCGCGCGCCGGCAGCAGCCACTTGTTGGTGCGGCGGCGCTGCGCTTTCATCCAGCGCTTGCCGTGACGCAACGCGGCATCGATCTCTTCCTTCACGAGCAGGAATTCGGCGAGCAGCACTTCTTCCTTCGCGCGGTTGCCGAAGTCCGCGTGCATTGCTTCGGCGAGCGCGTCGCGATTGTCGAGCATCAGCTTGCGCAGCGCGCGCAGATGCGTCGCGCGCGTGTCCCATGACGGATACGGCGCGCGCAGATATGCGTGACGTTGATCGCGCAGCAGCGCTTCGAGCGCAGCGACCTCCGACAAATCGTTCTTCATATGAGTCCACTCCCAGATGGATGACCGTGCGCGTCGAGCGCGTTTATTGGTTTGAGGTTGAGCCGGGGTTGCGAGCGGTGTGCTCGGGCTTATTGCGTGTCAGCCGCGCTTACGCGGGAAACGCACGTTCGACGAGCGCCGCGTGATCGAACGTGGCCGGCAGCGTGCCATACACGCGACCGCTTTCGCCGCAGCCATCGGCGAGACGCGTCGAGATGAACGCGTCGGCGACCGTGGCGGGCGCATGTTGCGCGAGCAACGTCGCCTGCGCGATCAGCACGATCTGCTGCGCGATGCGACGCGCCGACGCTTCGCGCTGTTCGGCCGGTCCGTTCAGCGCAGCGGTGAGCCGCGCGAGTGCCGCGCCCAGGGCCGGATGCGTGCGCGCGACTTCCTGCCATGCAGCGAACAAAGCCTGCGCGGCTTGCGGCTCGCGCTCCATCGCGCGCAGCACGTCGAGGCACATCACGTTGCCCGAGCCTTCCCAGATCGAGTTGACCGGCGCCTCGCGATAGAAGCGCGCCATCGGTCCGGTTTCGACGTAGCCGTTGCCGCCCCAGACCTCCATCGCCTCGCCGGTGAATTCGAGCGCGCGCTTGCAGACCCAGTACTTCGCAGCCGGCGTAACGATGCGACGCCATGCACGTTCGGCGGATGTTGCCGAGGACGCATCGGCGGATTCCTCGAAGGCGCGCGCAAGACGCATGAACAGCAGCGTCGCCGCTTCGGACTCGAGCGCGAGATCGGCCAGCACGTTGCGCATCAGCGGCTGCTCGGCCAGGTGCCGGCCGAACGCGCTGCGATGCCGCGCATGATGGATCGCCTGCACGAGCGCGGCGCGCATCAGTGCGGCGCTGCCGATCACGCAATCGAGACGCGTGTAGCTCGCCATCTCGATGATGGTCGGCACGCCGCGTCCTTCATCGCCGATCATCACGCCGTACGCATCGAGAAATTCGACTTCGCTGCTGGCGTTCGAGCGATTGCCGAGCTTGTCCTTCAGACGCTGGATCTGCACCGCGTTTTTGCTGCCGTCGGGCGCGAAGCGCGGCACGAAAAAGCACGACAGCCCCTCGTGCGTGTCGGTGCGCGCGAGCACCAGATGCGCGTCGCACTGCGGCGCCGAGAAGAACCACTTATGACCGACGAGCCGGTAGGCGCCGCCGCGTCCGCCGGCGCCGTCGAGCGCGTGCGCGCGCGTCTGGTTGCTACGTACGTCCGAGCCGCCCTGTTTCTCGGTCATGCCCATGCCGATCATCGCCGAGCGCTTCTGCATGAGCGGCACGTCGCGCGGATCATGCTCGCGCGTGTACAGCGCGTCGCGCAGCGTGTCGAACAGCGCGGGTTCGCGCTGCAACACCGGGATGCTTGCGAACGTCATCGTCAGCGGACACAGCGAGCCCGATTCGATCTGCGCATGCATGAAGTACCCGGCGCAGCGTGCGGCCATCGCGCCGTTTTGCGGGTCGGAAAACGGCAGCGCGTGCAGCCCTTCGCGGCGCAGCAGTGTGAGCAGTTCATGCCACGCGGGATGAAACTCGAGCGCGTCGATGCGCTCGCCGCGCGGGCTATGCGTGATCAGCTCCGGCGTGTGGCGATTGGCGAGTTCGGCGAGCGCGAGCGTGTCGGGCGTGGTCAGCGCCGCGCCGTGCCGCAGCAGCGCCTCACGATGCCAGTGCGCGCCGTCGCGTTCGACGGCCGCGCTCAAAGCGGCGTCGCTCGCGAACAGGTTGTAGTCCGCAAGCGGCGGTGCCTGATTCGTCACCTCGTGAGTCTGGCCGAAGCCGTGCCGTTCCATCTGCTGTCTCCGTGCTTTGTCTATTGTGCGCCGCTTTGCAGACGGCGATTCCATGCGCATCGAGGGGCGCCGCGCGTGATGCCGCATGCGGGAAGGAGAGCGCGCGTCGCGCCAGGTTTGAATGCCGCGCACGGCCGGTTGACGGCTGCGCGCGCGGGGTCGTGCGCGCCTTTCATCATAGGGGCGCGATGCCGCCGGTGTTTAGAGGAATCGTTCTGTCGCGAAGCCGCCGCAGCCCCAGAACGCTCCATAAAATGCGCAGAAAACACACGCAGACAAGTGTGCATGAGACATGGGTCCGCCAGCAACGCGGCCCACCTGGAGGAGTACATGCAGTACGACTACATCATCGTTGGTGCGGGGTCGGGCGGCTGCTCGCTCGCGAGCCGTCTCGCGGATCGCTGTCCCGACGCGACCATCGCGCTGATTGAAGCCGGTCCGCACACCGAGCGCAATCTGTTCGTGAACATGCCGGTCGGCGTCGCGGCGGTGGTGCCGAACAAGCTGAAGACCAACTACGGCTACCTGACCACGCCGCAGCCGGGGCTCGCCGGTCGCCAGGGTTATCAGCCGCGCGGACGCGGCTTCGGCGGATCGAGTGCGATCAACGCGATGATCTACACGCGCGGCCATCCGCTCGACTACGACGAGTGGGCGCGACTCGGCTGCGACGGCTGGTCGTGGGCCGACGTGCTGCCGTATTTCCGCCGTGCCGAAGACAATGAGCGCGGCGCCGACGCGTGGCATGGCGAGGCTGGTCCGCTGACGGTGTCCGATCTGCGCTTCAGGAATCCGTTTTCGAAGCGCTTCGTGCAGGCGGCGCTCGAAGCGGGCTACAAGGCGAACGACGATTTCAACGGCGCGGACCAGGAAGGCATCGGCTTCTATCAGGTCACGCAGCGCGACGGGCGGCGTTGCAGCGTCGCGCGCGCTTATATCTACGACCGGCCGCGCGCGAATCTGCACACCATTGCCGACGCCACCGTGCTGCGCGTCGTGTTCGACGGCAAGCGCGCGAGCGGCGTCGAGATCGTGCGCGCAGGCCGCACCGAAACGCTCGCTGCGCGCGCCGAGGTCGTGCTCGCCGCGGGCGCGTTCAACTCCCCGCAACTGTTGATGTGCTCAGGAATCGGTCCGGCCGGGCATTTGCGCTCACTCGGCATCGACGTGCTGCACGATGCGCCCGAAGTCGGCCAGAACCTGATCGATCACATCGATTTCACGATCAACAAGCGCGTGAGGTCGATCGAGCCGACCGGTTTCTCGGTGCGCGGCATCGCGCGGATGCTGCCGCAGTTCATCACGTTCATGCGACACGGGCGCGGCATGCTGTCGAGCAATGTCGCCGAGGCGGGCGGTTTTCTGAAGAGCCGGCCAACGCTCGAGCGGCCCGATCTGCAACTGCATTTCTGTGCGGCGCTCGTCGACGATCACAACCGCCACATGCATTGGGGCCACGGCTATTCGCTGCACGTGTGCGTACTGCGTCCGCACAGCCGGGGCACCGTGAAGCTCGCGAGCGCCGATGCGCGCGTCGCGCCGCTGATCGATCCGCGCTTTCTGAGCGACGCGCGTGATCTCGACCTGCTCGTCGACGGCGTGAAGATGGCGCGGCGCATTCTCGACGCACCGTCACTTGCATTGCATGGGGGCCAGGAGCTGTACACACGGCCGGGGCAGTCGGATACGGAGCTGCGCCAGACGATCGCCGAGCACGCGGACACGATCTATCACCCGGTCGCGACCTGCCGCATGGGCGGCGACGCGCGCTCGGTCGTCGATCCGCAATTGCGCGTGCGCGGTGTGACGGGGTTGAGGATCGTCGATGCGTCGGTGATGCCGACCTTGATCGGCGGCAATACCAATTCACCGACGGTGATGATTGGTGAACGGGCAGCGGAGTTGATCGCGGCGAGCCGGCGGGAAGGGGGCGGGAAGTAACGACGGCGGCGACGCCGACCGCGGGCGACATGCCGGCGCGGGCGGCGTGAGCGAGGTCGGAGAAACGCAGGCTGCGCAACGCAGCAATGCGCCGCGCGTCACTCGCTCGCGGCTGTCTGCGCGCCATCGGGCAGCGCGATCCCGCTGAACCCAATTCCCGGTCCGAGCATGAAATCGTCGCTGACGTGCGTCGGCAGAGTTTCGCGCGCAACATCGAGCCATGCGCGCGCCGCGTGTGACAGATAGCCGTTGCGGCGCCAGCCGATCGCCATTTCCCAGGGAATCTCCGGTTCGACGACCGGCCGGCACGTGAACTGCGCGGGATCGAGCCGCCGGCAATACGGCGCCGGCAGCAGCGCGATGCCGACGCCGGCCAGCACCAGCGCCGCCATGAAGTCCCAATGCCCACTGCGCCCGACGATCGCCGGCGCGAAACCCGCCGCGCGACAGGCGTTCAGCACGACGTCGTTCAGCGCGAGGCTCTCGCCGTAAAACACGAACGGCTCGTTCGCGAGCTGCGCGAGCGGCACCTCGTTCAACGCGTCCCAGCGCGAGCCGGCGCGCGCGACGAGCCACAGCAGCTGGCGCGACACCGGCAGCACGTCGATGTTGTCGGGGTCGACCGATTGCAGCACTCCGCCGAGTTCCAGCTCGCCGTTGATCAACGCGGCTTCGATCGCGCGCGAGCCCTGCTCGAACAGCTTCAGCTCGATCTTCGGATAGCGTTGGCGGAACGCGGCGATAGCAGGCGTGAAGAGGGCTCCGCCCATCGGCGGGATGCCGATGGTCAGCTCGCCGCGCCCGAGCGTGTCGAGATCGTTCAGCTCGGCCTGCAACTGCGCGTGCGCGGCGAGCACGTCCTGGCCGCGCTGATACACGATCCGGCCGGCGTCGGTGAGCACCATCTGGCGGCCGTCGCGCAGCAGCAGCGGCGAGCCGATCTCATCCTCGAGCGACTTGACCATCTTGCTGATGGTCGGCTGCGTGACGAACATCTGCTCGGCGGCGACCGTAAAACTCTGTTGACGGACCACTTCGACGAAATAGCGCAGCGCACGAAGCTCCATGATTGCGGTCTCCAGAATTCCAGATTGGAATGGTTTGGGTGATTGTAAGTCATTTTGTTTATGGCGCAGCGCGGCCTGCAACGACGTGCGCCGCGCCACCCCGCGCGCGCCGAAGTCATCTCGATTTGCTACAATCGCCGTTCGTCTTCGAGGAGCGTTGCGACGGGTACCGCGAATCCGCATTCGCCGGCCGCCCGCCAGGCTCGAAGGCTTCAATTGGCAGCATGGAACGCACATCGCGCGATTCCGAACGCTGCCTCAAACCGCGCTCACGTCACATTTCTAGTCAATTTCTTAGAAAGGAGGGCGTGATGAACGCCGCAGTCATCGATTCCCAGAAGCAGGATTACATCGTTGCCGATATGTCGCTCGCCGGCTGGGGCCGCAAGGAACTCACGATCGCCGAGACCGAAATGCCCGGCCTCATGCAAACGCGTGACGAATACAAGGCGCAGCAGCCGCTGAAGGGCGCGCGCATCGCAGGTTCGCTGCACATGACGATCCAGACCGGCGTGCTGATCGAGACGCTGACCGCGCTCGGAGCCGACGTGCGCTGGGCCTCGTGCAACATCTTCTCGACCCAGGACCACGCCGCTGCCGCGATCGCGCAGGCCGGCACGCCGGTGTTCGCGTTCAAGGGCGAATCGCTCGACGAATACTGGGAGTTCTCGCACCGCATCTTCGAATGGCCGAACGGCGAGTTCGCCAACATGATCCTCGACGACGGCGGCGACGCGACGCTGCTGCTGATCCTCGGCTCGAAGGCCGAAAAAGACCGCTCGGTGATCGCCAAGCCGACCAACGACGAAGAAACCGCACTGTACAAGTCGATCGCCGCACACCTCGAGATCGACCCGACGTGGTACTCGAAGCGCCTCGCGCACATCAAGGGCGTCACCGAAGAAACCACGACCGGCGTGCACCGTCTGTACCAGATGGAAAAGGAAGGCCGCCTGCCGTTCCCGGCGATCAACGTCAACGACTCGGTCACGAAGTCGAAGTTCGACAACCTGTACGGCTGCCGCGAGTCGCTCGTCGACGGCATCAAGCGCGCGACCGACGTGATGATCGCGGGCAAGATCGCGGTCGTGGCCGGTTACGGCGACGTGGGCAAGGGCTGCGCGCAATCGCTGCGCGGTCTGGGCGCGACCGTGTGGGTCACCGAAATCGATCCGATCTGCGCGCTGCAAGCCGCGATGGAAGGCTACCGTGTCGTGACGATGGAATACGCGGCCGACAAGGCCGACATCTTCGTGACCGCGACCGGCAACTACCATGTGCTCAACCACGACCACCTGAAGGCGATGCGTCATAACGCGATCGTCTGCAACATCGGCCACTTCGACTCGGAAATCGACGTTGCGTCGACCCGTCAGTACCAGTGGGAAAACATCAAGCCGCAAGTCGACCACATCATTTTCCCGGACGGCAAGCGCGTGATCCTGCTGGCCGAAGGCCGCCTCGTGAACCTCGGCTGCGCGACGGGCCACCCGTCGTTCGTGATGTCGAACTCGTTCACGAACCAGACGCTCGCGCAGATCGAACTGTTCACGCAGGGCGCGAAGTACGAGAACAAGGTGTACGTGCTGCCGAAGCATCTCGACGAGAAGGTCGCGCGCCTGCATCTGGCGCGCATCGGCGCGAACCTGACCGTGCTGTCGGACGAGCAGGCCGGCTACATCGGCGTCGACAAGAACGGTCCGTTCAAGCCGAACCACTACCGCTACTAAGCACGCGGCCGCCCGCGGGTTCGATACTCACGCGGGCGGAAGCAAAAGCTCGACGGTCTGATCACCGGGCGGCGCGTCATGCGCCGCTTTGTTCGCCAGCGCCGCTTTTCGTTTGCTGGACACTTTCTCCGCACAGATGCTTACAAGGAGTTCCACATGACCGTGCTGCTGACCTGGCTCATCAACGCGCTCGCGCTGCTGATCATCACCTACATCGTTCCGTCGATCCATATCCGAAGCTTCGGCACCGCGCTGATCGTCGCGATCGTGCTCGGCCTCATCAATGCGGTGCTGCGGCCGGTGCTGATCCTGCTGACGCTGCCCGTCACGATCGTCACGCTCGGACTCTTCATTCTGGTCGTCAATGCGCTGTGCTTCTGGCTGTGCGCGTCGCTGCTGAAGGGCTTCGAGGTGTCGGGCTTCTGGTCGGCGTTTTTCGGCTCGATCCTGTACAGCATCGTGTCGTGGCTGTTGTCCGCGCTCATTTTCGGCAACCGCAGTCTAGGTTGACCTTTTTGACTATGAATCCGATCGAACTTTCATTCGAATTCTTCCCGCCGAAAACGCAGGAAGGCATCGACAAACTGCGCGCGACGCGCGCGGAACTCGTTCCGCTCAAACCCAAGTTCGTGTCCGTCACGTTCGGCGCCGGCGGCTCGACGCAACAAGGCACGCTCGATACCGTCCTCGACATGGCGAAAGAAGGGCTCGAGGCCGCGCCGCACCTGTCGTGCATCGGTTCGTCGAAGGAAAGCCTGCGGGCGATCCTGGGCGAGTACCGCGCGAACGGCATCCGCCACATCGTCGCGCTGCGCGGCGATCTGCCTTCGGGCATGGGCGCAGTCGGCGAGCTGCGCTATGCGTCGGAGCTCGTCAGCTTCATCCGCGCCGAGTTCGGCGACTGGTTCTGGATCGAGGTGGCCGGCTATCCGGAATACCATCCACAGGCGCGCTCGCCGCGTCATGATCTGGACAATTTCGCACGCAAGGTGAAGGCTGGCGCGAATTCGGCCATCACGCAGTATTTCTTCAACGCGGACGCGTATTTCCGTTTCGTCGACGATGCGCGCAAGCTCGGCGTCGATGTGCCGATCGTGCCCGGCATCATGCCGATCACGAACTTCTCGCAGCTGATGCGCTTCTCCGAAATGTGCGGCGCCGAAGTGCCGCGCTGGATCGCGCGCCGGCTCGAGAGTTTCGGCGACGACCGCGAGTCGATCCGCGCGTTCGGGCTCGACGTCGTGACGGGTCTGTGTCAACGGCTGGTCGACGCGAAAGTGCCGGGTCTGCACTTCTATACGCTGAACGCCGCCGCGGCGACGAAGGCGATCTGCGAACGGCTCGGCGTGTGACCGGCATGCCCGCCAGGCCGCGCGGCCGCGACGGTCGCGCGGCTTCTTCCAGTCTGGAATGAGTCCCAAATCTGTCCCCAGGAGCGTGGTAAGTCCCTGTTGAAGCTCAATTTTGTGCTGTCTATCATCGAAATGCAGCTAACCCGGCTGCTGTGCGGAGGACGATATGACAGTGACAAGAAAGACTGCGGCACGCCGACTGTTCGCGCTTCACCAGTTCTGCCTGCCGGCTCTCGCCGCGCTCGCGGTCGCCACGAGCGGCCTCGCACCGGCCGCGTCGCAGGCGGCCACGCTGCCCGACAAGACACTGGTCTTCTGCTCCGAAGGCAGCCCGGCCGGCTTCGATACCGCGCAATACACGACCAGCGTCGAGTTCAGCGCCGGCTCGTACACGGTCTATAACCGGCTCGTCGAATTTAAGCATGGCAGCACGGACATCGAGCCGGGTCTCGCCGAAAAGTGGGACGTATCGCCCGACGGCCTGACCTACACATTCCATCTGCGCCCCGGCGTCAAATTCCAGACCACCTCATACTTCAAGCCGACCCGCGAATTCAACGCGGACGACGTCGTGTTCACCTTCGAGCGCATGCTCGATCCCGAGAACCCGTTCCGCAAGGCCTATCCGGTCAATTTCCCGTACTTCAACGACCTCGGTCTCGCGAAGAACATCGCGAAGATCGAGAAGCTCGATCCGTACACGGTGCGCATCACGCTGAAAGAAGTCGACGCGCCGTTCCTGCAGCAGATCGCGATGCCGTTCGCATCGATCCTGTCGGCTGAATACACGGATCAGCTGTTGAAAGCGGGCAAGGCGTCAGACATCAACCAGTACCCGGTCGGCACCGGTCCGTTCATCTTCCGCAGCTATACGAAGGACGACACGATCCGCTTCGACGGCAATCCCGACTACTGGAAGCCGGGCGTCGCCAGGGTCGGCAAGCTGATCTTCGCGATCACGGTCGATCCGGCCGTGCGCCTGCAAAAGTTGAAGCGCGGCGAATGTCAGGTGATGGCGTATCCGCGCCCGGCCGACATCCCCGCCGTGAAGGCGGATGCGTCGCTCGCGATGCCGAGCGAAGTGGGCTTCAACCTCGGCTATATCGCGTACAACACGACCAAAAAGCCGCTCGACAACGTGCTCGTGCGCCGCGCGCTCGACATGTCGGTCAACAAGAAGGCGATCATCGAGGCGGTCTACCAGGGCGCGGGCCAGGCCGCGACCAATCCGATGCCGCCGACACAATGGGGCTACGACAAGAACCTGAAGGACGCGCCCTACGACGTCGACAAAGCGAAAGCGCTGCTGAAGCAGGCGGGGTACCCCGACGGCTTCGAGCTGACGCTGTGGGCGATGCCGGTACAGCGGCCGTACAACCCGAACGCGCGCCTGATGGCCGAAATGCTGCAGGCCGACTGGGCGAAGGTCGGCGTCAAGGTGAATATCGCCACCTACGAGTGGGGCGAGTACATCCGCCGCGGGCACGCCGGCGAGCATGAGGCGATGCTGATCGGCTGGACCGGCGACTACGGCGATCCCGACAACTGGCTCGGCGTGTTGCTCGGCTGCGACGCGGTCAACGGCAGCAACTTCGCGAAGTGGTGCTACAAGCCCTACGACGATCTGATCAAGCAGGGCCGCAGCACCACCAACATGGCCGATCGCACCAAGGCCTATACGCAGGCTCAGGAGATCTTCAAGGACCAGGTGCCGTTCACGCCGATCGCCCATTCGACCGTCTATCAGCCGATCAGCAAGAACGTGACGGGCTTCAAGATCGATCCGTTCGGCCCGACGCAATTCCTCGAGGTCGGACTGAAATAAGCGCAAGCGGCGCGCTTTTTTGCGCCGCTTGCGCCGCCGGGCGGCTCGAACGGGCTTTCCCGGCTCGTGGCGAAACCGATGTAAAACGTTTGCGCGAAGTGTTTCCTATAGTCAACAGAGGGATTTTCCTCCGCTTGGTGGCCGGCCCAAGCTCAAGTAATATCCCGCTACGCTGGCGCAAGCCGGCCCCGAACTTGGAGGAAACATGAAGCAAAACAATCTGTTGCGCGTTGCGCGTGTGTCTACGCTCGTCGCTGCCGCAGCGGCATCCCTGCTTGGCGCCACGAGCGCGCAGGCGGCCGGGATTCCGAACAAAACCCTCGTTTACTGCTCGGAAGGCAGTCCCGCGGGTTTCGATCCGGCCCAATACACGACGGGCGTCGACTTCACGGCCAACACGTTCACCGTCTATAACCGCCTCGTCGAATTCGAGCGCGGCGGCACCAAGGTCGAGCCGGGTCTCGCGGAAAAGTGGGACGTTTCGCCGGATGGCAAGACCTACACGTTCCATCTGCGTCATGGCGTGAAATTCCAGACCACCGCGTTCTTCAAGCCGACGCGTGAATTCAACGCGGACGACGTGGTCTTCTCGTTCCAGCGCATGCTCGACCCGAACCAGCCGTTCCGCAAGGCGTATCCGGTGCAGTTTCCGTACTTCACCGACATGGGCCTCGACAAGCTGATCACGAGCGTCGAGAAGGTCGACCCATATACGGTCAAGTTCACGCTGAAGGAAGTCAACGCGCCGTTCATCCAGAATCTGGCGATGGAATACGCGTCGATCCTGTCGGCTGAATATGCGGATCAGTTGCTGAAGGCGGGCAAGGCCGCCGACATCAACCAGTTCCCGGTCGGCACGGGGCCGTTCATCTTCCGCAGCTACACGAAGGATGCAACGATCCGCTTCGACGGCAATCCGGAGTATTGGAAGCCGGA
This sequence comes from Paraburkholderia sp. HP33-1, assembly GCF_021390595.1. NCBI lineage: Bacteria > Pseudomonadati > Pseudomonadota > Betaproteobacteria > Burkholderiales > Burkholderiaceae > Paraburkholderia > Paraburkholderia sp. HP33-1. Next base: position 3,264,211 of record NZ_JAJEJR010000001.1, on the reverse strand, counting down.
CGCGGTGAAGATCTCGAAGCTGATCTTCTCGATCACGCCGGACGCCGGCGTGCGCGTGCAGAAGATCAAGCGCGACGAATGCCAGGTGATGAGCTATCCGCGCCCGGCCGACATCGCGCCGCTGAAGGCCCAGCCGAACATCGACATGCCGTCGCAGCCGGGCTTCAACCTCGGCTACCTCGCGTACAACGTGACGCACAAGCCGGTCGACAAGCTCGAAGTGCGTCAGGCGCTCGACATGGCGATCAACAAGAAGGCGATCATCGACTCGGTCTACCAGGGCGCGGGCCAGCTGGCCACGAACCCGATGCCGCCGACGCAATGGTCGTTCGTCAAGGGCCTGCCGGCCGCCTCGTACGATCCGGCCAAGGCGAAGGACCTGCTCGCGAAGGCCGGCTTCCCGAACGGCTTCGACATCACGCTGTGGGCGATGCCGGTGCAGCGCGCGTACAACCCGAACGCGCGTCTGATGGCGGAAATGATCCAGGCGGACTGGGCGAAGATCGGCGTGAAGGCGAAGATCGTCACGTACGAGTGGGGTGAGTACATCAAGCGCGCGCACGCGGGCGAACACGACTCGATGCTGATCGGCTGGACCGGCGACAACGGCGATCCGGACAACTGGCTCGGCACGCTGCTCGGCTGCGAGGCGATCAACGGCAACAACTTCTCGAAGTGGTGCTACAAGCCGTTCGACGATCTGATCCAGAAGGGCCGCACGACTTCGGACGTGGCAGCGCGCACGAAGATCTACGGCGACGCGCAGCATATTTTCGCGCAGCAATTGCCGTTCTCGCCGATCGCCCACTCGACCGTCTATCAGCCGGTCAGCAAGAAGGTGGTCGACATGCGCATCGAACCGCTCGGCTACGCGCGCTTCGACGGCGTCAGCGTCAAGTAATTCATAAAGTTCGCGCAGTACGCCGCAATACAGTACGCTTTTCGCACGGTTAGAAAGCTGGTCGAAATGGTCCGGCGACCGGGGTCACGAGCCCTCGTCGCCGGTTGCGTTTTTTCATCACCAGTACCATAGGAGCGAACCATGTTCCGCTTCGTTTTGCGCCGCATCGGCATGGTGATACCGACGTTCATCGGCATCACCATCCTCGCGTTCGCGCTGATTCACCTGATCCCCGGCGACCCCATCGAAGTGATGATGGGCGAGCGCGGCGTCGATCCGGCCATGCATGCGGCCGCGATGCACCGCCTCGGGCTCGACGAGCCCCTGCCAATCCAGTACTTCCACTACATCGTCCGCGCACTGCACGGCAATCTCGGCACTTCGATCATCACCAACACGAGCGTGATGGGCGAATTCCTCGCACGCTTTCCCGCCACGGTCGAACTGTCGATGTGCGCGATGCTGTTCGCGCTGATCGTCGGCCTGCCGGCGGGCGTGTTCGCGGCTTTGAGGCGCGGCACGGTGATCGATCACGGCGTGATGGGCACCGCGCTGACCGGCTACTCGATGCCGATCTTCTGGTGGGGCTTGATCCTCATCATGGTGTTCTCGGTCAAGCTCGGCTTGACGCCGGTGTCGGGCCGCATCGCGGTCGAATACGACATTCCGCACGTGACCGGCTTCATGCTGATCGACTCGCTGATGTCCACCGACGAAGGCGCGTTCAAGTCGGCGCTCAGTCATCTGATCCTGCCCGCGATCGTGCTCGGCACGATTCCGCTCGCGGTCGTCGCGCGCATGACGCGCTCGTCGATGCTCGAAGTTCTGCGCGAGGACTACATCCGCACCGCGCGCGCGAAGGGCCTGTCGCCGGCACGCGTGATCGTCGTGCATGCGCTGCGCAATGCGCTGATTCCGGTCGTCACGGTGATCGGCCTGCAGGTCGGCACGCTGCTTGCGGGCGCGGTGCTGACCGAAACGCTGTTTTCGTGGCCCGGCATCGGCAAGTGGCTGATCGACGCGATCGGCCGGCGCGACTATCCGGTCGTGCAGGGCGGTATCCTGCTGATCGCAACGCTGGTGATCGTCGTGAACCTCATCGTTGATCTTTTGTACGGCGTGCTCAACCCGCGCATTCGCCATACGAGGTAAACACGCTATGGCTGACATTCAAAACACCGTCCCCCAGGCGGTCACCCCACCGAGCGGCCGCGCCATCGCGGCGCGCGAATTCTGGGCGAACTTCTCGCGCAACCGCGGCGCAGTCGGCGCGGGCGTCATCGTGCTGGTGCTGGTCTTCATCGCGATCTTCGCGCCGCTGATCGCGCCGCACAGCCCGATCGAGCAGTACCGCGATTCGGTCAAGATCCCGCCCGCGTGGCTCGACGGCGGCAACTGGAAGTTCATTCTCGGCACCGACGAAGCGGGCCGTGACATCCTCTCGCGTCTCATGTACGGCGCGCGGCTGTCGTTCTGGATCGGCTTCGTGTCGGTGGTGCTCGCGCTGATTCCGGGCATCGTGCTCGGCCTAGTCGCCGCGTTCTTCGAGAAATGGGCCGACACGCCGATCATGCGCATCATGGACGTGCTGCTCGCGCTGCCGTCGCTGCTGCTCGCGGTCGCGGTCGTCGCGATCATCGGTCCGGGTCTCATCAATACGATGCTCGCGATCGCGATCGTCGCGCTGCCGGGCTATGTGCGTCTGACGCGCGCGTCCGCGCAGGGCGAGTTGCAAAAGGAGTATGTGACCGCTTCACGCGTCGCGGGTGCGGGCACGTTGCGGCTGATGTTCTCGCAGGTACTGCCGAACTGCACCGCGCCGCTGATCGTGCAGGCAACGCTTGGCTTTTCGTCGGCGATTCTCGATGCCGCCGCGCTCGGCTTCCTCGGCCTCGGCGTGCAACCGCCGTCGGCGGAGTGGGGCGCGATGCTCGCGTCGGCGCGCGATTACATCGACAGCGCATGGTGGATCGTCACGATGCCGGGCCTGTCCATCCTGATCTCGGTGCTTGCGATCAACCTGCTCGGCGACGGGCTGCGCGACGCGCTCGACCCCAAACTGAAACGGCTGGCCTGAACATGAGCAATCTACTGACCATCCGCAATCTCGCGGTCAGCTTCGGCGGCCTGCCCGCGGTCGACCGCATCAATCTCGACGTCGCGCCCGGCGAAGTGGTCGGCGTGGTCGGCGAATCGGGCTCGGGCAAGAGCGTAACGATGATGGCGCTGATGGGCCTGATCGACGCGCCCGGCAAGGTCTCCGCCGACGAAATCACGTTCGACGGCAAGAACCTGCTGAATGCCTCCGCGAAAGAACGCCGCCAGATCATCGGCAAGGACATCGCGATGGTGTTCCAGGACGCGCTGACGAGCCTGAATCCGAGCTACACGGTCGGCTATCAGATCAAGGAAGTGCTGAAGCTGCACGAAGGCCTGCGCGGCGCGGCGCTGGAAAAACGCGCGCTTGAACTGCTCGATCAGGTCGGCATCCCGGATGCGAAAAACCGCATTGGCTCGTTTCCGCACCAGATGTCGGGCGGCATGAACCAGCGCGTGATGATCGCGATGGCAATTGCCTGCAACCCGAAGCTGCTCATCGCCGACGAGCCGACCACCGCGCTCGACGTGACGATCCAGGCGCAGATCATGGAACTGCTGATGCGCCTGCAAAAGGAACGCGGCATGGCGCTCGTGCTGATTTCGCACGATCTGGCCGTGGTCTCCGAAGTCGCGCAGCGTGTCGCCGTGATGTACGCGGGCGAGGTGATCGAAACGAACAAGGTGCCGGACATCTTCGCCGCGCCGCATCATCCGTACACGGAAGCGCTGCTGGCCGCGATTCCCGAGCACAACGTGGGCGCAGTGCGGCTCGCGGCGCTGCCGGGCATGGTGCCGGGTCGCGACGACCGGCCCAAGGGGTGTCTGTTCGCGCCGCGCTGCAAGTACGTGGTCGACGACTGCGTGAAGGGCCGCCCCGCGCTCGCGCCGCTGCCCGCTCACGCCGAATTCACGCGCGTGCGCTGCATCAGGCCGCTGAACCTCGAGAAGGACGCCAACGTTCGCACGCAAGGAGGCGACCGATGAGCGCAGTACCCGAAACTCGTCGCCAGTCGGATCGTACTGGCGATCACGTGCTCGTCGCCGATCAGCTCGCACGCTACTACACGGTCAAGCGCGGCATGTTCGCGCACGGCACGGTGAAGGCGCTGAACGGCGTGTCGTTCGCGCTCGAACGCGGCAAGACGCTGGCGGTAGTCGGCGAGTCCGGCTGCGGCAAGTCGACGCTCGCGCGTCAGCTGACGATGATCGAAACGCCGAGCGCGGGCCGTCTGCTGATCGACGGCGAGGACGTGGCCGGTGCGAGTCACGAGAAGATCGCGGCGCTCAGGCGGCGCGTGCAGATGGTGTTCCAGAACCCGTTTGCGTCGCTCAATCCGCGCAAGACCGTCGAGCAGACGCTCGGCGAGCCGCTCGCGATCAACACGCAGATGAGCGCGACCGAGCGCGCCGAACGCATCGCGCAGATGATGCGCACGGTCGGCCTGCGGCCCGAGCACGCGAAGCGCTATCCGCACATGTTCTCCGGCGGCCAGCGTCAGCGCGTCGCGATTGCGCGCGCGATGATTCTCGATCCGCAGATCGTCGTCGCCGACGAACCGGTGTCCGCGCTCGACGTGTCGATCCAGGCGCAGATCCTGAACCTGTTCATGGACCTGCAGGATCAGTTCAAGACGAGCTACGTGTTCATCTCGCACAATCTGGCGGTGGTCGAGCATATCGCCGACGACGTGATGGTCATGTACTTTGGCGGCGTCGCGGAGTTGGGCGACAAGCAGCGCATCTTCTCGAAGCCGCGCCATCCGTACACGCGTGCGCTGATGTCGGCGACCCCGTCGATCTTCGAGGCAGACCGCACCATCAAGATCAAGCTGCAAGGTGAAATGCCGTCGCCGCTGAATCCGCCGTCGGGCTGCACGTTCCATCAGCGCTGCCCGTACGCGATCGACCGCTGCCGCAGCGAGGAGCCGAAGCTGCGTGAAGTGGACGGCCGCCTCGTCTCGTGTCACCGCGCCGAAGAGGTGGGGGACGTGGATGCCTGATGCGGTGGCGGCGCGTCGTCTTGCGCGCCGTTTGTGTGAAGGCGGCGGCAGCGCCACCTTCACGCGGCGCTGCTGGGCGCGTGCGCTGGAAGGCGCCGCGCTCTGCGGCGCGTTTTCTGGAAGCTTCGCCCGCGTGTTGATCCATGCGCTCGCGCGCGCCGTTTTCCCCGTCTTTCTTGCCGCGTCTTTTTCCGCTTTTTTTCGCCTGGCCTGCGCGCTGTCGGTTGGCGTGGCCGTAACCGGCATCGCGCACGCGGCCGGCGCGGCGGCCAACGCGCCAGGCCAGCAGGTCCGCCCGGTGGTCACGGTGCCCGGCACGCCACCGCGGTCCGTTACGCCGCCTCCGGTGCCCGGCACCACCGCGAGCGGTCCGGTGCGCCAGCAACCGGCGCGTATGCCTTTCTATGTCGCGACGCGCGGCAATATCACCATCTACGTGCTCGGCACGCTGCATGTCGGCGACCCCGCCGACTATCCGGCGGCACAGCCGTTCCGCGCGCCGATCCTCGCGGCGCTCGCCGCGTCGCCGACGCTCGCGCTCGAACTGTCGCCCGATGAACTGCTGGTGTCGCAGGACGACGTGTCGAAGTACGGCGTGTGCAAGCACGACTGCCTGCCGGGTCTGCTGCCCGAGCCGCTTTGGCACAAGCTCGCGTTGCGGCTGCGCGGCAATCCGGCCGCGCTCGATGCGATCAAGAAGATGCGGCCGTGGCTCGCGTCGCTGGTGGTCGAGACCTACGACTCGCTGTCGGCGGGTCTGCAAACCGAGTACGGCACCGAAGCGCAATTGCAGAACGTGTATCTGAAGACGCGCGGCAAGATCGTCGGACTCGAAACGCTCGCGCAGCAGATGCGCGCGTTCACCGGACTGTCGGTCGCGCAGCAGCGCGAGATGCTCGCGCAAGATCTGGTGCAGACGCCCGCGCAGAATGTCGAGGACGTGCGCGCGCTGCATCGGCTGTGGCAGGTTGGCGATGCCGATGCGATCGCCGCGTGGCAGGCCGCGAAATCGGAGAAGCTCGCGCGCGATCAGCGTGTCTCCAATTCGATCGATAACCGGATCGTCTACGAGCGTAATCGCCGATTCGTCTCACGGATCTTGCAACTGGCCGCGCCGAACAAGCCGCTGTTCGTCGCGATCGGCGCATTGCACCTCGGTGGACCGAAGGGCGTGCTGCAGCTGTTGCGGCAGCACGGCTTCGTGGTTGAGGCGGGGTGAGGGTTAAGCGCTAAAACCCCAACGCTACAAAAACATCAGAAAATTCAACAGAAAGATATTGATCACAAGCAGCGGCAGCGCAGTCGGAATCTGCGCCTTGATCACCGCATTCTTGTCCGGTAATTCGAGCAGCGCGGCCGGCACCATGTTGAAATTCGCGGCCATCGGCGTCATCAGCGTGCCGCAGTAGCCCGAGAACATGCCGATCGCCGCCATCACGGCCGGGTTGCCGTGGAACACGCCGACGAGGATCGGCACGCCGACGCCGCCCGTCATCACCGGAAACGCGGCGAAGCCGTTGCCCATCACCATCGTGAACAGCGCCATGCCGATGCAGTAGACGGCCACCGCGACGAAGCGGTAATCGAGACTGATATACGACGTGGTCACGTGCGCGACCGCCTTGCCGACGCCCGCGTCCGAGAACACGAGGCCGAGCATGCCGAGCATCTGCGGCAGCACCGCGGCCCACGACAACGCATCGACGAGGCGGCGCGCCTCCTTCATCGATTGGCCGACCGTGTCGCGCGTGATCACGCAGGTGATCGCGAGCGCGATCACGCAGCCAAGACCGAAGCCGTTCAGCGTGACGTTGGCCTTCTCGATCAGCGGCACGCCGCCGAACACGAGATGGCTCGCTGCGAGCGTGATGACCACGGTGACGACCGGAATCGTCAGCGCGGGTATGAAGAGCTTGTTGCGCAGACGCGCGGCGCTCGCCTGACGCGCTTCGAGTGACAGCGTCTTCGGTTTGCCCGCGGTGACGCCGCCAAAGCCCGCGATCAGCGCCATCGCGATCACCGCGACGCCGACCACGGCCGGCGGCAGACGGTCGCCGATCAGGAAAACCAGCGCGTACAGAATCCAGAAGCCGCCCGCGGTGAAGCGGCGCGGGTGCCCGCGATCCGTGATGATCATGCCGCCGACAACCAGCAGCACGACGCCGACCAGCCAGAACAGGTAAGTGATCGAGAAGGTCATGCTTCGTCTCCGGTAGCGCGCGTGGCCGAAGAGGGCGTCGATGCGGCCGCGCTCGAACTGCCGCCCGGCGCGGTGCCGCGCAGTTCGCGTTCGAGCCGGCGGTCGAGCAGCCAGAGCCGGAAGCCGTGCACGATGAACGCGCTGATCGCGGTCGGAATGCCCCACACCGCCACGTGAATCGGCTCGACGACGATGCCCGCTTCCTTCAGGAAAGTCGTCATCAGCACGATCGCGCCGAACGCGACGAAGATGTCCTCGCCGAAAAAGAGGCCGACGTTGTCGGTCGCGGCGGAGAACGCGCGCAGCCGGAAGCGCACCGCGTCGCTGATCTTGCCGAAGCGGTTCTCGGTCGCGCCCTCGGCCATCGGCGCGATCAGCGGACGCACCATCTGCGGATGGCCGCCGAGCCCGGTCAGGCCGACCGCGGCGGTCAACTCGCGCACGGCCAGATAGACGATCAACAGTCGCCCGGCGGTGGCCGCCTTGATGCCGCTGATCCACGCCTGCGCGCGCTCGCGCAGGCCGTGTCGTTCGAGCAGGCCGATCACGGCGAGCGGCAGCAGGATGATCAGCGGGATGTTGCGCGTCTTGATGAAGCCGGTGCCGATCAGCGCGAGGATTTTTTCCGGCGGGAACTGTGCGGTGAAACCGGTGACGATCGCGGCGACGGCCACGATCAGCATCGGATTGAAGCGCAACAGAAAGCCGACGATGATGACGGCCACACCGATGAGCGGCCATAGACTGACAGTTGTCTGCATCAGGATCTCCAAGAGGTTATTCAACTTCACCGCGGGTAGCGGCTGATCTGAACTGGCGCAAGCGGCTTCATGCGCCGGCGTGCTGCCGCGGCTTCTGCGGCCGCGTCGAACTCTCTTTACCTGCCCCTCGGATGCGCGGGTGTCGGCACCGTGGGTTTGCAGCGGGCATGGCGATCAATGCCCCGGCTGGCACGCCCCGCGTGGGAGCGGGGCGCTGGATCGGTCACGCGCGCTGGATTGGCTAGACGCGCGCGATGTGGACTGCGGTGATGCGAATGCTCAAACGCGTGCGGAGCCTGCGGCGTGCACTCCGATGCCGGCGTCGTTGAGCGCGCCGCGGATGCGTCGCGCGAACGCGAGCGCATGCGGGCCGTCGCCGTGCAGGCAGATGGTCTGCGCGTTCAGCGCCACCCATTGACCGTCGACGGCCTGCACGCGTTGCTCGCGGATCATCGTGAGCGTGCGCGCGAGCACTTCGTCCTCGTCGTCGAGCAGCGCGCCCGGTTCCTTGCGCGGCACGAGCGAGCCGTCCGCGCGATAGCCGCGATCGGCGAACACTTCCTCGATCGCGGTCAGACCCGCGTTGCGCGCGGCGCTCACGAGCCCGCTGCCGGCGAGCGCGAACACCGCCACCGACGGATCGAAGTCGTGCACCGCCGAGACGATCGCGTCGGCGATTGTCGCGTCGCGCGCGGCCTGGTTGTAGAGCGCGCCGTGCGGCTTCACGTGCGCGATGCGCCCGCCCTCGGCCTGCGCGATCGCCGACAGCGCACCGATTTGATAGAGCACGCCCGCGTAAATCTCGCCCGCCGGCAGATCCATTTCCTTGCGGCCGAAGTTCTCGGGATCGTTGAAGCTAGGATGCGCGCCGATCGACACGCCTTTCTGCACGGCCCAGCGCACGCAGTCACGCATCGCGGTGGGGCCGCCCGCATGCCAGCCGCACGCGATGTTGGCCGAGCTCACGAGATCGAGCAACGCCTCGTCGGAGCCGCAACCTTCGCCGAGATCGGCGTTCAGATCGATTTCCATGGGGATTCCTTGACTTGGTTTTACAGGGTCGCGAGCGCCGCCTTGCGCGCGCAACGCTCTTCATGCATCGCGATCGCGGCATCGATCTGCCGCAGATACGTGCGTTCTTCCAGCAAAGCCTGGCGCGCTTCGTAGGGCGTCGTCGGGATGAAACGGACAGCCGCGTTCAGGCGCACCTGTGCGAGCTTCCACAGATCGGCCTGAATCACTGCGCCGATCTTCGGATAGCCGCCGGTGGTCTGCGCGTCGCTCATCAGCACGATCGGCTGGCCGTTCGGCGGCACCTGGATCGTGCCCGGCAGCACCGCGTGCGACAGCAGATCGGTCTTGTGCGTGCGTTGCAGCTCGGTGCCGGCAAGGCGATAGCCCATGCGGTTGCTGTTCGGCGTCACGAGCCACTCGTCGGACCAGAACGACTGCTGCGCGTCCGCGGTGAAGCTGTCGTATTCGGGACCGCGCAGCACGCGGATCGGTATGGCCCACGCCACGCCCGACGGATGCCGACCGCGTCTCAGCGGCTCGTGGACCAGCACGAACTTGCACCAGGCGGGCGCCTTCACGCCGAACCCGGGCGCCTCGGGCGTGAAGCCGAGGTGGCCGCGCTGCGGCGGCGCGCCGACCGGCAGACGGTCGCCGTCATTCAGCGCGCGGCCGCCGAGTCCGCCGAAATGACCGGCGAGGTCGGTACTGCGCGAGCCGAGCATCGGCAGCACGTCGATGCCTCCTGCGACGCACACATAGCCGCGCATGCCGCGCTTCGCCGCGTGGAGCACGAGTTCCTGGCCGGCCTGCACGGGCAGGCTCCACCATGAATAGACGGGCTTGCCGTCGAGCGTCGCGCCGAACTCGGTGCCGGTGATCGCGACGCGCGTCGCGCGCAGAAAGCGCAGCACGGTCGGGCCGAAAGTGATTTCCAGGCCGGCCGCGTCGGGGCGGTTGCCGACCAGCCGGTTGCCGACTTCGAGCGACAGCCGGTCGAGCGCGCCACCCATCGCGACGCCGAGATGCCGGTAGCCGTGGCGGCCGAGGTCCTGGATCGTGGTCAGGAGACCCGCGCGGATCACGTCGATCATGCGTGCATCCCCGCGATCGTGAAGCGCACCCGGTCACCGGGCTGCAGCAGCGTGGGTGGGCGGCGCGCCGGATCGAACAGCGGCACCTCGGTGCGGCCGATCAGCTGCCAGCCGCCCGGCGACACCGCCGGATAGATGCCGGTCTGCTCGCCGCCGATGCCGACCGAGCCCGCCGGCACATCGAGCCGCGGCGACGCGCGGCGCGGCGTGTGCAGCGCGGCGTCCAGCCCGCCCATATAGGCGAAGCCCGGCTGGAAGCCGAGAAAGAACACCACGTAGGCGCCGCCCGCATGACGCTCGACGACCTCGCGCGCGCTCAAGCCCGCATGTTCGGCGACCGCTTGCAGATCGGGGCCGAATTCGCCGCCGTACTGCACTGGAATCTTGATGTCGCGCCCCGGCGCGGCGACTTTGGCCGCCACGTTCCAGGCCGTGAGTAACTGCTCGCCGAGCGCGTCGACGTCGGTCCCGAGCGGATCGAACACGAGTGTCAGATTGTTCATGCCCGGCACGACTTCAAGCACATGCGGCCAGTCGCGCGCAGCTTCGGCCGCGGCCCACACGCGCTGCTGGCACTCCAGCGTGGCGGGTGGCGGCGCTTCGCAGACGAGCGCGGCATCGCCGAGCGGAAAGATTCGTGGTTGGCTCATGACTGGGCGGCCGGATCGAGTCGGAGGATGAGGGGGCTGGCGACGATTGGAGCCTACATTATCAATAAAATATCGACAATTTCCCAATAAGCGTTTTTGCCAGGCTCGTCGGCAACAGGGCGTCGTCGTACACTTGCGACACTTTTCCAGCCCATTTTCGTCCCCGGAACCTCGTATGACGCGTCATCCCACCAAGATCGTTTCGTCGGAACATCTCGTCTCCGAGACCAGCGCGGAACTGTCCGAGCTCGAATACGCGCTGATCATGGCGGGCAACGCATTCAACCGCTGGATGGTGCGCTGCATGTCTGCGGCCGGCGACAAGGACATGACGGCGATCGAGGTGTCGCTGCTGCACCACGTGAGCCATCGCGAACGTCGCAAGAAACTCGCGGACATCTGCTTCGTGCTGAACATCGAGGACACGCACGTCGCGACTTACGCATTGAAAAAGCTCGTAGCTAGAGGGTACGTAAAAAGCGAAAAAACCGGCAAGGAAGTGTTCTTTTCCGCAACCGACGCAGGCCGCGAGCTATGCCTGAAGTATCGCGAGGTGCGCGAAAACTGCCTGATCTCGACGCTCAAGGAAAGCGGCCTGACCAACCAGCAGATCGGCGAGGCCGCGCAGTTGCTGCGCAATGCGTCGGGGTTGTACGACACGGCGGCGCGCGCGGCGGCTTCGCTCTAACCACGCAATACCGCGCAAGCGCCGCGCGTGACACGCCGCGCATCGCACGTTCAAGCCGGCAGCGCCGGATGAAACCCCGCCTCGGTGACGATCAGGTCGAGCGCAATGTCATGCGCCTCGCGTTCCAGCGTGTCGGTGCGGCACGCTTCGTAGGCGATGCCGACCGTGATCGGCTTGTGCGCGGCCGGCCAGCCGGCCAGCGTGCGATCGTAATAGCCGCCGCCATAGCCGAGGCGATAGCCGTCGGCATCGAAACCCACGCAGGGCACGAACAGCAGCTCGGGCAGCACCACTCGCCCCGAGGTGGGCTCCGCAATCTTGTGATGGCCGATTTTCATCGGAGTCACGGGCGTCCACGCATGGAACTCGAGCGCCATGCCACGTTCTTTGATGATTGGCAGACTGGCTTCGTGATGAGGGTTCGCAGCGAGCCAGATCGCGATCGCGCCGCGCGCGTCGAACTCGCCTGCGAGGGGCCAGTAGAACCCCACGCTTTGTACTGCGTAGTGCTTTAGCGCATCGAGCATCCGACGCCCGAGCGCGGCATTCTTCGCCGGCTCGCAAGCCGCTTGCAGACGGGTTTCCAGCAAGATCCGGCGCAGCGCCTTTTTCGCTGGCGGGACAGGGTTGCGTGCTATGCTTGGGTCCAATTCGCGCTCCAGAAACAACGATGTCAAAACGCCTTTTTCGAGTATATCGCGCGGCTGGTATCGCGCTGGCCGCTGCGGCGCTCGTCGCGTGCACCACCGCCTCGGCCGTCAAGCCTCTCCCGCTCTCGCAACTCACGAACGACGATCAGATTTTCGTCCAGCTTCGCGAAGCCGCGCGCACTAACGACGCGCCGCGCGCAGCTCAGCTCGCGAGCATGATCCCGAATTATCCGGCGCCGTCGTATCTTGAGTATTTTCAGATCAAGCCGCAGCTGTTCGATTCGAGTGGCCATGCGCTCGTCGACGCGCCTGATGCACCCGTGCTCGCGTTCCTGCAGAAGTACGACGGCCAGGCGATCGCCGATCGCATGCGCAACGACTACCTGACCGTGCTCGGCACGCGCCACGACTGGCGCAACTTCGACCAGCAATACGCGAAGTTCGTGCTCGACGACGACACCCAGGTGAAGTGCTACGCGCTCGAATCGCGCGCGTCGCGCGGCGAGAATGTCGCGGACGCGGCGCGGGCGCTGCTCGTCGATCCGAAATGGTACGGCGACGGTTGCGTCGATCTGATTACGGTGCTCGGCTTGAACCACCAGTTCAGCGCCGACGACATCTGGCAGCAGATCCGCCTTTCATACGAGCAGAACTACACGAGCACCGGCAGCAAGCTCGTTGACGCGTTCGGCGACCAGCCACCCGACCCGGTGCAGTTCGGCCAGGCGGTCAATACGCCGCCGCTGCTGCTTGCGCGCGGCGTCGGGCCTGACGCGCAATCGCATCAGCTGGCGCTGCTCGCAATCACGCGCATGGCGCGCAACGATCCGGCCATGGCCGCGGCCACGTTCGCGTCGGTCGCGCCGTCGCTGAATTCGCCGGAGCGTGCGATCGGCTGGGGCACCATCGGCTACCAGGGCGCGCTCAAGCAGGTGCCCGGCGCGGTTGACTGGTTCCGGCTGTCGGCGAACGCGCCGCTGTCGAATCCCGCCTATGAATGGCGCACCCGCAGCGCGTTGCTCGCCGGCGACTGGAACATGGTGCGCTGGTCGATCGAGCAGATGCCTGAATCGCTTCGCAAGCAGCCATCGTGGGTGTACTGGCACGCGCGCGCGCTGAAGCAGGCCGGCGACACGGCTACGGCCAACCAGGAATTCGAATCGATCGCGTCGAACTTCAACTTCTACGGTCAGCTCGCGCTCGAAGAGCTCGGCCAGAAGATCACCGTGCCGCCGAAAACCACCGTGACCGACGCGGAAGTGCAGCAGGCCGGCACCACGCCGGGCTTCGATCTCGCGCAGCGTTTCTATATGCTGAACCTGCGGCTCGAAGGCAATCGCGAGTGGAACTGGCCGTTGCGCAACATGACCGACCGGCAACTGCTCGCCGTCTCAGAGTACGCGCGCCGCATCCAGCTGTACGACCGCACCGTCAACACCGCGGACCGCACGAAGAGCGAGCACGACTTTTCGCTGCGTTACCTTTCGCCGTTCCGCGATATCGTCGAGCAGGACGCGCAGTCGAGCGGGCTCGATGTCGAGTGGGCGTACGGGCTGATCCGCCAGGAGTCGCGCTTCATCATCAACGCGCGCTCGGACGTCGGCGCGGGCGGCCTGATGCAGCTGATGCCGGCCACCGCGCAACTGGTCGCGAAGAAGATCGGTCTGGGCCCGGTGTCGCGCGAGCAGATGAACGACATCAACACCAACATCCTGCTCGGCACGAACTACCTGGCGATGATCTACAATCAGTTCGACGGGTCCGCCGTGCTGGCCACCGCTGGCTACAACGCAGGTCCGGGCCGTCCGCGCAACTGGCGGCAGTCGCTGCAGCGCCCGGTCGAAGGCGCGATCTTCGCCGAGGCGATTCCGTTCCAGGAGACTCGCGACTACGTGAAGAATGTGCTGTCCAACACGGTCTACTACGCGGCATTGTTCGAAGGCCGTCCGCAATCGCTGAAGGCGCGCCTGGGTTACATCGCACCGTAAGCGCCTTGCCGCCGCAACCTCGTTCCGAGGTTGCGGCGCGCTTCGCCAGCCGTTGCCGCGGCTTCCATCAGGGAGTCGAAAATGCGACATCAAGCCATCGCAGTCATCGGCGGCTCCGGGTTCATCGGCAGCTACCTCATCAATGCGCTCGTCGAGATGGGCAAAGACGTGCGCCTCGCCACACGGCGCCGCTACAACGCGCGCCATCTGACCATGCTGCCGATCGACGTGTTCGAAACCGACGTGTCCGATCCGGTACAGCTCGCGCGCTTCGTCGAAGGCGCCGATTGCGTGATCAACCTCGTCGGCATCCTCAATGGTAGACGCGGCAAGCCCTATGGGCAGGAGTTCGCGCATGCGCACGTCGAGCTGCCGACGCGCATCGTCGCCGCCTGCGAAGGCAAGGGCGTGCATCGCCTGATTCATCTGAGTGCGCTTGGCGCCGATCCGAACGGCCCGAGCATGTACTCGCGCTCGAAGGGCGACGGCGAAAAAGCCGTGCATGCGGCGAGCGTCGCGTGGACGATCTTCCGGCCGTCCGTCGTGTTCGGCCCCGAGGACGCGTTTCTGAACAAGTTCGCGTTCCTGCAGCGCGTGTTTCCGGCCATCCCGCTCGCGATGCCGGACGCGCAATTCCAGCCGGTCTATGTCGGCGACGTCGCGAAGGCGATTGTCAACGTGCTCGATCTCGATGGCGCGAGCGGCCGCACCTACGAGCTCGGCGGCCCGACCGTCTATACGCTCGAAGACCTGGTCTCGTATTGCGGCGACGTGATCGGCAAGCATGCGCGCATCATCCGTCTGCCCGAACCGCTCGCGCGCCTGCAGGCGCTGAGCTTCGAAATGGCGCCGGGCGAACCGGTGATTTCGCGCGACAATCTCGACTCGATGAAGGTCGCCAATATTCTGAGCGCACCGCTCGCGCCCGAGCTCGGACTCGAGCCGGTCAGCATCGAAGCGATCGTGCCGGCGTATCTGACCGGCGCGGCCAAGGGTTCACGACTCGACACGTTCCGCGCCAGCGCCGGGCGCTGAAACTCATTCCTCTCTCTTTAAAAAGAAGCATGAAACTGCTGATTGGTGACAAGAACTATTCGTCGTGGTCGATGCGCCCGTGGCTGCTGCTCACGCACTTCGGCATTCCGTTCGACGAGGAACTGATCTTCCTGAATGAGCCGGACACGAACGCGAAGGTCTGCGCTCAGGCGCCGCGCGCACCGGGCAAGGTACCGTGCCTGATCGATGACGCGGGACAAGCCGTATGGGATTCGCTTGCGATCGCCGAAACACTCGCCGAGCGCTATCCGCAGCACGCGCTGTGGCCGCGCGACGCAGCGGCGCGCGCGCACGCACGCAGCGTTAGCGCAGAGATGCATTCGGGCTTCGGCGAATTGCGCTCGAACAATTGGATGAATATCCGCGCGTCGTTCCCGGGCAAGAACGCGACGGCGGGCGCACTCGCCGATATTGCGCGGATCGGGACGATCTGGCGCGACTGCCTCGAAACCTACGGCGGCCCGTTCCTGTTCGGCGAATTCGGCATTGCCGACGCGATGTACGCGCCGGTCGCGATGCGCTTCAACACGTGGAAGCCGGCGCTGTCGGCGAGCGCGGCTGGCTATGTCGAGCGGCTTACCGCGCTGCCCGCGGTCAATGCATGGATCGACGCCGCGCGGCGCGAAACGCACGCCATTCCCTATCAAGACGAATGCCCATGAATATCTACGCAGTAGGCGGCGCGGTCCGAGACGAATTGCTCGGCGTACCGGTGAAGGACCGCGACTACGTGGTGGTTGGAGCGACGCCCGAGCAGATGGTCGCGCAGGGCTACCGCCCGGTGGGCAAGGACTTTCCGGTGTTCCTGCATCCGCAGACGCACGAGGAGTACGCGCTCGCGCGCACCGAGCGCAAGACGGCCGCCGGATACCACGGCTTCCAGTTCTTCTACGCACCCGACGTGACGCTCGAGGAGGACCTCGCGCGCCGCGATCTGACGATCAACGCGATGGCGCGCGAGGTGCGCCCGGACGGCGAGCCGACCGGCCCGGTCATCGATCCGTTCGACGGTCAGGCCGATCTGCAGGCGCGGCTCTTTCGCCATGTCAGCGCTGCGTTCCTCGAAGATCCGGTGCGGATTCTGCGCATCGCGCGTTTCGCGGCGCGTTTCGTCGATTTCACGGTCGCGCCGGAGACGATGGCGCTGATGCGCGAGATGGTCGCCGACGGCGAAGCCGATGCGCTGGTGGCCGAGCGCGTGTGGCAGGAGGTCTCGCGCGGACTGATGGAGAAGAAGCCGTCGCGGATGTTCGACGTGCTGCGCGAATGCGGCGCGCTCGCGCGGGTCCTGCCGGAGATCGACGCGCTGTTCGGCGTGCCGCAGCGCGCCGACTATCACCCCGAGGTCGATACCGGCATCCACGTGATGATGGTGCTCGACCATGCCGCGCAGCAGGGCTACACGCTGCCGGTGCGGTTCGCGGCGCTGACGCATGATCTCGGCAAGGCGACCACGCCCGAGGACGTGCTGCCGCGGCATATCGGCCACGAAGGGCGCAGCGTCGATCTGCTCAAGCCGCTGTGCGAGCGGCTGCGCGTGCCGAACGAGTGCCGCGATCTCGCGGTGCTGGTCGCGCGCGAGCACGGCAATATTCATCGCGTGATGGGGATGGGGGCGGCGGCGCTGGTGCGCCTGTTCGAGCGCAGCGACGCGATCCGCAAACCGGCGCGCTTTGCCGAGGCATTGCAGGCCTGCGAGTCCGATGCGCGCGGGCGGCTTGGCTTCGAGATGAGCGACTATCCGCAGGCGGAGCGGCTGAGGGTGGCGCTAGTCGCTGTGCGCGGAGTCGATGCGGGGGCCGTCGCCAGGCGGCTCGCCGATGCGCCGGCCGGCATCAAGGACGCCGTACATGAGGAGCGGGTGCGCGCGGTAGAAGCGGCGCTCGCGTGAAGTCGCGCGGGCGTAAAGTGGCGCGCGGCGCCTACAACGCCCGCGCCAGCAGCGACAACAGCATCGACAGCACCAGCGTCGACATGAACGGAAACGGATACTCGCGACCAAACAGCCGCAAGGTCACGTCGCCGGGCATCCGGCCGATGCCGAGCTTCCTCAGCCACGGCCAGCACGACGACAGCACCGCGACGGCCACGAAGGTAGTCAGAAGCCAGCGGATCATCGCGCGTCCTCGTGCCTGGGCGGATTCACAATCACAGCGTATGCGAGCGGTCGCCGTTCGAAAAGGCGCGTAGCGTGTCGTCGAGTCCGCGCGAAAACGCGATCACCTTGAAGAGTTCACCCATCTCCGCCTCGGAGAGCAGCTTCTGCACCGCGTTGGCTGCGGGCAGAAAGCGCGCGGTGTCGTCGGGATCGATTTCGCCGAGCGCCTCGGTGACGCCCGCATTCAGCAGGAAGCGCGCTTGCGACGTGAAGCCGAGCAGGTCCGCGCCGGTTTCGACGCCCGCTTCGGCAATGCCGGTGAATTCGACGTGCGCGGTGATGTCCTGCAGACCGGGGTACAGGAACGGGTCGCCGTGCGCGCGGTGCCGGTAGTGGCACATCAGCGTGCCCTGCGCGCGCTGGTCGTGGTAGTACTCGTGGCGCGGAAAGCCGTAGTCGATCAGGAAAATCGCACCGCGCGCGAGCATCGTGCAGATGGTGCGCGTGAAGGCGCGCGCGGCTTCGTGCGTTTCGGTCACGTAGTCGTCGCCGGCGGGGTCGCGCGTCGTGTCGATTTCGGCGAGCAGCGCGAGGTCCTCGGCGGCCGCGACCGGCCGGTCGTCAAATCCGAATGCGGCGTCTCGCCACACCACGCCGCGCTCGTGCCAGACGCCGCCGCTATGGGCGAAGAGCCGTACCGGCATCGCGTCGAGCACCTCGTTGCCGATCACGACGCCCTCGAAGCGCTCCGGCAATGCGTCGAGCCAGTGCACTTTCGCGAGCAACGCGGGCGCTGCCGCCGCGATCGTCTCGCGCTGCCGCTCGCGCAGCTCACCCGACAGATCGACGATCGAATAGCTGTCGAATTCCGCGCCGAGCGTGTCGAGCGCATTGAGCAGCCCGGCGGCGAGCTTGCCGGTGCCCGCGCCGAACTCGATGACGTCGCGCGTGCCGCTCGCCTCCAACGCTTCGGCGACCGGGCGCGCGAGCGTCGCGGCGAAGAGGGGCGACAGTTCCGGCGCGGTGACGAAGTCGCTGCCGTCGTCGGCGCGCAGGCCGAATTTGCGCGCACCGCCGCTGTAGTAGCCGAGCCCCGGCGCGTACAGCGCGCGCTCCATGTAGCGGTCGAACGGCAGCCAGCCGCCGGTCGCGTCGAGCTGCGCGCGGATCGCGGCGACCAGCGCGTCGGACTGCGCGAGCGCGCTCGGGCCGGGAGCAGGTAAACTATCGGGTTGGTGAGCTTTCGGATTCATCCCCGCATTGTAAATGACCGTCTCTCCGGACATCGCTGCCCGCGCGGCCGACTTGCCGCCCGAAATGCCTCGCGTCGTGCTGGTTACCGGCGCCGCGCGCCGCATCGGGCGCGCGCTTGCGCTCGGCTTCGCCGCGCGCGGCTGGGATGTGGCCGTGCACTACGGTGCGTCGCGCGAGGAAGCCGACGAAGTGGTCGCGCAAATCGTCGCGCTGGGCCGCCGCGCGATCGCGCTGCACGCCGATCTCGGTGACGAAGCGCAGGTCGCGCGGCTGCTGCCGGACTGTATCGCCGCGCTGGGGCGGCCGTCGTGCATCGTCAACAACGCGTCGCGCTTCGAGGAAGACACGGCGCGCGATGTCGGCTACGAGCTGCTGCTGAAGCTGACCGCGATGAACCTAGGCGCGCCACTCGTGCTCGCGCGGATGCTGTACGACGCGACCCCCGATGCCGCGTCGCGCGACGAAAGCCAGCGCGGTGTTGTCATCAATGTGCTGGACCAGAAGCTGTACAACATGAACCCGGACTATCTGTCGTACACGCTGTCGAAGGCGGCGTTGCAGACTGCGACGGTCGCGCTCGCTCAGGCGCTCGCGCCGAAGCTCCGGGTGGTCGGGCTCGCGCCCGGCCTGACCATGCAATCGGGCGACCAGACCCAGGACGGGTTTGAAGCCGCTCACCGTATGACGCCTCTTGGCCGTGCGTCGCGGCCCGAGGATATCGTCGCCGCCGCGCTGTATCTCGCGGATGCAGCCGGCGTCACCGGAACGACGCTGGTGGTCGACGGCGGGCAGCATCTCGTGCCGCTGCCGCGCGACGTGATGTTTTTGACGGGCGCCTGACACGCGCACGCGGCTTGCCTTGCCGAGGCGGCCGTCGCGCGTGGTGAAGTGCCCCTTTGCGTGCAAGCGCACGCTTTTTTGATTGGAACGAACATGTTTGCCGCTCTTTCGCACCCCCGGCTCGCCGATTGCCGCCGGCTCTTTCTGCGCAATTACGAAGTGCACATCAATATCGGCGTGCACGACTTCGAAAAGCGTGGCGAACAGCGCGTCGTGATCAACGTCGAACTGTTCGTGCCGCTCGCGATGTCCACGCCGGTGCACGACAAGCTCAACGAAGTCGTCGACTACGACTTCATGCGCTCGACGATCGCCAAGCGCGTCTCACAAGGCCATATCCATCTGCAGGAAACGCTGTGCGACGATCTCGTGCGCGCCATGCTCGAGCATCCGCAAGTGCGCGGCGCGCGCGTGTCGACCGAGAAGCCGGATGTGTATCCGGACTGCGATGCGGTCGGCGTCGAAGTCTTCCGCATCAAGGAGGATTGAGCGATGAATGCGCCGGAAATGCTGAACCAGGGCGACGGAGCCACCGAGGCCACGCAAACCGCCCGCGCCTCGAAAATGCCGCTCACGCGCCGCGAGCAGAAGGAAGCGTACGAGAACAACAAGCTGTTCAAGCGCCTCGCGCGCCAGGTCGGCCAGGCGATCGGCGACTACAACATGATCGAGGACGGCGACAAGGTGATGGTGTGCCTGTCGGGCGGCAAAGACAGTTACGCGATGCTCGAGATCCTGATGCGGCTGCGCGAGCGCGCGCCGATCAATTTCGACATCGTCGCGGTGAACCTCGACCAGAAGCAGCCGGGCTTCCCCGAGCACGTGCTGCCGGAATACCTGACGCAGCTCGACATCCCGTTTCATATCGAGAACCAGGACACCTACAGCATCGTCAAGCGGCTCGTGCCGGAGGGCAAGACCACCTGCTCGCTGTGCTCGCGGCTGCGGCGCGGCATCCTGTACCGCGTCGCGGGCGAGCTCGGCGCGACCAAGATCGCGCTCGGCCATCATCGCGACGACATCCTGCAGACGCTGCTGCTGAACCTGTTCTACGGCGGCAAGCTGAAGGGCATGCCACCCAAGCTGCAATCGGACGACGGCAAGAACATCGTGATCCGGCCGCTCGCCTACGTGAAGGAAACCGATCTGGAGAAGTACGCGGAGCTGCGCGAATTCCCGATCATTCCGTGCAATCTTTGCGGTAGCCAACCGAACCTCAAGCGCGCGGAAATGAAGGCGCTGGTCCGCGACTGGGAGAAGCGCTTCCCGGGCCGCATCGAGAACATGTTCAACGCGTTGTCGAACGTGGTGCCGTCGCACCTGATGGATCATCAGCTGTTTCCGTTCAAGGGGCTGCGCGCGACTGGCGAGGCCGATCCGCAAGGCGATATCGCGTTCGACGAAGAACCGTGCTCGACCGGCGACGAAGGCGCACCGCTCACCGGCGCGAAGACCATTTCGCTGGTCCAGTTCGACGACCTCTGACAACGCCTGTCGAACAGTGTCTGGTCTGCAGGCATTCCGGCGGCTTTCCGCCGGTTTGCCACCCCTGCCGAGGCCGCGTCAGCGGCCTTTGTTGCAGGTGCAGCATGATAGAATCCTCCGCTCCAAACTCGTCTGATTACCGACGCCATGAACATCGTGATTTTGGCGGCAGGTACCGGCAAGCGCATGCGGTCCGCGCTTCCCAAGGTGCTCCATCCTCTGGCCGGCCGGCCGCTCCTCGCTCATGTCATCGACACCGCTCGCGCGCTCAAGCCCGCGCGTCTGATCGTCGTGATCGGTCACGGCGCCGAAGCCGTGCGTGAAGCCGTCGCGGCGCCTGATCTTCAATTCGTGGTGCAGGAGCAGCAGCTCGGCACCGGCCACGCGGTGCAGCAGGCGCTGCCGCTGCTCGATCCCTCACTGCCCACGCTGGTGCTCTATGGCGACGTGCCGCTCACGCGCGCGGAAACGCTGCGTGCGCTGACCGGGCGCGCCGGTCAGGACGGCTACGGCGTGCTCACCGTCACGCTCGACGACCCGACCGGCTACGGCCGCATCGTGCGCGATCAGCATGGCAAGGTGCAGCGCATCGTCGAACAGAAGGACGCCAGCCCTGAACAGCTGAGGATCGCCGAAATCAACACCGGCATCATGGTCGTACCGACCGCGCGCCTCGCCGGCTGGCTAGCGGCGCTGAAAAACGACAACGCGCAAGGTGAGTTCTATCTGACCGACGCGGTCGAGATGGCGATCGAAGCCGGCCTCGAAGTCGTCACCACGCAACCCGACGACGAATGGGAAACGCTCGGCGTGAACAGTAAGCAGCAGCTCGCCGAGCTCGAGCGGATTCAGCAGCGCAATGTCGCCGACACGCTGCTCGTCGCGGGCGTGACGCTCGCCGATCCGGCGCGAGTCGACGTGCGCGGCACGCTCGAATGCGGGCGCGACGTGTCGATCGACGTGAACTGCGTGTTCGAAGGCCGCGTGACGCTGGCCGATAACGTCAGCATCGGGCCGAACTGCGTGATCCGCAACGCGAGTCTCGGCGCCGGCACGCGCGTCGATGCGTTCACACACATCGAAGGTGCGGAAGTTGGCGCGAAGGTCGTGCTCGGTCCGTATGCGCGCTTGCGTCCAGGCGCGGCGCTGCAGGACGAGTCTCATGTAGGAAACTTCGTCGAGATCAAGAACGCGGTGCTCGGTCATGGCTCGAAAGCCAACCACCTCACCTATATCGGCGACGCCGATATAGGCGCGCGCGTGAATATCGGCGCGGGCACGATCACCTGCAACTATGACGGCGCCAACAAATTCCGCACCGTGATCGAGGACGACGTGTTCGTCGGCTCCGACACGCAGCTCGTCGCGCCGGTGCGCGTGCAGCGCGGCGCGACGATTGCGGCCGGCACCACGGTCTGGAAGGACGTCGCCGCCGATGCGCTGGTGTTGAACGACAAGACTCAAACGAGCAAGACCGGTTACGTGCGCCCGGTCAAAAAGAAAAGCTGATCGATATGGCGCGCCCACGAGGCGCGCTCACTGAATCCGGCACTGAAAAGGAATACACCATGTGCGGCATTGTCGGCGCGGTTGCGCAACGTAATATCGTTTCCGTCCTGATCGAAGGACTGCGGCGCCTCGAATATCGCGGCTACGATTCGTGCGGCGTCGCCGTGCTCGGCGGGCGCGGCCCGACCCGCGCGCGCAGCGTTGCGCGCGTCGCCGACCTCGAAGGCCAGGTGCGCGACGGAAACCTCGAAGGCGTGACGGGGATCGCGCATACGCGCTGGGCCACGCACGGCGCGCCGGTCACCGACAACGCGCATCCGATCTTCTCGCGGGATGCGCTCGCATTGGTACACAACGGCATCATCGAGAACTATGAGGTGCTGCGCGAAACGCTGCGGGGCAAGGGTTACGAGTTCGTCTCGCAGACCGACACCGAGGTTATCGCGCACCTGATCCACAGCCTGTATCGCGGCGATCTGTTCGCGGCGGTGCACGCGGCAATCGCGCAACTGCACGGCGCGTATGCGATCGCGGTGTTGCACAAGGACCAGCCGCATACGGTGGTCGGCGCGCGCCAGGGCTCGCCGCTCGTGGTCGGACTCGGCGACGTTGAGAACTTCCTCGCGTCCGACGCGCTCGCGCTCGCGGGCAGCACCGAGCGCTTCATCTTCCTCGAGGAAGGCGACGTCTGCGAACTGTCGCTCGATGGCGTGCGCATCGTCGATCGCCAGGGCGATGCCGCGCAACGCGAGGTGCGGCAGGTAGCGTCGTATGGCGGGGCGGTCGAACTCGGCCCGTATCGCCATTTCATGCAGAAGGAAATTTTCGAGCAGCCGCGCGCGATCACCGACACGATTGCCCAGGCCGATGCGTTCGATGCGTCGATTTTCGGTGAAGGCGCGGGCCAGGTGTTCGCGGACATCAACAGCCTGCTGATTCTCGCGTGCGGCACGAGCTACTACTCGGGGCTCACAGCCAAGTACTGGCTCGAATCGCTCGCGAAGATTCCGACCCAGGTCGAGATCGCTAGCGAGTACCGCTATCGCGAGTCGGTGCCGAATCCGAAGTCGCTGGTGGTGGTGATTTCGCAGTCAGGCGAAACCGCGGACACGCTCGCGGCGCTCAAGCACGCGCAGGAGCTCGGCCACAAGCATACGCTCGCAATCTGCAACGTCGGCACGAGCGCGATGGTTCGGCAGACGGAGTTGTCGTTCCTCACGCACGCGGGCCGCGAGATCGGTGTCGCGTCGACCAAGGCGTTCACGACGCAGCTGGTCGCGCTGTTCACGCTGGCCGCGACGCTCGCGAAGCTGCGCGGTCGCCTGAACCACGAGCAGGAAGCGGATTATCTGAAGCAGTTGCGCCACCTGCCGGCTGCGCTCAACAGCGTGCTCGCGCTGGAGCCGCAGATCATCGCGTGGTCGGAAGAGTTCTCGCGCAAGGAACACGCGTTGTTCCTCGGACGCGGCCTGCACTATCCGATCGCGCTCGAAGGCGCGCTGAAGCTGAAGGAAATTTCGTATATCCATGCCGAGGCGTATCCGGCTGGCGAACTCAAGCATGGGCCGCTGGCGCTCGTGACCGAAGCGATGCCGGTGGTGACGGTCGCGCCGAACGACGCGCTGCTCGAAAAGCTGAAGTCGAACATCCAGGAAGTGCGCGCGCGCGGCGGCCAGCTTTATGTATTTGCCGATGCGGATACGAAGATCGTCAACGGCGAGGGACTGCATGTGATCCGGATGCCGGAGCACTATGGCTTGCTGTCGCCGATTCTGCACGTCGTGCCGCTGCAGTTGCTCGCGTATCACACCGCTTGTGCGCGCGGCACGGATGTGGATAAGCCGCGGAACCTGGCGAAGTCGGTGACGGTGGAGTGAGGAAGCGGGCATAGCGGCAAACTGAACTGAGCTACAGGCTCAGGCGAAATTAGCCACACCGCCATGCGGTGTGGCTGACGAATCATCCACTGCTTCAGTCGGCATCCGTTGATCCTCGATGCCTCGACGTGACGACGCCACATCGACTACCCTCTGTCGACATCCCCGTGGCCTCGTCACCATGAAGACCTCATCCCCCAACACGCTAACCGCGAAGCTCAAGTCGCGAATCGTCCTGATCGCGCTGTTCGTCGGTTCGATGTGGGCGGTATTCTTTCTGTCGGTTGCATTGCCGTTCCTGCATCTGAACGAGCACGGCGTCGTGCCGCGTTCGCTCGGCGGCCTGCAAGGCATCCTGTTCGCGCCGTGGCTGCATGCGAGCCTGGGGCACATCGCCGCCAACACGAGCGGGCTCATCGTACTCGGCTGGCTGTGTACGTGGCCAGACATCGCCGGCTTCTTTCGTGCGACCCTCGGCGCGATGCTCGGAGCGGGCCTTTGCGCGTGGCTTTTCGGCGCGCCGGATTCGGTGCATATCGGCGCCAGCGGGCTGGTGTTCGGCTATGCGGGCTATCTGGTCGCACGCGGCTACTACGCGCGCAATCTCGTGTCGATCCTCGTGGCCCTGGTCGTTGTCAGCAGCTACGGTCTGAGCCTGCTGTTCGGCGTGCTGCCTATCTATCCAGATGTGTCGTGGCAGAGCCATATCGGCGGCGTGCTCGGTGGTGTGCTCGCCGCGCGTGCGCGGGCTGGCGCGGCAAGCCGGGTACGCGTGCGCTGACCGACTCGCGCGTGTTCGCGCATCGGTATATCGCCGGGTAATCGACGAATCCTATAACTCTGGCCGCGCCAGATCGCTCGCGACGATGTGTTCGCCATAAACCTGTGCGGCCGCAAGCGCTTCGAGCCGGCTCGCGTGCGGGCCCAGTTCGGGCGCGCCATCGAACGGAAACAGCACGCGGCCGTCGGTCGTGCGCACCACCTTCAGCACACCAAAAAAGCGCCGGTAGCCGGCCATCTTCGCGCTCGCCGAAATCTCGAAGTCGTCCTCCGACGTGCCGGGGACGCTGGGAATAAACGCGGTCTTGCTCATAGCTGAAAACATCGGTTGTTCATTGAAGCGGCGCGCAACGATAAGCGTGGCCGACGGGCATTGTCTCAAATCCGCGCGAAGCGTGAATCGAGTGGGCAACCCTCGGTGGCGCGAGCAAGCGCGCGATCCCAACACGTTCGATGTTTCGCCAATGGATTGATTGGTGAACCAACGTCAACTTTCACGGAAATGTCATGGGTGCTCCCTAAAGTCTGCCCGCAATTGAGACAGCCATCACTACATGGCAACAAAAGACAACAACAGAGGGCAACCAACATGTCACACCGCATCGGGTTACGCGCGTTCCTCATGGCCGCTTGCGCGGCTTTAATCGCTTTGATCGTGGCCGCCTGCGGCTCGTCTTCTTCCGGCGGGCTGCAATTGACCGGACAGCAGCAGATTCGCCACGTCTTCGTGATCACGCTCGAAAACGAAAATTACGCGACCACGTTCGGCGCGAACACCAAGGCGCCGTATCTGGCGCAGACGCTCGCTTCGCAAGGCGCGCTCGTGCAGCAGTACTACGGCACCGGCCACGTGAGCCTCGACAACTACATCGCGATGATCAGCGGCCAGTCGGCAACCAACGAGACCGATAACGACTGCATGACCTATCAGGACTTCAAGCTCACCGGCATGACGTCCGATGGCCAGGCGATCGGCTCCGGCTGCGTGTATCCGGCGAGCGTGAAGACGCTGCCGGACCAGCTCACGGCAGCGGGCTATACGTGGAAGGGCTATGAAGGCGACATGGGCAACGACCCGTCGCGCGAAGCCGCCACCTGCGGCCACCCGACGCTGAACACGACGGACCTGACGGAGTCGGCCGAAGCGCCGAGCGCGGCCGTGCCGCTCGGTGACCAGTACGCGACGCGCCACAACCCGTTCATGTACTTCCACTCGATCATCGATTCGCCGGACTGCGGGACGCACGTCGTCAATCTGAATAACCTGCAGAACGACCTGCAATCGGTTTCGACCACCGCGAACTTCAACCTGATCACGCCGAACCTGTGTGACGACGGCCACGACGCGCCTTGCGTGAACGGCCAGCCGGGTGGCCTGACGAGCGCGAACACGTTCCTGCAGAAGTGGGTGCCGATCATCACCGCGTCGCCGGCGTTCCAGAAGGACGGTCTGCTGATCATCAACTTCGACGAAAGCAGCTACGCGACGGTCACAACTTCCGCATCGGGCGAGGATCTGGTCTTTTCCGGCACGACCTGCTGCAGCCAGCAACCGGGCCCGAACCTGCCGTCGTTCCCGGAGACCTCGTCGCTCGCGTATAAGGGCGTCACGATCAACCTGACCAAGACGAGCTACGGCGGCGACCAGACCGGCGCGGTGATGATCTCGAAGTTCATCAAGCCGGGCACGGTGTCGACGGTGCCGTACAACCACTATTCGATGCTGAAGAGCATCGAGGATATCTTCCAGCTCGGCTACCTCGGTTATGCGGGGCAGGCGGGTCTGGTCGGATTCGGCAGCGATATCTTCACGAACCTCTAAAAGACTCGATGCTGTCTTCTGCCATGCGATTCTCGGCGCGCGCGAGCGCGAGCCGGATAGCAGTCGCCGCCCTGATGGGCGGCGCGTTGCTAACGGGCGCCTTTGCGGTTCCCGCCTTCGCGTCGACTCCAACAGCAGCGCCCGCCGATGCGAAGCCCGTCTACAGCGATGCCGCCGCGCTCGGCAAGCTGATGTTCTTCGATCCGGCGCTGTCGAGCTCGGGCAAGATGTCGTGCGCGAGCTGTCATAGTCCGGAGCACGCGTACGGGCCGCCCAACGGGCTCGCCGCGCAACTGGGCGGCGCGGACCTGCATCAGCAGGGCACGCGCGCAGTGCCGAGCCTGCGCTACGTGCTCAACCGTACGCCGGTCTGGACGCATGCGCAGGCAGCGAGCCTGTCCGAGCGGCTCAGCGAAACGGATAACGCGCCTGTCGGCGGCTTCGGCTGGGATGGGCGCTTCAACTATCTGCACGATCAGGCAAGCTTCCCGCTGTTCAATCCAAACGAGATGGCCAACAAGGATCCGGCCGCGTTGCTCGCGAAGATGCAGCGCGCGCCGTATGCAGCGCGCTTCAAGGAAGTATTCGGCCAGAACATCTTTGCCGATTCGTCGAAGGCATTCACGCAGGCGATGTACGCGATCGAGCGCTTCGAGCTCGAAGATCCGAGTTTTCATCCGTACACGAGCAAGTTCGATTACTACCTCGACGGAAAAGTGCAACTAACTGCACACGAATTGCGCGGCAAAAAACTGTTCGACGACCCCGCCGGCGGCAACTGCGCATCCTGTCATATTGACCAGCCGGGCGTGAACGGCGCTCATCCGCTCTTCACCGACTTCAACTTCCAGGCGCTTGGCGTGCCGCGCAACCCGGAACTGAAGGTCAACGCCGATCCCAAGTATTTCGACATGGGTCTGTGCGGACCGCTGCGCCTGGATCAGAGCGACAAGCACAATTGCGGGCTGTTCAAGTCAGTATCCCTGCGCAATACCGCGACGCGCCACGTGTTTTTCCACAACGGCCGCTTCCATACGCTGAAGGACGCGCTGCGTTTCTACGTGCAACGCGATACGAACCCGGCCAAGTGGTATCCGAAGGATGCGCACGGCAAAGTCGACAAATTCGACGATCTGCCGGTCGCACTGCGCGTGAACGTCGACACGACCGACGAGCCGCTGTCGCGCAAAACGGGTGAGCGCCCGGTATGGTCCGAGCGCGATATCGACGACGTCGCCGCATTCCTTGCAACGCTGACCGACGGCTACGATCCCAAGTCAAAGTAGGACCGATTCTCACCGAGAGTTCCGATCATCCTTGATTTAAAAGGCAAAAATTGTGGATGACCGGTGCCGGCGGGCATCGCGGCGCTATAATGCGCCGATCTTTGCTACCTTCCATCATCCCTCATGAGTCGGTTACTTTGCCTTTTCGTGCTTTCGCTCGGCCTCGCGCAAGCCGCGGCGGCCGACGAAAACAGCGACCGAATATCGGCGTATCTGACGCAGAAATTCGGGCTGACGAAGGACAAAGCTCAAAAGATTTCAGACGCGGTGCAATCCGCCGCCTCCAAATACTCCCTCCCTCCGGCGCTGTTGCTCGCCATCATCTCGATCGAATCCCGCTTCAAGGAAAAAGCCCGCGGCGCCAATGGCGCGACGGGGCTGATGCAGGTCGTGCCGCAGGCGCATCGCGGGCTGCTGCGCAACGTGAAGGACCTGACCGAGCCGGGCGCGAACATCGAGGCCGGTTCGGCGATCCTGTACGGCTATATGCGCTCGGCCAACGGCGATCTGAATGCCGCGCTGAAGAGCTATGGCGGGTCGAAGGCGTATGCGCAGAAGGTAAATCTGCGCGTCGGGGATTTTGCGGAGATCGCGTCGTCCGTGGACGGCGCTCAGGGGGCCGATGGGCGGCCCGCGTCGTGCGAGGCCGATCGGTGCGCGGGCACAAACCAGTGGGCGGCCGCGTTCAGCGTGCCGGCCACGCTTATCGCTCCCGCAGCGAGCGGGGCCGTCGCGGCGGCGGCGGCCGCGGCCTCTGGGGCGACTTCGGCCGCGACGGCAGGTTCGACGCGCTCGGCGTCGAACTAGGCGCACTCGCGCGGTTTCTTCTCCCGTGTCTGTCTGCACGCGCCGTGAAGCTCGGACGGCGCGCATCATGTTGAGACGCTGTTACCTGCCGTAATAGGTCGCGGGCTGCCCGTTGCCCGCTTTTTACGCACATTGCGCTGCCCGCTCTACAATGCATTCCCATTCGCGCTCACGAGGCGCTTCTTGCACCTGATCATGCAGACCCTTTTTTCCCGCACCACCACAGCGGCCCTGTTCGGCCTGCTGGCGCTCACGGCGTGCAGCAGCACGCCGCGGCCTCAATTCACTCAGGAACAGTTCCTAACTGGCGCAAGCCCGTACGCGCGCAATTTCAATTCGAGTACGACCGATAGCTGCGAAGCCGCGCGTCGCGCACTGCTGAGCCAGGGCTATCTGACGACGATGTCGCGCCCGGATACCGTCGACGGCACGAAGGATTTTCAGCCGACCAGCGATACCCATGTGTCCGTCGAATTTCACGTCGTCTGCACGCCCGGCGAAGAGGCGGCCAATACCAGCATCGTTTATGTGAATGCCGTACAGAACGGCTACGCGTTGAAGAAAAGCGATACGTCGGCGAGCGTCGGGCTCAGCGTGCTCGGTTCGCTGTCGCTGCCGATCCGCTCGAATAGCGACGCGATGGTGAAGATCTCGAGCGAGACGATTCCATCGGGCAAGTTCTACGACCGCTTTTTCAGCCTCGTCGATCACTATTTGCAGACCGTGGTGCGCACGGAGCCGGTGACGAGCAGCACGATCGAAACGCGAACATTGCCGGTAGCTGCGCCGCTTCAGGTGACGACCCCTGAGCCGGTGCCCGTGCCGGTACCGGCGCCGACTCCCGCCGCCGTTCAGGCGACGACGGCCGTTCCGGTTCATCCGACGTCGCCAGCGCCCGTTCAACTGACGACGGGCACGTCCGAAGCGGTGACACCTCCAGCCGCGGCTCAGGCGCCAACCTCAGCCTCCGCGCCCGCAGCGGTTCCGTTAACGATCCCGTCGCCGGCCTCCCAACTCGCCGACCCGATCGGCCAGGCGGCATCGATCGAACCCGCGAGCGGCTCGGCACAGGTGCCGTGATCGCGGCGCAGCGCGCCGTCGCATTCAGGCTGATCAAGCTCCGGTCAGCCTGTGATTCACCCGCGCAGCGAGATTCACCTTATGGTGTTTACGGTATACGTATACATACATAGTAGTAGTTAACAAGGGTTAACTGTTTCTGTGGATAACTCGCAAATGTCCCGGCGCTTCAACATCATGCGAAACCCATAACCCTGCGGAACACGTCGGTAGAAAAACTACATAAGTGGGATAAGTTCGAACGCCCGTTAACCGACCCCGCCTTTATCAAGATTTCGCGCACAGGCTGTTCGTCGTGCTATCCCGAAGTTGTTCAGAGGTCGCTGTGGATAACCGTCCCTCTGAATGATGCCTCCCGTTGCCTCCGCACCGACGCTTCGCGCGATGCGAAGCGCTCGCCAACGCACAGATTTCCGCCTGCCGAACGCGCACATTGATAACGCGGCACGAAGATTGCGCGTCTTTTTTTTGCAAGCGCAACTGTTGCTATTTCGTCAAAACCATTTGTACAGCGAACAATCCGGCCTAAAGTTAAAGTGCTTTCTGAGGTTCCTGATGCAGTGCGGGGGGATGTATGAAACGCAGATCAGCACGACAGCTAGTCCATCTTCTCTCGGACCTTCGGCATGCGGCCCATTGCAGTTCGCTACGCGCGGCCGCGACCAATCGGGCGATGGCACTGGCAGCCGCCGAGGCTGACGAGAAAGTCGACGCCGCCGGCGACGACAGCCCCGAGTCCACACGCGACACGCAGCGGGACAGACTCTTCCGGAGCAGATCATGAGAGCCGCGAGCGAGCAGTCGTTGCGGTTTCTGGTCGAGAAGTGGCTTGCGCCATTGCCTTCCCAGCCGGTTCACGTAACGGAGTTCAGCCGAACGCGCATGGGCGGGCGGCGTTATGTGCGAGTGGAGACGTCGGCGGAAGAGGGCGGGCGAGGGTTGTTCTTCTTTCGTCACGACGACGGCTGCTGGTGCGTGTTTCCGCCGACCGCCGATGCACCGAGCGTTGTCGCTCATCCGCGCGCGGCCTAGTTGGGCAAATCGGCGAGGCCGGCTGAACGCTCAACGGGTCAGCCGCACAACGAACCCGTTCACAACGCCTGCGGCGCACGCTGCCGGGCGCGCTTCCAGCCCGGCAGTACCTGACACACGATCAACCCCGCCAGCATCAGCGCACAGCCGAACAACGCGCGAGCCGTCAGCGTTTCGCCGAGAACGAGCCAGCCCGCGAACGCCGCGAACACCCCTTCCATGCTGAAAATCACCGCCGCGTGCGACGGCGCCGCGTAGCGCTGCGCGACCACCTGGATCGTATACGCGACGCCCACCGATAACGCCCCGCCGTATGCGATCGTCGGCGCAGCGCGCGCGATCACCGCGGTGCTGACCGGCTCCACGGCGAGACCGATCGACAAACACACGAGCCCGCAGACCACGAACTGCACGAGGGCGAGCATCAGCGTGTCGTGGCGCGCCGCGAAGCGGCCGACCAGCATCATCTGCGCGGAAATCACCAGCGCCCCCGCGAGCTGATACCAGTCGCCGTACAGCATCGAAAAATGCTCGTCGACGCTCAGAAAATACATGCCGAGCGCCGCGAGCAGTGCGCCAAGCCACGTACCGAGGCCGGTCCGGTGGCGAAACAGCACGCCGAGCAGCGGCACGATCACCACATAGAGCGAGCTGATGAAGCCCGCGTTCGCGATCTTCGTGAATTGCAGGCCGATCTGCTGCAGCGAAATCGACACGGCCAGCACGACACCGAGCAGCGCGCCCGCGCCAAGCAGTTCGCGGGCTCCACCGGGCGCGCGCTTCGTCAGCTCGGCGAGCGCCGGGCGGCGCACGCAGACGATCATCGTCAGTACGACGAGCGCGCCGAGCAGAAAGCGCAAGCCGGTGAACAGGAACGGGCCGATCGTATCGAGGCTCAGTCGCTGCGCGACGAACGCGGAGCCCCAGATCATCGCGGCGATCAGCATCAGCACGTTGGCGCGCAGGTGTTGGCGGGAATCGGGATTCAAGGATTTTTCTGATTTGGTGTGTGGATCGTGCCGGCCGCAGCACAGGCGCAACAGGCGGTGCTTGGCCGGTAAGGAATCGCTCACATGATACGCGGGCCTCGCGCGCGGGCAGGTAAAGCGCATCAGTCGCGCGATAATCGCGCAACGGCCGCGCGGCAATTGAACCGCGATATTCGGCTCCTTCACGAGCAAACCAAATGGACGACAAGGACTGGATCGCGGGCGCCGCGAAGGCGCTCGCGATCATCGAAGCATTCGACGAAGAGCACGCGCGCATGACGCCAACGATGGTCGCCGCCCGCGCCGGCCTGTCACGCACGGCCGCGCGCCGCTATCTCCTGACGCTGCGCGAGCTCGGCTACGTCGACACCGACGGCAAGCTGTTCTGGCTCGCCCCGCGCGTGCTGCGGCTCGGCCAGTCTTACCTCGATTCGGCACGCCTGCCGCGCACGGTGCAGCCGTTCCTGCAGCGGATCACCGCGACTGTGCAGGAAACCGCGCTGGTCGCGATCCTCGACGAACATGACGTGGTCTATGTCGCGCGCAACGGCGTCAATCGCGCGATGGCGGTCGGCTTCGTGACCGGCTCTCGCGCGCCGGCGCCATTGTCGTCGGCGGGGCTCGTGCTGCTTGCGTTCCAGCCGCCCGACGGTATCGACCAGTGGCTCGCGTCGTATCCGATCAAGGTTTTTACGCCTTATACCTATTCGACGGTCGAACGGCTGAGAGAAGTGCTCGGCGAAATCCGCCGCAACGGCTACGTGGTTACCGACCAGCAACTCGAGATCGGGGTGCGCGGCGTCGCGGTGCCGTTGCGCGACCGGCACGGCACGGTGGTCGCGGCGATCAGCGTCAGCATGCCGATCGGTGAAGAATCGGCGAACGCCGCGCTGCACCGCGTTTTGCCGGCGCTACAGGAGACCGCGAGCCTGTTGCGCAATCTGGTTTGAGCGTGCCGGAGCGGTCGGCGAGGCACGTGCCGGGCGGCTTCGGGTGGGCCTGGTCATGCCCCTGGTACGGCCTGCTGGGCAAATGAAAGTACGCTGAAAGTAAGCTGTCGCCCGGAAAATACATATCGGGTTTTGCGCATGACAAACCGCCTACGCCTGGGTAATACTCTCCCGCGGGGAGCGCAAGGCGCCTCGAAGTCCAGCCCGCTCCACCGTATAGCTGTTGTATTCATTCACATTGACTCAGTCGTCTGGTTTGGGGAACAACACATGAAGAAAGTTATCGTCTCGCTCGCAGCCGCTTCGATCGCGCTCGTTTCCGTTCAAGCTTTCGCACAGGCATCGGAAGCCGCTCCCGCAGCAGCGGCAAGCGCACCGAAGAAGCACCACACGAAGCAGCTGAAGACCCACGGCAAGAAAGCACACGTTTCCGCGGAAGCTTCCGCAGCAGGCACGAACGACAAAGGCACGCAAAACTGATCCGAAGCCCGCTCGTCGGGCGCGCCGTACCGCTGCGCCGGGCCGCTAGTCGGTCGATGCAGCCGTGGCGGCAGATGCGTTGCCAGCAAAAAGGCCAGAGCATGCTCTGGCCTTTTTGCTTTTGCGGCGGGTCTTGCTTGGGCGGATCAGCCCTCGAGTCCGCGCCGGATCACTTCATCCAGCAGCCCGTTCAGGCCGTCCGGATGCGTGGCGGCGCGCGTTTTCAGCTCTTCCACCAGTCCGCTGTTCAGCTTGCACGCAAACGGGACCAGGCCTTGCGCCTGATCGAGCTTGCGCTGCTCGCGCCGGTCGATCTTCGGCTCGGTCGCCGTGCCCTTGCCGCCGCGGCTCGCGGCCGCCTGCTTCATCGCGTTGCCCAGTTTCAGTGCCTTGTTCTTCTCAAGGTCGGTTTTTTTCATCGCCATCGGAAAGGCCTCTGCGAAATAGATCAACCCGCATTGTACGCAAGCACGCGGCGTCAGCCGATGCGGTCCGGCTCGCCGGCGGAAACGCTGTCCATCAACGCGCGCATCCTCTGCCAATGCGTGCCTTCCCAGAACACGCGTCCGCAGATGTCGCACGTGACGAAGCGGCTATGCCGTTGCAGCACGCCGTGCGGCACGCGCGGGCCGGCTTCCTCGCGCCCGATGCGCCGCAGCGGCGCGTTGCATACCAGACATAGCCGGAACGGCTGGGCGCTGCGCGCGAGATCGAGCCGTTCAAACACTTCGCGCAACTGCTCTCGCGGGCGCAGCGCGCGCACATAGCAGCCGTGCGTGATGTTGCGGCGTTTGAGCAACTCGCGGTCGCGCGTCAGCACGATGCGCTGTTGCGCGGCGGCGAGCGCCTCGATATCGGCGTCGGGAAAGTGATTGTCATAGAGCGTATCGAAGCCCGCGAGCCGCAGCAGCGGCGCGAGGCCGCCGAGATGCGCATCGGCGATGAAGCGCATCACCCGCAATGGCCGCTCGCGCACGCGCAGCAGCGGCTGGATGTCGAGCGCCTCGAATTTCGGATAGACGGCGACGCGGTCGCCGTCGGCAAGCGGATGATCGAACCCGACCGAGTCGCCGTTCACGAGTATCAGCTCGACCTCGGTATGCGGCACGCCGAGCACTTCGATCATATGCTTGGTCGTCGCGTCGCGAGCGCAGACGCAGGTAAACGCTCGCCGGCGCAGCGGCCGGGCGATGAAGTCGTTAAGCTCCTCGTAGAAGCGGAATGTCGCCGTGACCATCTCAGGAGTATGGCACCGCTCGTGTTGCGCGTTGTCCTGCGCTTGTCGCATGAGTGTGCTTTACTTCGGGTTCTTTAGAAGACGGAGCGATAGATGGACATCGGTTTTATCGGTCTCGGCGAGATGGGCGCCGCGATGGTTGCAAACATTCTGAAAGCCGGGCACCAGGTGCGCGTGTGGAACCGTTCGCCGGAAAAGGCGCAGCCGCTGGCCGGGCTGGGCGCGCAGATCGTCGCGACGCCGGCAGAAGCGTTTGCGGGCGACGCCGTGTTCTCGATGCTCGCCGACGATGCCGCGCTGCGCGAAGTCATCACCGCGTCGCTGCTCGAACATGCGCCGCGCGGGCTGATCCACGCAAACATGGCGACGATTTCCGTGGCGCTCGCCGAGGAACTGGCGACCGCGCACGCGTCGCGCGGCGTGCACTATGTCGCCGCGCCAGTGCTCGGACGGCCTGACGTCGCAGCGGCGGGCAAGCTAACGATCGTCGCGGGAGGCCCGGCCGAATCGATCGACCGAATCCAGCCGATTTTCGACGCGCTCGGCCAGAAGACCTGGCGCATCGGCTCGCTGCCGCAGCAGGCAAATGTGATGAAGCTGGCCGCGAACTTCATGCTCGGCGCGGCGATCGAGGCGCTCGGCGAAGCGGCCGCGCTCGTGAGCGGCCACGGTGTCGCGATGCAGGATTTCCTCGACGTGATCACGAACGGCCCGTTCCCGGGACCGGTGTACTCGGGCTACGGCAAACTGATCGCCGAGCAGCGCTTCGAACCGGCGCTGTTCAAAGCGCGCCTCGGCCTCAAGGACGTGCGCCTCGCGCTCGCCGCCGCCGATGCGGTGACGACGCCGATGCCGGTCGCGAGTGTGGTGCGCGACAGCCTGATCGAGGCGATCGCGCACGGCGACGGCGAGAAGGATTTCGCGGTGCTGGGTCAGGTGGCGACGCGTCGCGCCGGCCGTTGACGATGGTTGTGGATCGCCGGACCAACGTGGCCGCGTGAAGTTACGAAGGGCGGCAAGGCATAATAGTCGCCCGATTCTCCCTCACCCCGATTTCGATGACTCTGCACACCTGGTGGCTGTTCGCCGTCACCGTTTTCGTCGTTTCCGCTATTCCCGGTCCCAACATGCTGCTCGTGATGACGCACGGCGCCCAGCACGGCCTGCGCCGCGCAAGCGCGACGATGGCCGGCTGTCTGTCGGCGTTGGTGCTGATGCTGGCGGTATCGGCGGCGGGGCTTGGCGTGTTTCTGTCGGCGTGGCCGACAATGTTCAATGCGCTGCGCATGATCGGCGCGGCCTATCTCGTCTATCTGGGCATTAAGGCATGGCGCGCGCCGGCTGACGAAACCGCTGCGCAAAACGTCGACGAACTGACAGCCAAACCCGCGCGCTCGCGCTTTGCGCTATTTCGCAACGGTTTTCTGGTCGCGAGCAGCAATCCGAAGGCGATTCTGTTCGCGGCCGCGCTGCTGCCGCAATTCATCGATGCGGCGCAGCCGAAGCTGCCGCAATTCGGCGTGCTGGTCGCCACGTTCGCGTCGATCGAAGTCAGCTGGTATCTGGTGTACGCGGGCTTCGGCACGCGCATCGGTACGAAGCTGAAGAGCCGCAGCGTCGCGCGGATGTTCAACCGGCTGACGGGCGGCGTGTTCGTCGGTTTCGGCGCGATGATGGCGCTGGTGCGTCATTAAGCAGCTTGCGTCTGGGCAGACAAGGGGAAACTGAACCATACGAATGTGACCGTTGTATGTTCGCAACATCGAGGGTCAACCCTAATTTGCATGTTGCGACGCACCAAGCGGTTTGCTATAGTACGTCTTGTCTCCTCCATGTCTCCTCTGATATGGATTCAGCCCGCCAACCTAGGCGGGCTTTTTTTTGCCCGGAATTCAGCGGACAAAATGAGCGCGCTTTAAAGCAAAAAGCCGGTCTGTAAAGACCGGCTTTTCCGTGGGATTGCGGACGCTTGACCTCTTGCCGACGTCCGCGGGCCGGTTCGCCTAGCGCTTCAAGCCGGTGTCTTCGGCCGCGCCAATCGCGAGGTTCATACACTGGATCGCGGCGCCCGATGCGCCCTTGCCGAGATTGTCCAGACGCGCCACGGTCACGAAGCGCTCCTCGTTACCGAACACAAACAGGTCGACGCGATTGGTGTCGTTGTTCGCCTGCACGTCGAAGAAGCCGTTATCGAGATTCGCGTCGGCGCTGAACGGTGCGACGTGCACGAACGCTTCACCCGCGTAGTACTCGGCGAACAGAGCCTGCACGTCCTGCGGCGTGGTCTTCTTCGCAAGCTGGTCCGGCGAGAAGTACGTGGTGACCGAGAGGCCCTTGTAGAAGTCGCCGACGATCGGCGTGAAGATCGGCGCCGACTTCAGGCCGGTATGTGCGGCCATTTCCGGCAGATGCTTGTGCGTGAGGCCGAGCGCGTACGGGCGCGGACTCTTCAGCCTGTCGTTGCCGCCCGCTTGGTAGTCGGCAATCATCTTCTTGCCGCCGCCGCTGTAGCCAGTGATCGAATAGGCGTGCGCGGCGAACTCGGGCGCGACTACGCCGGCTTGGACGAGCGGGCGCATCGCGAGCACGAAGGCCGATGCGTGGCAGCCCGGCACTGCAATGCGTTTGGCCGTGCGCAGACGCTCGCGTTGCGAGCGGGCCAGCTCGGGCAGGCCGTAGGCCCAGTCGGCCGACGTGCGGAACGCGGTGCTCGCGTCGATCAGCACGGTGCGGCCGTTGTCGACGAGCGATGCGGATTCGCGCGAGGCGACGTCGGGCAGGCACAGGAACGTGACGTCCGACGCGTTGATGAGACGACGGCGCTCGTCGAGATCCTTGCGCTTGGCTTCTTCGATACGCAGGATTTCAACGTCGGCGCGCTGCGACAGGTATTCAAAAATCTTCAGGCCGGTGGTGCCTTCCTGTCCGTCGACAAAAACTTTCGTGCTCATCTCGATCTCACTCGCTGGAAACGGGGCGCGACGCCGCGCCGGAACGCCATTTTAAGACTTCATCGCCGCGCACGTGCGGTGCAGCGCGAAAAAACGACGATGCGCGCGGAGCGTGACATCGGCGTGACCTGTTGCGAGGTGAATGCGGGCCGAAGACCGCCGATAAGCGGCAGATGAGCGCGGCGCCATCCCGGCGGCGTACAGCCGTTACCTGCGCGCCGCGATCCAGCGCGCGGTGACGTCCGCAATCCGCTCGCCGAACAGCCGGGCGGTTTCGAGGTCCCCGGGCGGCGGTGCTTCCTCGGCCGACGCATCGGCCGCTGATTGCGTGAGCAGTCCGGTAAAGCCGCCAACGAAGTTCAGATCGTCGCGCGTCGCGGCCTTCGTGTTCGACGGCATCATGCCGGTGCCCGCCCAGATCATGCTGTGCTGCATCGCCAGCGTGACGAAGTACTGGATCGTCGAGAACTTGTCGCCGTTCATCGTCGCCGAATTTGTGAAGCCGGCCGCGATCTTGTCCCTCCACGCCTGGCCGAACCACGGTTTCGAACTCGCGTCCGCGAACTTCTTGAAGTCGGCCGACGGGCCGCCCATGTAGGTCGGCGCCCCGAAGATCAGCGCATCGGCCGCGGCGAGCTCGTCCCACGAGGCGTCGTCGAGGTCGCCGACCGGCATCAGCTTCGCCTGCGCACCGGCTTCGAGCGCGCCGGCGAGCACGGCTTCGGCGACCTTCTTCGTGTGTCCGTAGCCGCTGTGATAAACGATGACGATCGTCGGCATGGAGGGCTCCAGCAAGGCAATCAGAAAGGCGAACGGGAAAGCAACGCAGTGCAGCGCGACGGCGCGCCAGGACGACCACGACGAGCGCCGCTAGCGCCCGTAATTGATCACCAGCCGCGCGCTGCCGATCGCGGCCGTGCCGATCTCGTGATCGAACATCAACGCGGGACGTCCTTGCGCGAGACGCAGATTGGCCGAGTTCAGCGCGTACACGGTGATGATATAGCGATGCGGTTTGCCGGGCGGCGGACACGGGCCCCCATAACCGTCGGTATCGAAGTCGTTGCGCGCTTCGACCGCGCCGAGCTTCTGCAGGAAACCGGACGAACTCGCATTTTCGGGCAGGCTGTCGACGCTAGCCGGGATGCCTGCGACCGCCCAGTGCCACCAGCCGCGCCCCGGCGCGTCCTCGTCGAACATCGTGATCGCGAAGCCGCGCGTGCCGGCCGGCGCGTTGCGCCATGTCAGTTGCGGCGAATGGTTGCCGCCCTTGCAGTCGTTCTGGTCGAACACCTGCGCGCTCTGCACCGTACCGCCCCCGCGCACGTTCGCGCTCGTCAGCGTGAACGCGCCGTCGGCCCGCGCACCGCCACTATGTGCCGCGAAGAGCGCGAGCATCGCGCCGACCGCGAGCGATCGATCCCGCCACGATGAAGCCAGCGAAACAACCAGGCAACGCATGCGCATATGCCGGTTCTCCTGTCAGGGCGCGAGGCGGATCTCCTCGCGATGGTCGTTGTCCTTAATTGTGCCCCAAGGTCGAATCAAGTCTAACATTAGCGCTGATTAGCTCTGCGATGCATTATGTTCGCGTCTCGCGGAATTAGCAGATAGGAAATCAGCTATAGTGGCAGGCATAGTCGCGCGACCCTGATGGCATTTCACTCGCTTAAATGGCGAGCGTTGAAATAAGTGTTAGAAGTTGTGGAGACCGGTTTATCCGTCCAGAGGAGGACGATGCAAGTTTCACTCAGGGTCGTGGTTGCAGATGATCATCCGGTCATTCTGTTTGGCGCAGAACATGCGCTGCTCAAGTTTCCCGGTATGCAAGTCGTTGGGCGTGCAAGGCAGTCGACGGAACTCGTCAAAATGCTGCAATCCACCGAATGCGACGTGCTCGTCACCGACCTGGCCATGCCAGGCGGCCAGTACGGCGATGGCTTGCAACTGATCGACTATTTGCGCCGCAATTTCCCGAATCTGCCGATCGTCGTGCTCACCATGCTCGAGAACGCCGCGTTGCTCAAACGGCTCAAGGAGCTTGGCGTGACGTCGGTCGTGAACAAATCGGACGATCTGAGCCACATTGCGCTCGCGGTGCAGCACGTCGGCCGTCGCATCGGCTATATGAGTCCGTCGGTGAAGGCGGTGCTCGATGGGTTGAGGGTCAATTCTGCCGGCAGGCGCGACGACTCGAAGCTGTCGCGGCGCGAACTCGAAGTCGTACGCCTGTTCGTGTCGGGCATGACGATCAAGGAAATTTCGGAGCGTTTGAATCGAAGCATCAAGACGATCAGCACGCAGAAAAATGCGGCCATGCGCAAGCTGGGAATCGATCGCGACTCCGAACTATTCAAATATGCTCAGAGTAATGGTTTGCTGAATCTGTCGTCGAATTTGCGTAAGGACACCGGCAGCGAGTCCTGATATCGCGCATCATTTTGTCCGCAAGCCGATCGGCGATAAAAAAGCCGCCTGTTTCGCAACAGGCGGCTTTTTCATTCATTTCGCATAAAGCGACAGTGCTTTACTGCGGCGCAGCCGTTGCACCGCCATGCGCAGCCGACCACTCGGCCGGCGCGTGCAGGAATTTCTCCACTTCGTCGATCGTCTTCGTGTCGAAGTAGTTGTTTGCCTTCGCGACACGCAGCACGTCCCACCACGTGGCGAGCGCGTGCAGATCGACGTCGATGTCTTTCAGCACCGACACGCTTTCCTTGAAGATGTTGTAGTGGAACAGCACGAAGCAATGGTTCACCGTGGCGCCGGCGGTGCGCAGCGCGTTGATGAAGTTGATCTTGCTACGGCTGTCGGTGGTCAGGTCTTCGACCAGCAGCACGCGCTGGCCTTCGGTCAGGAGACCCTCGATCTGCGCGTTGCGGCCGAAACCCTTCGGCTTCTTGCGCACGTACTGCATCGGCACCATCAGGCGATCGGACAGCCAGGCCGCGAACGGGATGCCCGCGGTTTCGCCGCCGGCGACCGCGTCGATCTGCTCGTAGCCAACGTCGCGCAGGATCGTCGCTTCGGCCATTTCCATCAGGCCACGGCGCACGCGCGGATACGAAATCAGCTTGCGGCAGTCGATATACACCGGGCTTGCCCAGCCGGACGTGAAAATATACGGTTTCTCCGCGTTGAAATGCACTGCTTGCACTTCGAGCAGCATCTTGGCGGTGGTGTCGGAGATCGTCTGGCGATCGAAGCCTGTCATGGGCGGATCCTTCGGAATGAGCGGGGGAGAAGCGGGCGCTGGGCCCGGTGGCGCAGCAAGCGGGGTATGCCGCGCCATGTTGGGCGGGATACGCGGCCGGGGGCAGAGCACAGACCGGCGTTTGCTGCGCGCGTGGGCGGCTATTTTACCTGAAATGGGTCGTCCCGAGGAGGCTGTCGTGAGCGGCGGTGCGGGGGCGCTTCGCCGCGCGCATCGTCTTGTGACCGGCTGAGGCCGCCTTTACACTCACGCGACTTCTCCGGG
Organism: Paraburkholderia sp. HP33-1; assembly: GCF_021390595.1. Taxonomy (NCBI): domain Bacteria; kingdom Pseudomonadati; phylum Pseudomonadota; class Betaproteobacteria; order Burkholderiales; family Burkholderiaceae; genus Paraburkholderia; species Paraburkholderia sp. HP33-1. The sequence goes on along the minus strand of NZ_JAJEJR010000001.1, from coordinate 3,223,157 downwards.
CCGCTGTCCGCACAGTCGCCCCATGACCTACGGAATGCTTTCAATGAACGCCGCCCCACCCGCCATCTCGACCGACACCCGCCTTCCCGACAATCAGGGCTATGCGGGCCGCGCGCTGCTCGCGTCGGTGCTCGGCTACGCGATGGACGGCTTCGATCTGCTGATTCTCGGCTTCATGCTGCCGGTAATCGCCGTCGACCTGCATCTGAGCTCGTCGCAGGCCGGTGCGCTGGTGACCTGGACGCTGATCGGCGCAGTCGCGGGTGGCGTGATCTTCGGCGTGCTCAGTGATTATTACGGGCGTGTGCGAATGCTGACGTGGACGATCCTGGTCTTCGCGGTGTTTACCGGTCTGTGCGCACTCGCGCAGGGCTACACGGACCTGCTGGTTTATCGGACGATTGCGGGTATCGGGCTCGGGGGCGAATTCGGCATCGGCATGACGCTCGTCGCGGAAGCGTGGCCGGCGGCGCAGCGGGCGCGGGCTTCATCGTATGTCGGGCTCGGCTGGCAGCTTGGCGTGCTGGCGGCCGCGTTGCTGACGCCGCTGCTGCTGCCGGTGATCGGCTGGCGCGGCATGTTCGCGCTGGGGCTGCTGCCGGCGCTAGCGTCGTTCTTCGTGCGACGCCGCGTCGAGGAGCCGGCGCTTTTCAACGAACGCGTCGCGCGCGGCATGCGCAAGCTGCCGCTCAAACTGCTGTTTGTCGATGCGCGCACGGCGCGCGCGAGTCTCGGCGTCGTAGTTCTGTGCTCGGTGCAAAACTTCGGCTATTACGGGCTGATGATCTGGCTGCCGAGCTATCTGTCGAAGACTTTCGGCTATTCGCTCACCAAATCAGGGCTGTGGACCGCCGCAACGATCCTCGGCATGGCGTCCGGCATCTGGCTATTCGGCATCGCCGCCGACCGCTTCGGCCGCAAGCCGACGTTCCTGTTCTACCAGGCGGGCGCTGTCGTGATGGTGTTCGTGTATGCGCAACTGACGACGCCGGCGGCACTGCTGATCGGCGGTGCGGCGATGGGGGTGTTCGTGAACGGCATGATCTGCGGCTACGGCGCGCTTATATCGGAGCTCTATCCAACCGATGCGCGCGCCACCGCGCAGAACGTGCTGTTCAACGCTGGCCGCGCGGTGGGCGGTTTTGGGCCGCTCGTCGTGGGCGCGCTGGCGGCACGGTACTCGTTCGGGGCGGCGCTCGCGCTGCTGGCGTCGATTTACCTGTTCGACATCTTCGCGACACTGTTCCTGATTCCTGAGCGACGCGGCGCCGAACTCGACTGACCGCATCGACGCCGTGCGGCCATCAATCGTGTCGGGAACGAGCACAGTCCGCGTGCGGCGACGCAGCATCGGCGGCGATTGCTTCGCTAATGGCGAGTCCTGTTAACCACGCAGTGCATCGAAGCATTCGGGGTGTACACTGATCGACCCGCGAAGCACTCCACATCATCCCGTCTTCGTCGAGGTAAGCCATCGCGCCTGACTAGGCGCGTGCGAAACCTGCCTCGGTCGGCTATGCGTCCGACAGATGAATGCGCTGCAACGGTGTGGGGCACCGGGCCCAATCACTTACGTCTCGCAGGCCTAGAAATGGACGAACAACTCAAGCAAAGCGCTCTCGCATATCACCAGAATCCGAAACCTGGCAAGATTTCGGTGACGCCCACCAAGCCGCTGTCGAACCAGCTGGATCTGTCGCTGGCGTATTCGCCGGGTGTGGCCGCAGCCTGTATGGCGATCTACGACGAACCGCTCGACGCGCAGAAGTACACGTCGCGCGGCAACCTTGTCGGCGTGATCACGAACGGCACCGCGGTGCTCGGCCTCGGCAATATCGGCCCGCTCGCCGCGAAGCCGGTGATGGAAGGCAAGGGCTGTCTGTTCAAGAAGTTCGCGGGCATCGACGTGTTCGACATCGAACTCTCCGAGTCGGATCCGGACAAGCTTGTCGAGGCGATCGCGATGCTCGAGCCGACGTTGGGCGGCATCAACCTCGAAGACATCAAGGCGCCCGAGTGCTTCTACATCGAGAAGAAGCTGCGCGAGCGTATGAAGATTCCGGTCTTCCACGACGATCAGCACGGCACCGCGATCATCGCGTCGGCGGCCATTCTGAACGGCCTCAAAGTGGTCGGCAAGAAGCTGGACGAAGTGAAGCTGGTCTGTTCGGGCGCGGGCGCGGCGGCCATCGCGTGTCTGGATCTGCTCGTCAATCTTGGTCTGTCGAAGAAGAACGTTCTCGTCGCCGACTCGAAGGGCGTGATCTACGAAGGGCGCGGCAACCTCGATCCGTCGAAGGAGCGCTATGCGGCGCACACCGAAGCGCGCACGCTCGCCGATGCGATCCGTGGCGCCGACGTGTTCCTCGGCTGCTCGAGCGCCGGTGTGCTGAAGCCGGAAATGGTCGCCGAAATGGGTTCGCAGCCCCTGATTCTCGCGCTCGCGAACCCCGAGCCGGAAATCCGTCCGGAAGAAGCGAAGAAGGTGCGCCCGGACTGCATCATCGCGACCGGCCGTTCGGACTACCCGAACCAGGTCAACAATGTGCTGTGCTTCCCATTCATCTTCCGCGGTGCGCTCGACGTCGGCGCGACGACGATCACCGAAGAAATGAAGCTCGCGTGCGTGCGCGCGATCGCCGAGCTGGCCGAAGAAACCGACCAGGGCGATGAAGTTGCGAAGGCCTACGAAGGCCACTCGCTCGAATTCGGTCCCGAATACCTGATTCCGAAGCCGTTCGATCCACGCCTGATCATCAAGATCGCTCCGGCCGTCGCTCAGGCTGCGATGGATTCGGGCGTCGCGACCCGTCCGATCCAGGACATGGATGCGTACCGCGAACAGCTCGGCGCGACCGTCTATCGCTCGGGCATGGTGATGCGCCCCGTATTCGCGGCGGCGAAGTCGGCACCGGCGCGCATCGTGTTCGCGGAAGGCGAAGACGAGCGCGTGCTGCGCGCCGCGCAATTCGTGCTGCTCGAAAAGATCGCCAAGCCGATCCTGGTCGGCCGTCCGTCGGTGATCGAGATGCGTCTGAAGAAGATGGGCTCGAAGCTCAAGTGCGGCGAAGACGTCGAGATCGTCGATCCGGAAGACGATCCGCGCTATCACCAGTGCTGGCAGGCGTATCACGAACTCGGCGCGCGCGAAGGCGTGACGCCGGACGTCGCGAAGGCCGCGATGCGCAAGTTCAACACGCTGATCGGCTCGATCCTCGTGCGCCTTGGCGAAGCAGACGGCATGATCTGCGGCATGATCGGCCAGTACCACACGCACCTGAACTTCATCGAGCAGGTGCTCGGCAAGGCCAGCGACGTGCAGAACTTCGCCGCGATGAACCTGCTGATGCTGCCGGGCCGCAACCTGTTCATCTGCGACACGTACGTGAACGAAGTGCCGACCGCCGAGCAGCTCGCCGACATGACGATGCTCGCCGCGCGCGAAATCGAGAAGTTCGGCATCACGCCGAAGGTCGCGCTGCTGTCGAACTCGAACTTCGGCAGCGCGCCGTCGTCGTCGTCGCAGCGCATGGCAGCGGCGCGCAAGCTGATCACTGAACGCGCGCCGTCGCTCGAAATCGACGGTGAAATGCATGGCGACGCGGCGCTGTCGGAGGCGATCCGCAAGGCCGCGTTCCCGGGCACGACACTCGCCGGCGAAGCGAATCTGCTGATCATGCCGAACGTCGAAGCGGCGAACATCGCCTACAACCTGCTGAAGGTCGTCGGCGGCGAGGGCGTGACGGTCGGTCCGTTCCTGCTCGGCGCGGAAAAGCCGGTGCACATCCTGACGCCGGCCGCGACCGTGCGCCGGATCATCAACATGACGGCGGTCGCTTCGGCGAACGCGCGCAAGCCGGTGAACGCGAAGTAACCTGCATCGCGTGACGTTGAAGCGGGCTCGGTAATCACGCGCTCGCGATCGCGCCGTCAAAAGCGCTACGGAACTCCGGTTCCGTAGCGCTTTTTTTCCGCGCAAAAAAATGGCGGTCTGCGAAGACCGCCGCCTTTTCCGTTCAGCTGCGAGAGTCGATCAAGCCGCGTGCTGCGTCGTCTTGCCCGCGTCCGGCGAACGCCAACGCGCAAGCAGCTCGTTCCACGTGATGTGCACACCCTTCAGGTTGTTCTCCTTCACGTGGCCATAACCGCGGATCGCATCGGGCAGATTCGCGAGCTCGACCGCGAGATCGCGTTTTTGCGTAGTCAGCCCCCCTATCAACTCGCGCACCAGCGCCTCGTACTCGCCGATCAGCGCGCGCTCAGTGCGCCGCTCGGCGGTGTTGCCGAACACGTCGAACGCGGTGCCGCGCAGGAACTTGAACTTCGCTAGCATGTGCATTGCGCGGAACATCCAGGGGCCGTACTTCCTCTTCACCAGATGGCCGTGCGCGTCCTTCTTCGATAGCGTCGGCGGCGCGAGATGCACATGCAGCTTCCAGTCGCCTTCGAACGTCGCGTTCAGCTTTTCGATGAACGCCGGGTCGCTGTACAGACGCGCGACTTCGTATTCGTCCTTGTACGCCATCAACTTGTGCAGGTTCTTCGCGACCGCTTCGGTGAGCGGCAGCTGGCCGTCGGCGGATTCGAGCGCTGTTTCCGCGACCCGCACCTGCGACACCAGCGCGCGATAGCGCTCCGCATACGCACGGTTTTGCCACGCGGTGAGATAGGCGGCGCGCTTGTCGATCAGCGTGTCGAGCGACTTCGGCGTATGCAGCGCGATGATCTTGCCGCTCGCGCTGTCCGCCGTCTCGCCGCGTCCCTGCGATTGCGCGAGCTTGCGTACCGCGGCCAGATCGTGCGCGGCGCGCCGTCCCCACTCGAACGCCGCGCGGTTTTTCTCCACCTGCACGTTGTTCAGCTCGATCGCGCGGATAAGCGATTCATGCGTGAGCGGCACCCAGCCGCGCTGCCACGCGTAGCCGAGCACGAACGGGTTCGTGTAGATTGCGTCGCCGAGCAGCGCTACCGCGAAGTGATTCGCGTCGACGGTCGAGACGTTGTCGTCGCCGGCGGCGGCGCGCACGTCGGCCTCGGTGCTGGTGCCGGGGAAGCGCCAGTTCGGGTTCTTGATCAGCTCAGCCGTCGGCGTATGCGCGCTGTTCAGCACGACGCGCGTGTGATCCGCCTGCATGCGCGACACGCATTCGTCGCTCGCGGTCACGATCGCATCGCAGCCGATCACGAGGCTCGCTTCGCCCATCGCGATGCGAGTCGCGTGAATGTCGGCGGGTTGGTTCGCGATCTGCACGTGGCTCATTACGGCGCCGCCTTTCTGCGCGAGGCCGGTGACGTCGAGCACGGTGACGCCCTTGTTCTCGAGGTGCGCGGCCATGCCGAGCAGCGCGCCGATCGTGACGACGCCCGTGCCGCCGACGCCCGTCACCAGCACGCCGTACGGACGGTCGATGGACGGCAACTCGGGGTCCGGAACCGGCGGCATCGCGTCGGCGCCGGCACCGGAAGCCGCCTTTGGCTTGCGCAACTGGCCGCCTTCAACGGAGACGAAGCTCGGGCAGAAGCCGTTCACGCACGAGAAGTCCTTGTTGCAGGTCGACTGGTTGATCTGGCGCTTGGTGCCGTACTCGGTGTCGAGTGGCTCGACCGACAGGCAGTTCGATTTCACCGAGCAATCGCCGCAGCCTTCGCACACCGCCTCGTTGATCACGACGCGCCGCGCCGGATCGGGATACGCGCCGCGCTTCCTGCGACGGCGCTTTTCGGTCGCACAGGTCTGGTCGTAGATCAGGATCGTGGTGCCGGGAACCTCGCGCAGCTGGCGCTGCACGTCGTCGAGCTGGTCGCGGTGATGAACGTCGACGCCGGGCGCGAGGCCGACGTTCGCCGCGTACTTCTCCGGCTGATCGGTGACGATGACGATTTTCGCCGCGCCTTCGGCGGCGAGCTGATGCGTGATCTGCGGCACGGTCAGCACGCCGTCGACCGGCTGGCCGCCCGTCATCGCGACCGCGTCGTTGTACAGCAGCTTGTACGTGATGTTCGCCTTCGACGCGATGGCCGCGCGAATCGCGAGTAGTCCCGAGTGGAAGTAGGTGCCGTCACCGAGATTGGCGAACACGTGTTTGTCGTTCGTGAACGGCGCCTGGCCGATCCACGCGACGCCTTCGCCGCCCATCTGGCTGAACGTGCTGGTGCTGCGATCCATCCAGACCGTCATGTAATGACAGCCGATACCGGCCATTGCGCGCGAGCCTTCCGGCACGTTGGTCGACGTATTGTGCGGGCATCCCGAGCAAAACCACGGTTTGCGCTCGACTTCGACGCGCGGCCGCGCGAGCGCCTTTTCCTTCGCCTCGATCACCGCGATGCGCGCGGCGATGCGGGCTCTCACATCCGACGGCAGATCGAACTTGTCGAGCCGCGTGGCGATCGCCTTCGCGATGATCGCGGGCGACAGCTCGTAATGCGCCGGTAGCAGCCAGTTGCCCATCGGCACCGACCATTCGCCGCCCGCGCCGTCTTTTTCGTCGAACTTGCCGAACACGCGCGGGCGCTGCGCGTCGGGCCAGTTGTACAGCTCTTCCTTGATCGCGTATTCGAGGATCTGGCGCTTTTCCTCGACCACCAGAATTTCGTCGAGGCCGCGCGCGAAGGCCTGTGCGCCTTGCGCTTCGAGCGGCCACACGCAGCCGACCTTGTACAGACGGATGCCGATGCGCGAGCAGGTTTCGTCGTCGAGACCGAGGTCGGTCAGCGCCTGACGCACGTCGAGATAGGCCTTGCCGCCGGTCATGATGCCGAAGCGCGCGTGCGGCGAATCGATTTCGACGCGGTCGAGTTTGTTCGCGCGCACGTAGGCGAGTCCCGCGTACCACTTGTAGTCGAGCAGACGCGCTTCCTGCACGAGCGGCGGATCAGGCCAGCGGATGTTCAGCCCGCCGTCGGGCATCAGGAAGTCTTCCGGCAGGATGATGTTCGTGCGGTGCGGGTCGATATCGACGGAGGCGGACGATTCGACCACATCGGTCACGCATTTCATCGCGACCCATAGGCCCGAGTAGCGGCTCATCGCCCAGCCGTGCAGGCCGAAGTCGAGATATTCCTGCACGTTCGACGGAAACAGCACCGGCAGCCCGCACGCCTTGAAGATGTGTTCGGACTGGTGCGCGAGCGTCGAGGATTTGGCCGCGTGATCGTCGCCGGCGAGCACGAGAACGCCGCCGTGCCGCGACGAGCCGGCCGAGTTGCCGTGTTTGAAGACGTCACCGCTGCGGTCGACGCCGGGGCCCTTGCCGTACCACATCGAGAACACGCCGTCGTATTTGGCGCTCGGGTACAGATTGACCTGCTGCGAACCCCACACGGCGGTGGCCGCGAGGTCTTCGTTGACGCCGGGCTGGAACACAACCTGATGCGCGGCCAGATGCTTTTGCGCTTTCCACAGCGACAGGTCGAGTCCGCCGAGCGGCGATCCGCGGTAGCCGGAGATGAAGCCGGCGGTGTTGAGGCCGACGGCGCGGTCGCGTTCCTGCTGCAGCATCGGCAGACGCACCAGCGCCTGGATGCCGCTCATGTACGCGCGGCCGCGTTCGAGGGTGTATTTGTCGTCGAGCGTGACGGAAGATAACGCGGCTTCGAGCGAGGCTCGCTGACCTGCGTCTAGCGGGGCATTCATTATGTGTACTCCTCCACTTCAGCTTGGGATCACCAAAACTTTTCTGGCTCCCGGCATCTCGTGAATGCTGGGGCCGGGGTCGTCATATTGACGGGTTTTAAACGATGATAGCACTGGTGGAAACCCGCCGCAGCGGGTCAAAAATCGCCCGCGCATGGCCCGAATTCGGGCGGATTCGCCGCAAGTTGACTACGTATTGCACGCATTTGCCCGGTATTTCCGTTGGAATTGACTTGTATTGCGATTTCGCGTGTAACAAGCTGTAAAACCTACAAATTCGCGGAACCGCAGTGAAAACCACTGTCTAACACCGACCTGCGAGCGATGCCGAACGTCGCGCATTCTGCGTGGCTTCAGGGCAGCAGGGACAGTTAGAAAAGGAGTACACATGAACACGAAAAACATCCAGACCTTCCTGATGGTGTCCGCCGCCTTCTTCGCGATGAGCGCGCCGGCGCGCTCGAATCCGGGCAGCACGGGGGCACTGGCGAACGCGATCATTCGCACCGCACAGGTTGCGCCGGCGTGTGTCGGGACGAGCCGGATCGACGGTTCGGTCGGCAGCGACGAGTAGAGGGAGAATTCGTGACGCGCCGCATCGTGCGCGTCTTTTGACAACCGGCCGCCGGTCCGACGCGAGCGGCGGCGCAGCAAAGTAAAAGGGCGAGGATCCTGTGATCCTCGCCCTTTTTTCGTCTGCGCGCCGCTTACGCGCGATGCATCGTGGTCAGCTCTTGTCCTGCACGACGCCGCGCCGGATCTGGTCGAGTTCGATCGATTCGAACAGCGCCTTGAAGTTGCCTTCGCCAAAGCCCTGGTTGCCCTTGCGCTGGATGATCTCGAAGAAGATCGGACCGATCTGGTTTTCGGTGAAGATCTGCAGCAGCAGATCGTCCGGCGCGCCGTCGATCAGGATCTTGCGCTTGCGCAGTTCGTCGAGCGGCTCGCCGTGATTCGGCACACGGCGGTCGACGAGTTCGTAGTACGTGTCGATCGTGTCGAGCAGCGAAATGTTCGACGCGCGCAGGCCGTCGACGGTGCGGTAAATGTCGCCGGTGCCGAGCGCGATGTGCTGGATGCCTTCGCCGTGGTACGCGTCCAGATATTCCTGGATCTGGCCGGCGGTGTCCGAGCCTTCTTCGTTGATCGGAATGCGGATCTTGCCGCACGGCGAGGTCATCGCCTTCGACTTCACGCCAGTCACCTTGCCCTCGATGTCGAAGTAGCGCACCTCGCGGAAGTTGAACAGGCGCTCGTAGAACTCGGCCCATTCCCGCATGCGGCCGCGATGCACGTTGTGTGTCAGATGATCGATATAAGTCAGGCCGTGGCCGACCGGGTTCGGGTTCGCGCCCGGGATCGGCTCGAAGTCGACGTCGTAAATGTCGATGTCGCCGATGCTATTCGGCGCCGCACCATTCTTGCCGCGCCAGCGGTCGACGAAATAGATCAGCGAATCGCCGATGCCCTTGATCGCCGGAATGTTCAGCTCCATCGGGCCGGTCTTGTTGTCGAAGCCCCACGCGCCTTTTTCGAGCGCCTGGCTATACGCCTTCGCGGCGTCCTTCACGCGAAACGCGATCGCGCAGATCGACGGACCATGCAAGCGCGCGAAGCGCTGCGCGAACGAATGCTTTTCCGCATTGACGATGAAGTTGATGCCGCCCTGACGATACAGCGTCACGTCCTTGTGACGATGCCGCGCGACCGCAGTGAAGCCCATCCGCTCGAATAGCTTGCCGAGCGCTTTCGGGTCCGGGGCCGTGTATTCGATGAATTCGAAGCCGTCGGTACCGACCGGGTTTTCCCAAGTTGAAACCTGCATTGTCTGTCTCCAATCCCATACCGGATAGAGCAAGTGTAGAACTGTGATGGAGGCAAAAACTTGCGAAGTTAATCGTCCGTCGCTACGCTTGAGCCAGTTTATGGCTCGAGCAGAAGGATGCGTGGCAGAACATGGCGAACACCGAGTTAGACGCGATCGACCGGCGTATTCTGGCCATCCTTCAGGAGAATGGCCGTCTGTCGAATCAGGAAATTGCCGAGCGGATCAATCTGTCGCCGAGTCCGTGCCTGCGGCGCATTCGCCGCCTCGAGGAAAGTGGCGTGATTCGCGGCTACGTCGCGCTGCTCGACGCGCAGCGTCTCGGGCTCGACCTGCTCGCGTATGTCAGCGTGCGGCTGGAGAAGGGGGGAGGTCGCGCGTTCAGCCCGCATGGCGAGGCCACGCACGCCGATCTGTTTGGCGCGGCCGTGCAGACGTGGCCCGAAGTGGTCGCGTGTCACGCGATGACCGGTGAGATGGACTACCTGCTGCGCATCCAGGTGGAGGACATGGCGCACTTTTCGCGTTTCGTGCAGGATCAGTTGTTGCGGCATCCGTCGGTGATCGACGTGAAATCGAGCTTCTCGCTCGAAAAGATCAAGGAAACTACAGCGCTGCCTATTCTTTAGGCTCCACGCGCACGGTCCGGCGCGTGCCGTCGGCCGCGTCGCAGATAGAAAAAAGGGCGACCGTGTGGCCGCCCCCTTCTCATTTCCCCGTAGCGATTATTCAGGCAGCGACAGCCACCGGCATGAACGACTCGAACAGTCGCGATGCCTGGCGCGCATGGCGCTTGAGTGCGTAGTCGAACACCGCGGCCTGCTCCTGCAGCATTTCCGCGAGGATGCTCGACTGGTCTGCCGGCGACAGCGTCAGATAGGCGTCGGCTTCGCCGTACGCGTACTCGATCTTCATGCCGGCCTTTTTGGCGATGTGCATCATGGTCGAATTGCGCGACAGGCAGTGGATGTAAAGCATCGTCACATGCGTGTTGCGGCTGCGGATCGCGGCGCGCTCGAACAGCTTTGAGCCGATGCCCTGGCCGCGCGCGCTTTCGAGCACCGAGACGCCGAATTCGGCGGTGCGCTTGTCGCCTTCGGCCGGCAGATAGGCCAGATGGCCGACGCCGCTCAGTTCCAGCTTGCTGTTGAATACGCCGAACACGGTGTCGCGCTTGAAGTCGATCGTGCGCACGTAGTTTTCGATCACTCGGTCCGGCACAACCTGGCCGAAGCGCAGCAGACGGTCTTCTTCGTCAAGCGCGAGGAAGTGGGTGAGCAGGCGTTCGCGATCGATGGCGGTGAGTTCGCGGACCAGAACGTGCGGGCGTCCGGCAGACAACGACGCACGATCGTTCGAGGCGATCGGCTCGGCGGTGCTAAGGGGCTGCGTGTTCATGGTCGGGTTCTCCTTTTAATCAGGCGGTGTTGTGCACCGCAATACCGATTTTAGCGGAAAGCGAAGCCAATCACTAGGGAAAACCCGTATCAAAATCCGAGGTGGATACCTGGAATGTCAGCGAGATGTTTTTAAAACAATGATTTTTAACGAGAAATTAAAATGAACGGGCGTTCGTGACAAGATGTCGCATGGATCCAACGCCCCGCTTTATTTCATCTGAATATTGTTGCCTTGCGTCATCCAGTGGGCTCGTGGCGGTCAATTCAGGCGGCTGCCTCAGTTGCCCGGCGCCGTCCCAAGACCATGCTCGACCATGCCGACCACCTGCTCGGCGAACTCGCGGTAGCCCATGCGGCCGCCCGGCTTGAGCCATGTGAAGGTCCAGTTGATCATGCCGAACACCATCATCGTCAGCGCGGTCTGGTTGTCGCGTGTCGCGCGTTCGGGGTAGGCGCGCGCGAGTTGCCGCGCGAACGCCGCGACCACGTCGCGCTGACGGTTCAGGATGATCTCGCGCTGCGTGTCGACCAGATACTTGACGTCGTTCAGCAGCGCGACGTGTCGGCTGTGCGACGTCTCGTACTCGGACAGGAATGCGCGAATCAGCTCCGCGAAGGATTCGCGCTCGCTCAGTCCGCGCCGCTGGCTCGAGCCTTCCACCTCGGCGATGATCAGCATCAGTCGCTTGGTGTAGCGATCGAGCAGGTCGAACAGGATGGCTTCCTTGCTCTCGTAATAGTGATAGAGGCGTGCCTTCGAGGTGCCGCTCGCCGCAGCGAGATCGGCCATCGACGTGCTCGGATAGCTGGTCTGCGCGAATTTCGCCGCAGCCAGTTCGAGAATCTGCTCGCGTTGGGTTTCGTGGTCGGGGGCTCGGGTGCGGGCCATAGTCGTGTGTTTTTATCTTATTGAGGTGAGCAGGAGGCGGGCGCTGCGCTCAGCTCGAGCGAGCGCCATGCGTTCGCGTCGCCGCGCAGGTGGATGCGCTGCTGCGCCGCGAGTTCGCGCATGCGCCACAACACGATGCGATCGCTGACGAGGAACCCCACCTCGGCGGTCATGACGTAGGCGGCGACGCGGTTGGCGGGCTGCCAGTCGTCGGTCGTGCGTTCGAGGATCAGCGTGTCGAGCTCGGCAAAGCTGCCGCTCGTGAACGTGTTGTCGCGCCAGCGCCGCGTCTCGCCGTTCGCCTGCCTGACCTCCTGCCATTCGAGCGCAAGCCGGCTGATGCGCAGCACGGAAATCGGCGCGGCGTCCTGCAGGTGCGTCTGCAGCACGTCCGGCGCGAACATACCGACCGATGTCGCGCGATCCTTACGGGTATGTGCCCACGCTTGGCGGTCGGTGAGCTCGGCAATCGACAGACGCACTTCGTTCAAACGCTCCGGGCTGTGGCTCAGCAGGTAGCAGACGCGGCGCAGCATCAGCTGGTCGGACGCGCTTTCGCCGTGCCACATCACGAGATTCGCGGGGCTGGTCGCGAGGTCGTCGAGCACCGCGGCCTGTTCGCGGAACTCGCGCACGAAGTCGCGTTGCGTATCGGCGGTGACGCGTTCCCAGAAGTCGGCGCGCACGTGTGGACTGTCGTCGATGCCGCGTAGCGGACCAACCGCCAGATCGTCCCGCAACGGCTGCACGCGATCGTCGCGGCCCGCCTGGGCCAGCGCGATGCGCAGCGACTCTGCGGCGACGTCGCCGTTGGTGAGGTGAATCGTGCTCATAGGCAAGGGCTCGCTGTGACGCCAGCAGCTATAACAAAAGGAGGCCGCTCGCCGACCAGGAACCGATGTCCCGATCGATGAGCGGCCCCTAGTGTAAGCGGATCGCGATACGGCCGAAAGCGGCGGTGGTTGTCACGCGAAGCCAGTGCGCACTCAGACTACGAAAGTCGTCGACTCAACGTTCGTCGTAACTGACGACGACCTTGTCGCTCACCGGATGACACTGACACGTCAGCACGAACCCGTCGCGGATCTCGTGTTCTTCGAGCGTGTAGTTCTTTTCCATCTTCACTTCGCCCTCGAGCACCTTCGCGCGACAGGTGCAGCAGACGCCACCCTTGCACGCATAGGGCAGCGCGAGACCGGCGCGCAGCCCGACGTCGAGCACGCTGACGCCCTGATACGGCAGGCGCAGCTTGCGCCGCTTGCCGTCGAGCACGATTTCGAGTTCGGCCGCGGGGGTGTCCCCGGTGATTTCGACGCTCGGCACGCCCGCCTGCGGCAGTGGTGTGCCGAAGCGCTCGACGTGCACCTTCGCTTGCGGCACGCCGGCCGCTTTGAGCGCGGCCTCGGCGGCGTCCATCATCGGCGCGGGGCCGCAGATGAACGCTTCGTCGATCGCGTCGGCCGGCAGCAGCTGTTCGATGAAGGCCGCGCACTTTTCCTGGTCGAGCACGCCGTTGAAGAGCTCCACGTCCTGCAGATCGTCCGAGAGCACGTGATACAGCACGAAGCGGTTCATGAAGCGGTTCTTCAGGTCCTCGAGCTCCTCGGCGAACATGATCTGCTCGACGCTGCGGTTGCCGTACACGAGCGTGAACGTGCTGCGCGGCTCGATCTCGAGCGTGGTCTTGATGATCGCGAGCACCGGCGTGATGCCCGAGCCGCCCGAGAACGCGAGGTACTGCTTGCCCTGGCCGGCGTTCAGGTGCGTGAAGAAACGGCCGTCGGGCGTCATCACGTCGATCGTGTGGCCGGGCTGCAGCGTGTCGAACGCGAAGTTCGAGAAGCGCCCGCCGCGCACGCGCTTGATGCCGATGCGCAGCTCGCCGTCGCGATCGTAGTCGGTGACGCCCACGCAGATCGAATACGAGCGGCGCGTTTCCTCACCGTCGATATGCGTCTTGAGCGTGACGAACTGGCCCTGCGTGAAGCGATAGCGCTCGCGCAGTTCGGGCGGGACTTCGAAGGCGACCGAGACCGCATCGGCCGTTTCGGGGCGCACTTCGCGGATACGCAGCGGATGGAATTGCGGGGTGGCCATATCAGTACGGTTTGAAGTAGTCGAAGGGTTCGCGGCAGTCGAGGCAGCGATACAGGGCCTTGCAGGCCGTCGAGCCGAATTGCGCGAGCCGCTCGGTGTGCGCCGAGCCGCAGCGCGGGCAGGACGGGGCGGGCAGGGCGCGTGGCACGAAACGCAGCACCTTTTCCTGCGGTGCGGTGGGCGCGCTGGCGGCCGAGGCGCATTGGCCCGTCGGCGGCGCGATGCCGTAGGCGCGCAGTTTTTCGCGGGCGCCGGCGGTGATCCAGTCGGTGGTCCAGGCCGGCGCGAGCACCGTGGCGACGCGGTAAGGCGCAAGCTGCGCGGCCTCGAGCGCGTGGCCGATGTCTTCGGCAATCTGCGACATCGCGGGGCAGCCCGAGTAGGTCGGCGTGATCACGACTTCGAGCACGCCGTCGGCGGCGCGTCGCACGTCGCGCAGAATGCCGAGCTCGCGGATCGAGACCACCGGGATCTCCGGATCCGGCACCGCTTCAAGGACGGTCCAGGCGCGATTGAGCGCAGCGTCTGCGGTGGCGGGCAGGGCGGTCGGAGTCGTCATCGCGTGATCACCAGCTGGCGCCCGGATGCTGGCGCGCGAGGCTCTGCATCTCGGCCAGCACGAAGCCCATGTGTTCGGAATGCTCGCCGTGCTTGCCCGTCGTCACGTGCCTCACCGCCGCGGGCAGCGTCAGCGTGGCTTCGTCGAGCGTCGCACGCACGTCGTCGAGCCATGCGGCTTCCAGTTCTGAGGTGCGCGGGCCGATGCCGGCCGCGGCGATGGCGTCTTCCACCGCGTCCGCGCTGAAGAACTCGTACGTGTACGGCATCAGGTAGTCGAGCGCGGCCTGCGCGCGGCGGTGCGATTCGTCGGTGCCGTCGCCGAAACGGACCAGCCACTCGCCCGCGTGATGCACGTGGTACTGCGTTTCCTTGACCGACTTCGCGGCGATCGCGGCGAGCTGTTCGTCGCTGGAGTGCGTCAGCGCGCGCCACAGATGCCTCATCAGCGTGGCGTACAGGAAGTTGCGCACGATCGTGACCGCGTAGTCCTTCTGCGCCTGCGCGGTGGCGGCGAGCGGCCCGTAATGCGGCAGCTCGACGAGCGTGTAGCTGGCGAACTCGCGCTCGGCGCGGAAGTACGCGTAGTCGTCTTCGGTGCGCGCGCGGCCGGTGAGCTGCTGCTCGAGCGCGGCCGCGTGCGTGTACAGCAGCCGCGCCTGGCCGATCAGGTCGAGGCTCATGTTCGACAGCGCGATGTCCTCTTCGAGGATCGGGCCGTGGCCGCACCACTCGGTGTTGCGCTGACCGAGGATCAGCGCGGTATCGGCAAGGCGCAGCACGTACTGCAGATGGTCGGGCGTGATGGACGTGGTGGACGTAGTGGACATGGCCGCGCCTACATGTGGTTGACTTCGTCGGGGAGCGTGTAGAACGTCGGGTGGCGATAGATCTTGTCGCCCGCCGGTTCGAACAGCTCGGCCTTCTCCTCCGGCGCGGAGGCCGTGATCGCCGCGGACGGCACCACCCAGATGCTCACGCCTTCCTGGCGGCGCGTGTAGACGTCGCGCGCCATGCGCAGCGCCATCGGCGCGTCGGCGGCGTGCAGACTGCCGCAGTGTTTATGGTCGAGTCCCTGCCTGCTGCGCACGAACACTTCCCAAATCGGCCATTCCCTGTTCATTGCTGATCTCCTGATTGCTCTGTTGTGCCGGGCCACTCAGGCCGCGTGCTGCTGCGCGCGCTGGCGCTGCCTGGCGGCGTGGGCGAGCGCGGCTTCGCGCACCCATGCACCGTCTTCATGGGCCTTCACGCGGGTCGCGAGGCGCTCGCGGTTGCACGGGCCGTCGCCGTTCACCACGCGCCAGAACTCGTCCCAGTCGATGGCGCCGTAGTCGTACTGGCCGCGCGCCGCGTTCCATTTGAGGTCCGCGTCGGGCAGCGTGACGCCGAGCACCCGGGCCTGCCCGACGGTCGCGTCGACGAATTTCTGGCGCAGGTCGTCGTTGGTGATGCGCTTGATACCCCATTGCGCCGACTGGTTGCTGTGCACCGACTCCCTGTCGCTCGGGCCGAACATCATCAGCACCGGCCACCACCAGCGGTTCACCGCCTGCTGGACCAGCTCGCGCTGCGCCTCGGTGCCGGCCATCATCGCGAGCAGCGCATCGAACCCCTGGCGCTGATGGAACGACTCTTCCTTGCAGATGCGGATCATGGCGCGCGCGTACGGGCCATATGTGCAGCGGCACAGCGGGATCTGGTTCATGATCGCCGCGCCGTCGACCAGCCAGCCGATCACGCCGACGTCGGCCCAGGTGGGCGTCGGGTAGTTGAAGATGCTCGAATACTTGGCCTTGCCCGCATGCAGCGCGGCGATGAGCTGGTCGCGCGAGACGCCGAGCGTTTCGGCCGCGCTGTACAGGTACAGCCCGTGGCCGGCTTCGTCCTGCACCTTGGCGATCAGGATCGCCTTGCGCTTCAGGCTCGGCGCGCGCGTGATCCAGTTGCCCTCGGGCAGCATGCCGACGATTTCCGAGTGCGCATGCTGGGAGATCTGCCGCACCAGCGTTTTGCGGTACGCGTCGGGCATCCAGTCCTGCGGCTCGATCTTGCCGTCGGCGGCCATGACCGCGTCAAAGCGCGCCTGTTCGGGCGAATCCGCCTGCGCGTCGGGCGGGGCGACATGGCCGGGGATATCGAGGGATTGCGTGTACATGAGAGACGCTCTCTGGGGGAGTGGTCGATGTCGGCGTAGTATAAACCAACCGACCGGTCGGTTAATAAATTTTTTGTGGACCGGTGCTGGAATCCGGAGGGGCGCGCACGGCCGTCGAAGCATGGTTGCTGGCCTGCCGGGGCGTTGATGCGGCGGCGGTTCATGACCGGCCGCCACCCCGCTCCGACACTTACGCCGGTAAAATTGCGAATTGGCCGCGATTTGCGGCCCACTTGCATCTCCGGTACTCATGTTACGTCTAAGCGAAATCAAACTCCCGCTCGATCACCCCGAGAGCGCCCTCGAAGCGGCCATCCTTGCACGCCTCGCGGAACTCGGCGTGGCGCGGGACGGACTCATCCGATACACCGTGTTTCGCCGCGCGCACGACGCGCGCAAGCGCGCCGACATCAAGCTCACCTACATCATTGATGTCGAGGTCAAGGATGAAGCGGCCGCGCTGAAGCGGCTCGCCGACGTGCCGCATTGCAGCGTGACGCCGGACATGAGCTACAAGTTCGTCGCCCAGGCGCCCGCGCAATTGAGCACGCCTCGTCCGGTCGTGATCGGCATGGGGCCGTGCGGCTTGTTCGCGGGCCTGATCCTCGCGCAAATGGGCTTCCGGCCGATCATCCTCGAACGCGGCAAGGCCGTGCGCGAGCGCACCAAGGACACGTTTGGCCTGTGGCGCAAATCGGTGTTGAATCCCGAGTCGAACGTGCAGTTCGGCGAGGGCGGCGCGGGTACGTTTTCGGACGGCAAGCTTTACAGCCAGATCAAGGACCCGAAGCACTACGGCCGCAAGGTGCTCGACGAATTCGTGCGGGCCGGCGCGCCGGAGGACATTCTGTACCTGAGCCGGCCCCATATCGGCACGTTCCGCCTCGTCAGCATGGTTGAGAAGATGCGCGCGAGCATCCACGAACTGGGCGGCGAGGTGCGTTTCGAGACACGCGTCGAGGACATCGACATCGACAACGGCCAGGTGCGCGGGCTGAAACTGTCAACCGGTGAGACGCTGCGCTGTGATCACGTTGTGCTGGCGGTCGGCCATAGCGCACGAGACACTTTCCAGATGCTGTTCGATCGCGGCGTGTATGTCGAAGCGAAGCCGTTCTCGCTCGGCTTCCGGATCGAGCATCCGCAGGGTGTGATCGATCGCAGCCGTTTTGGGAAATTTGCCGGTCACAAACAGCTCGGCGCAGCCGACTATAAGGTTGTGCACCACTGCAGCAACGGGCGCGCGGTGTATAGCTTCTGCATGTGTCCGGGCGGCACCGTTGTGGCGGCGACGTCCGAGCCGGGGCGTGTTGTCACGAACGGCATGAGCCAGTACTCGCGTGCGGAGCGCAACGCGAACGCGGGCATCGTGGTCGGAATTACCCCAGATGACTACCCGGGCGGCCCACTTGCCGGCATCGCATTCCAGCGCAAGTGGGAAGAGCGGGCATTCGAGCTCGGCGGCGGCAACTATATGGCGCCGGGGCAGCTGGTCGGCGACTTCATCGCGGGGCGGCCGTCCACGTCGCTCGGCTCGGTCGTGCCGTCGTACAAGCCGGGCGTGAGGCCCACTGATCTCAGCACCGCCCTGCCCGACTACGCGATCGAAGCGATCCGCGAAGCGCTGCCGCAGATGGAGAAAAAAATCGCCGGTTTCGCGATGCATGACGCCGTGCTTACCGGTGTCGAAACGCGAACGTCATCGCCGGTGCGCGTGCGTCGTGGCGACGATTACCAGAGTGTCAACGTTAAGGGGCTGTATCCCGCGGGCGAGGGCGCGGGGTATGCGGGCGGGATCTACTCGGCGGCCATCGACGGAATCGAGGTTGCCGAAGCGGTCGCGCTGAAGATTATGAGTCAGCAAACGGCGTGAGTTCGAGCGGCCACGGCCGCCGAGTCCAGCGGTGAGCTGACTTGCCTGCAATTGCCGGCGATTGCTACGACGATCGGGCACAATGCCCATTTCGCCTCGAACCGATCCTCCGAATGACCATTCGCACCCTGGCTGCCGCATGCGGCGCGGCGCTGCTTGCCCAATTTGCTCCGATCGTCTGTTCCTCGAGCGCGTTCGCTGCCGAGCCGCCCGAGCATTGGGTCGCGGTGTGGGCGACCGCGCTGCAACCGATTCCGCAGCGGGCCGAGTTGTCGCCGCTGTATCGCGCGCCGGAAGTCGCCGGGCGTACGGTTCGGCAAATCGTTTATCCGACGTTGTCGGGGAAGACGGCGCGAATTCATTTGAGCAATGCGTACGGCAAGACGCGGCTCGTCATCGAGGAGCTGCGCATCGCGCGCTCCGCTGGCGGTGGGGCGGCGCTCGAGGGCGCCGGTAGTCGGGTGACGTTCGGCGGCAAGGGCGCGGTCAGCATTCCTCCGGGCGGTGAGCTGGACAGCGATCCGATCGCAATCGACGTCGTCGAAGGCGCGCCGTATGCGATTAGCACGTTTATGGGGCCCGAGCAGCGGATCGTGGCGTGGCACCGCGTGTCGAATCAGGTGAATTATGTGTCGGAGCCCGGCAGTCACGCAGCCGACGAGTCCGCCGCGGCGTTTCGCGGCCGTTTCACGCAATATGTGTGGGTAACGGGCTTGTCGGTGGAGGCGCCGTCGCCGTCGGCAGCCGTGGCCGCGATCGGCGACTCGATTACCGACGGCATGCGCTCCAGCCTGAACCAGAACCGTCGCTGGCCGGATGCGCTGGCTCGGCGGGGGGCGGCAAGCGGCGCACAGTCGACCGCGATCCTGAATCTTGGCATCAGTGGAAACCGGCTTCTCAGTGACTCGCCGTGCTATGGCGACGCGCTCGCGAGCCGCTTCGACCGCGACGTTTTGCAACGTCCGGGCGTCAAGGCCGCGATCCTGCTGATTGGTATCAACGACATCAACTTTGCGGCAATGCCACCTCATGGCGGGCTCGACTGCGATTTTCCGCATACGTCGGTCACGGCCGCTGATCTGATTGCCGGCTACCAGCGAGTGATCACCGCCGCGCGGCGCGATGGCGTCAAGGTGTTCGGCGCGACGCTGACGCCGGCTTCGCTGCCGCCGGAGCGGGAAAACATCCGGCTGGCGGTTAATAGATGGATTCGGACCAGTCAAGCGTTCGACGGCGTTGTCGATTTCGACGCGGCGCTGCGTGACCGGGCGCAGCCGGATCGTTTGCAGCGCGCTTTCGATAGCGGCGACCATATCCATCCGAGCGATGCAGGCTACGCGGCTATGGCCGATGCTGTTCCTGTCGAGGCTGTAGTGAACGCCGCCCGGAAATGAGTCGCAACTTTTTTTAAGCGAAAGCAAAAATGGGTGTTGACGAAGTGGGGAAGAGTCTCCATAATCTCGTTTCTCTGCTGCAGACGCAGCGACGCAAACGAAGCGGTGCCGGGTAGTTCAGGTGCGGCGGGTGGTGCGACCGATCTTTAAAAACTAACAGCCGATAAGTGTGGGCGCTTGATGCGGAGTGCGGCGGCGGATTCTGAGGAATCTGCTGCATGGCAAAAGTATCAGAAGCCTCACACAGTAATGAAAGGAAGGTCTGGTCATCGGAAGATGGCTGGACACTTCGTCAGTACGTTGAGTGAGCGACCGGGTTCGAGAGAGCCCGAAAACAGTAACAGGTTTGAACTGAAGAGTTTGATCCTGGCTCAGATTGAACGCTGGCGGCATGCCTTACACATGCAAGTCGAACGGCAGCACGGACTTCGGTCTGGTGGCGAGTGGCGAACGGGTGAGTAATACATCGGAACGTGTCCTGGAGTGGGGGATAGCCCGGCGAAAGCCGGATTAATACCGCATACGCTCTGAGGAGGAAAGCGGGGGATCGCAAGACCTCGCGCTGCAGGGGCGGCCGATGGCAGATTAGGTAGTTGGTGGGGTAAAGGCCTACCAAGCCGACGATCTGTAGCTGGTCTGAGAGGACGACCAGCCACACTGGGACTGAGACACGGCCCAGACTCCTACGGGAGGCAGCAGTGGGGAATTTTGGACAATGGGCGCAAGCCTGATCCAGCAATGCCGCGTGTGTGAAGAAGGCCTTCGGGTTGTAAAGCACTTTTGTCCGGGAAGAAATCCCTGGTCCTAATATGGCCGGGGGATGACGGTACCGGAAGAATAAGCACCGGCTAACTACGTGCCAGCAGCCGCGGTAATACGTAGGGTGCGAGCGTTAATCGGAATTACTGGGCGTAAAGCGTGCGCAGGCGGTGATGTAAGACCGATGTGAAATCCCCGGGCTTAACCTGGGAACTGCATTGGTGACTGCATCGCTGGAGTATGGCAGAGGGGGGTAGAATTCCACGTGTAGCAGTGAAATGCGTAGAGATGTGGAGGAATACCGATGGCGAAGGCAGCCCCCTGGGTCAATACTGACGCTCATGCACGAAAGCGTGGGGAGCAAACAGGATTAGATACCCTGGTAGTCCACGCCCTAAACGATGTCAACTGGTTGTCGGGCCTTCATTGGCTTGGTAACGTAGCTAACGCGTGAAGTTGACCGCCTGGGGAGTACGGTCGCAAGATTAAAACTCAAAGGAATTGACGGGGACCCGCACAAGCGGTGGATGATGTGGATTAATTCGATGCAACGCGAAAAACCTTACCTACCCTTGACATGTATGGAACCCTGCCGAGAGGTGGGGGTGCCCGAAAGGGAGCCATAACACAGGTGCTGCATGGCTGTCGTCAGCTCGTGTCGTGAGATGTTGGGTTAAGTCCCGCAACGAGCGCAACCCTTGTCCCTAGTTGCTACGCAAGAGCACTCCAGGGAGACTGCCGGTGACAAACCGGAGGAAGGTGGGGATGACGTCAAGTCCTCATGGCCCTTATGGGTAGGGCTTCACACGTCATACAATGGTCGGAACAGAGGGTTGCCAAGCCGCGAGGTGGAGCCAATCCCAGAAAACCGATCGTAGTCCGGATCGCACTCTGCAACTCGAGTGCGTGAAGCTGGAATCGCTAGTAATCGCGGATCAGCATGCCGCGGTGAATACGTTCCCGGGTCTTGTACACACCGCCCGTCACACCATGGGAGTGGGTTTTACCAGAAGTGGCTAGTCTAACCGCAAGGAGGACGGTCACCACGGTAGGATTCATGACTGGGGTGAAGTCGTAACAAGGTAGCCGTATCGGAAGGTGCGGCTGGATCACCTCCTTTCCAGAGCTACGCATTGCTGCGCAAGTGCTCACGCTTATCGGCTGTGGTTAGAAGAAGAAACGCAGACAGACTCAGGGGTCTGTAGCTCAGTCGGTTAGAGCACCGTCTTGATAAGGCGGGGGTCGATGGTTCGAATCCATCCAGACCCACCACTGTCTTGTCTGTGGTGCTGACTGGTCCACCCCGGAGTGACAGGTAACTATCTGTGTATGACTGGGGGATTAGCTCAGCTGGGAGAGCACCTGCTTTGCAAGCAGGGGGTCGTCGGTTCGATCCCGTCATCCTCCACCAATCTTCAATGCCAAGGGTTCAGCAGGAAGTGCTGCTGAGTACTTGGCATTGGCGATTGAGCCAGTCAGAGCGGTACGGGGCAACCCGCTATCGGCTGTCGTTCTTTAACAATCAGGAAGAAGTAGTAAAGAGATTCACGAAAGCGTGCTTAGAGATGGGCGCGTGAGTAGGTGAATCAGGGTTGTGATTGTATCGATGTATTTTTAAGTGATCGAGAGATCGCTTTGGAATACGGCGCAACACGAATACTCAACCTGTAACGCAGTGCGTTTCGAGAGAGACTCACCCGTTATAGGGTCAAGCGAACAAGTGCATGTGGTGGATGCCTTGGCGATCACAGGCGATGAAGGACGCGGTAGCCTGCGAAAAGCGACGGGGAGCTGGCAAACGAGCTTTGATCCGTCGATGTCCGAATGGGGAAACCCACTCCTAATGGAGTATCCGTAGCTGAATCCATAGGCTACGCGAAGCGAACGCGGTGAACTGAAACATCTAAGTAACCGCAGGAAAAGAAATCAACCGAGATTCCCAGAGTAGTGGCGAGCGAAATGGGACCAGCCTGTACTCTTTATTTGTAGTGTTAGCCGAACGCTCTGGAAAGTGCGGCCATAGCGGGTGATAGCCCCGTAGGCGAAAACATTATGAAAGAACTGGGTGTACGACAAGTAGGGCGGGACACGTGAAATCCTGTCTGAAGATGGGGGGACCATCCTCCAAGGCTAAATACTCGTGATCGACCGATAGTGAACCAGTACCGTGAGGGAAAGGCGAAAAGAACCCCGGGAGGGGAGTGAAACAGATCCTGAAACCGCATGCATACAAACAGTCGGAGCCTCGCAAGGGGTGACGGCGTACCTTTTGTATAATGGGTCAGCGACTTACATTCAGTGGCGAGCTTAACCGATTAGGGCAGGCGTAGCGAAAGCGAGTCCGAACAGGGCGTCCAGTCGCTGGGTGTAGACCCGAAACCAGGTGATCTATCCATGGCCAGGTTGAAGGCACGGTAACACGTGCTGGAGGACCGAACCCACTAACGTTGAAAAGTTAGGGGATGAGCTGTGGATAGGGGTGAAAGGCTAAACAAACCTGGAAATAGCTGGTTCTCTCCGAAAACTATTTAGGTAGTGCCTCGTGTATCACCTTCGGGGGTAGAGCACTGTCATGGTTGTGGGGTCCATTGCGGATTACTACGCCATAGCAAACTCCGAATACCGAAGAGTGCAATCACGGGAGACAGACATCGGGTGCTAACGTCCGGTGTCAAGAGGGAAACAACCCAGACCGCCAGCTAAGGTCCCCAAATATGGCTAAGTGGGAAACGAAGTGGGAAGGCTAAAACAGTCAGGAGGTTGGCTTAGAAGCAGCCACCCTTTAAAGAAAGCGTAATAGCTCACTGATCGAGTCGTCCTGCGCGGAAGATGTAACGGGGCTAAGCCATATACCGAAGCTGCGGATGCGTGCTTTGCACGCATGGTAGGAGAGCGTTCCGTAAGCCTGCGAAGGTGCACTGGAAAGTGTGCTGGAGGTATCGGAAGTGCGAATGCTGACATGAGTAGCGATAAAGGGGGTGAAAGGCCCCCTCGCCGTAAGCCCAAGGTTTCCTACGCAACGTTCATCGGCGTAGGGTGAGTCGGCCCCTAAGGCGAGGCAGAAATGCGTAGCTGATGGGAAGCAGATTAATATTTCTGCACCATTGTGAAATGCGATGGGGGGACGGATCGCGGAAGGTTGTCCGGGTGTTGGAAGTCCCGGTCGCTGCATTGAAGAGGGTGCTTTGGCAAATCCGGGCACAGGACTCAAGGGTGTGGCGCGAGCTTCTTCGGAAGCGAAGCAACTGGAAGGGGTTCCAGGAAAAGCCTCTAAGCTTCAGTTTCACAGTGACCGTACCGCAAACCGACACAGGTGGGCGAGATGAGTATTCTAAGGCGCTTGAGAGAACTCGGGAGAAGGAACTCGGCAAATTGGTACCGTAACTTCGGGATAAGGTACGCCCTGGTAGCTTGATGCGCCTGCGCGCAGAGGGTGAAGGGGTTGCAATAAACTGGTGGCTGCGACTGTTTAATAAAAACACAGCACTCTGCAAACACGAAAGTGGACGTATAGGGTGTGACGCCTGCCCGGTGCCGGAAGATTAAATGATGGGGTGCAAGCTCCTGATTGAAGTCCCGGTAAACGGCGGCCGTAACTATAACGGTCCTAAGGTAGCGAAATTCCTTGTCGGGTAAGTTCCGACCTGCACGAATGGCGTAACGATGGCCACACTGTCTCCTCCCGAGACTCAGCGAAGTTGAAGTGTTTGTGATGATGCAATCTCCCCGCGGCTAGACGGAAAGACCCCATGAACCTTTACTGTAGCTTTGCATTGGACTTTGAACCGGTCTGTGTAGGATAGGTGGGAGGCTATGAAGCGTGGACGCCAGTCTGCGTGGAGCCGTCCTTGAAATACCACCCTGATCTGTTTGAGGTTCTAACCTTGGCCCGTGATCCGGGTCGGGGACAGTGCATGGTAGGCAGTTTGACTGGGGCGGTCTCCTCCCAAAGTGTAACGGAGGAGTACGAAGGTACGCTAGGTACGGTCGGAAATCGTGCTGATAGTGCAATGGCATAAGCGTGCTTGACTGTGAGACTGACAAGTCGAACAGGTGCGAAAGCAGGTCATAGTGATCCGGTGGTTCTGTATGGAAGGGCCATCGCTCAACGGATAAAAGGTACTCTGGGGATAACAGGCTGATACCGCCCAAGAGTTCATATCGACGGCGGTGTTTGGCACCTCGATGTCGGCTCATCTCATCCTGGGGCTGTAGCCGGTCCCAAGGGTATGGCTGTTCGCCATTTAAAGAGGTACGTGAGCTGGGTTTAAAACGTCGTGAGACAGTTTGGTCCCTATCTGCCGTGGGCGCTGGATATTTGAAGGGGGCTGCTCCTAGTACGAGAGGACCGGAGTGGACGAACCTCTGGTGTACCGGTTGTCACGCCAGTGGCATCGCCGGGTAGCTATGTTCGGAAGAGATAACCGCTGAAAGCATCTAAGCGGGAAACTCGCCTTAAGATGAGATATCCCCGGGGCTTCGAGCCCCTTGAAGGGTCGTTCAAGACCAGGACGTTGATAGGTCAGGTGTGCACGTACAGTAATGTACTGAGCTAACTGATACTAATTGCCCGTAAGGCTTGATCCTATAACCGGTGGGTTTCACCGGTTGAGATCCATGTTGTGCCAGAAACAGCACAACCCCCACACACGAATCCTTTACGCTTCTTCCCGATTGGCTGTGGCGCTCACCCGTAGCGACGCAGCAACCCGTCATGCCTGATGACCATAGCGAGTCGGTCCCACCCCTTCCCATCCCGAACAGGACCGTGAAACGACTCCACGCCGATGATAGTGCGGATTGCCCGTGTGAAAGTAGGTAATCGTCAGGCTCCCTCCCAGGCCAGAAACCCCACCCCTCGCGGTGGGGTTTCTGCGTTTACGGAAGACTGGCAATCAATCACTATATAAGTGAGAACGTTGGGTTCGGAACGGTCAAGCAGGTCTTGACAAGAAGGTGTTGTTCCACCATAATCATCAGTTCTCTGCGGAGGGGTGCCCGAGTGGCTAAAGGGGGCAGACTGTAAATCTGTTGGCTTACGCCTACGTTGGTTCGAATCCAACCTCCTCCACCAGAATGCGAGTTGTAGCGGTTGTTGGGAATCCATAATTCTTGCGGGTGTAGCTCAATGGTAGAGCAGAAGCCTTCCAAGCTTACGACGAGGGTTCGATTCCCTTCACCCGCTCCAGCAACACGGATGTAGCGCCCATGTGGCTCAGTGGTAGAGCACTCCCTTGGTAAGGGAGAGGTCGGCAGTTCGATCCTGCCCATGGGCACCAGATGTACTCGGTGATTGTTTGCGCCCGGCGCAACGTACGGAAAATCCTCTTAGGAGTCGAAAATGGCCAAGGGTAAGTTTGAGCGGACCAAGCCGCACGTGAACGTGGGCACGATCGGTCACGTTGACCACGGCAAGACCACGCTGACGGCAGCGATCACGACGGTTCTGACGCAGAAGTTTGGCGGCGAAGCGAAGGCGTACGACCAGATCGACGCTGCGCCGGAAGAGAAGGCGCGTGGTATTACCATCAACACCGCGCACGTCGAGTACGAAACGGCTAACCGCCACTACGCACACGTCGACTGCCCGGGCCACGCTGACTACGTGAAGAACATGATCACGGGCGCGGCACAGATGGACGGCGCAATCCTGGTGTGCTCGGCCGCTGACGGCCCGATGCCGCAAACGCGTGAGCACATCCTGCTGGCGCGTCAGGTTGGCGTTCCGTACATCATCGTGTTCCTGAACAAGTGCGACATGGTGGACGATGCCGAGCTGCTGGAGCTCGTCGAGATGGAAGTCCGCGAACTTCTGTCGAAGTACGACTTCCCGGGCGACGACACGCCGATCATCAAGGGTTCGGCCAAGCTGGCGCTGGAAGGCGACAAGGGTGAGCTGGGCGAAGTGGCGATCATGAACCTGGCCGACGCGCTGGACACGTACATCCCGACGCCCGAGCGCGCGATTGACGGTTCGTTCCTGATGCCGGTGGAAGACGTGTTCTCGATCTCGGGTCGTGGCACGGTGGTGACGGGTCGCGTGGAGCGCGGCGTCGTCAAGGTCGGTGAAGAAATCGAAATCGTCGGTATCAAGCCGACGGTGAAGACGACCTGCACGGGCGTGGAAATGTTCCGCAAGCTGCTCGACCAGGGTCAGGCAGGCGACAACGTTGGTATCCTGCTGCGCGGCACGAAGCGCGAAGACGTGGAGCGTGGCCAGGTTCTGGCCAAGCCGGGTTCGATCAACCCGCACACGCACTTCACGGCTGAGGTGTACGTGCTGAGCAAGGACGAAGGCGGCCGTCACACGCCGTTCTTCAACAACTACCGTCCGCAGTTCTACTTCCGTACGACCGACGTGACGGGCTCGATCGAGCTGCCGAAGGACAAGGAAATGGTGATGCCGGGCGACAACGTGTCGATCACGGTGAAGCTGATCAACCCGATCGCGATGGAAGAAGGTCTGCGCTTCGCAATTCGCGAAGGCGGCCGTACGGTCGGCGCTGGTGTCGTCGCAAAGATCATCGAGTAACGCCAGGCAGTTCTCGATAATCGGTTGTATCGGGGTTGGCGGTGTCGTCAGTCCCAAATGGTTTAGGGGTATAGCTCAACTGGCAGAGCGTCGGTCTCCAAAACCGAAGGTTGGGGGTTCGATTCCCTCTGCCCCTGCCAACTATCGCGTCGTAGTGGCGCTTCGTTAAGGTATTATGGCGAATCCTTCCGTCGAAACTGTAAATACATCCGGCGACAAGTTGATGTTGATCGCAGGTGTGTTGCTGGTCTTGGCCGGGTTCGTGGGGTTCTTCTGGCTAAGTGGCCAGGAATGGTACATCCGCGGAGCTGCCTTGGCTGTTGGTGCGATCGCGGGTGTTGCAGTCGGTCTTCTCTCAGCGCCAGGCAAGGGTTTTATCGCTTTCGCCAAAGACTCGTACAAAGAAGTCCGCAAGGTTGTTTGGCCCACTCGCAAAGAGGCCACCCAGACAACCCTCGTAGTGTTCGGCTTCGTAGTCGTGATGGCAATCTTTCTCTGGGTTTGTGATAAATCCATTGAATGGGCGATTTTCTCGGCGATTCTGGGTTGGAAATGATATGAGTGATACTCCGGCATCCCCGAGCGGTAAACGTTGGTACGTAGTGCACGCTTACTCCGGCATGGAGAAAAGCGTGCAACGAGCGCTTCAGGAGCGTATCGAGCGTGCCGGCATGCAGAACCAGTTTGGCCAGATCCTCGTTCCGACAGAAGAAGTTGTCGAGGTGAAGGGCGGTCACAAATCAGTGACAGAACGTCGGTTCTTTCCCGGCTACGTGCTGGTCGAAATGGAGATGACAGACGAAACGTGGCACCTTGTGAAGAATACGGCAAAGGTGACCGGTTTTGTCGGTGGGGCGCGTAATCGTCCGAGCCCGATTTCCCCTAGGGAAGTTGAAAAAATCATGTCGCAGATGCAGGAAGGCGTGGAGAAGCCGCGTCCGAAGACCCTGTTCGAAGTAGGCGAGATGGTGCGGGTGAAGGAAGGCCCGTTCACTGATTTCAACGGTAGCGTCGAAGAAGTGAACTACGAAAAGTCGCGAGTCCGTGTTTCCGTTACGATCTTCGGCCGCGCAACGCCGGTCGAGCTGGAATTCGGCCAGGTCGAAAAGTTGTGATCCAGATTTTACGGAACGCACCGCCCGGTGCGTTCCGTATTTCGCGCTTACGGTTCGCGTAATGGCCGTTGAGGAGCGTAACTAGCCGACTTTGTTGGCGAACACGCGCTACTACTCACTGAACGTTTGCACGCAAGCCTACGTTCCAAAGAGGTTCTCGAAATGGCAAAGAAAATCATCGGCTTTATCAAGCTGCAGATTCCTGCAGGTAAAGCCAACCCGTCGCCGCCGGTCGGTCCGGCACTAGGCCAGCGCGGCCTGAACATCATGGAGTTCTGCAAGGCGTTCAACGCGCAGACTCAAGCAATGGAACCGGGTCTGCCGATTCCTGTCGTGATTACGGCGTTTGCGGACAAGAGCTTCACGTTCGTCCTGAAGACGCCGCCGGCTACGGTTCTGATCAAGAAGGCAGCGAAGCTGGACAAGGGTTCCAGCAAGCCGCATACCGACAAGGTCGGCAAGATCACCCGCGCTCAAGCTGAAGACATCGCTAAGACCAAGATGCCCGATCTAACGGCTGCTGATCTGGACGCAGCGGTTCGTACGATCGCTGGTAGCGCCCGCTCGATGGGCATCACCGTGGAGGGCGTGTAAATGGCTAAGCTTTCGAAGCGTCTGCAAGCATTTGCAGCCAAGGTTGACCGTCAGAAGTTGTACCCGATCGAAGACGCTCTGTCGCTCGTGAAGGAATGCGCAAGCGCGAAGTTCGACGAGTCGATCGACGTCGCCGTACAACTCGGCATTGACGCGAAGAAGTCGGACCAAGTCGTTCGCGGCTCGGTCGTGCTGCCCGCGGGTACCGGTAAGTCGGTCCGCGTCGCTGTGTTCGCCCAGGGCGAAAAGGCTGAACAGGCTCGTGCAGCTGGTGCAGACGTGGTCGGTATGGAAGACCTGGCTGAACAGGTCAAGGCCGGCAACCTGAACTTCGACATCGTGATCGCTTCGCCGGACACGATGCGTATCGTCGGTACGCTCGGTCAGATCCTCGGCCCGCGCGGCCTGATGCCGAACCCGAAGGTCGGCACTGTCACGCCGGACGTCGCGACCGCGGTCAAGAATGCCAAGGCTGGTCAGGTGCAATTCCGTGTCGACAAGGCCGGTATTATCCACGCAACCATCGGCCGTGCTTCGTTCGAACCGACTGCTCTGCGCAACAACCTGAACGCGCTGATCGAAGCGCTGCAAAAGGCGAAGCCCGCAACGAGCAAGGGCGTGTACCTGCGCAAGGTCGCTCTGTCGAGCACGATGGGTGTTGGCGTTCGCGTCGACCAGACGTCGATCGCTGCACAGTAATGAATTTGGCCGCTCAGGTGCGAGCCGGAGCGGTTTGTAAGGGCTTTGGGCGGTTGCGAGGTGGCAGTCTGCATCGCGTAACCGGTTGTCAAAGACCGTTGGTGGGCACGCAGCAGGTAGGCGGGTCCTTAATGTAAAGCCAACGCAGATGGCGAACCCGAAAAGGTTTTGTAGTGATGAAGCCGTTGGATGTCCGTAGCGATGCGGGCTTTGTGCGGTCGAAATACTCCTGACTGGTCGGACGCCGTTATTGAACGCGGTACACAAGGCGCACGCTGCGTGTATCGAATCTGGAGGTTAACCGTGCCACTCAACAAAGAAAGCAAGCAGGCCGTCGTCGCTGAGGTTGCCGCGCAAGTCGCGAAAGCTCAGACCGTGGTTCTGGCTGAGTATCGTGGAATCGCGGTTGGCGATCTGACCAAGCTGCGCGCGAAAGCGCGTGAGCAACAGGTTTACCTTCGCGTGTTGAAGAACACGCTGGCGCGTCGCGCTGTCGAAGGTACCCCGTTTGCTCCGCTGGCAGAGCAGATGACTGGCCCCCTGATCTACGGCATCTCGGAAGATGCAATTGCTGCTGCTAAGGTCGTCAATGACTTCAGCAAGAGCAATGACAAGTTGGTCATCAAGGCTGGTTCCTACGAAGGCAAGGTGATGGACAAGGCTGGCGTGCAAGCGCTGGCGAGCATCCCGAGCCGCGAAGAACTGCTCTCCAAGCTGTTGTACGTTATGCAGGCACCTGTTTCTGGCTTCGCGCGCGCTCTGGCCGCGCTGGCTGAAAAGAAACAAGGCGAAGAAACCGCTGCGTAATGCACTTCAGTCGAGCGTGATTGATCGCTGGCTGTATCCGAATTCAATTTAGGAGTATTTCAAATGGCAATCGCAAAAGAAGACATCCTCGAAGCCGTAGGCTCGATGTCGGTTCTGGAACTGAACGAGCTGGTTAAGGCGTTCGAAGAAAAGTTTGGCGTGTCGGCAGCAGCTGTTGCAGTGGCAGGCCCGGCAGGCGCAGGCGGCGGCGCTGCTGCTGCTGAAGAGCAGACCGAATTCACGGTCATCCTGGCTGAAACCGGTGCAAACAAGGTCTCGGTCATTAAGGCTGTTCGCGAACTGACGGGTCTCGGCCTGAAGGAAGCGAAGGATCTGGTCGATGGCGCACCGAAGCCCGTTAAGGAAGCGGTACCCAAGGCTGCGGCTGAAGAAGCTAAGAAGAAGCTGGAAGAAGCCGGCGCGAAGGTTGAAATCAAGTAAGTTTCAACGCGCTGTGCGAAGGCTGGCGGTTTTTCACCGCCGGCCTTTTTGTGCTTTGTGGGGGCTGCGTTTTTGCAGGCGTATGCCGGCGAGGGCGTAATCCCAAGAAGCCAAAGAAAATCGCCAATGGTCAACATTGACCGGCGCTTCTCTTTGTCTTCTGAAGCGACTGCAGAAGGCAAGTTTGGTCGGGTAGCGGGCAACACAGGCATCCGCTGCCGTCAGCCAGCGGTTGGTAGCGGCCAACCACCAAGCTTCTAGGCTCGTTCAAGCCATCGGACGGCCATCGGGTCTCAGTCGGTGAACACTCGGGTTGTCTCATCAAGGTATCCTGCCTCGACAACTATGCCCGCCGTGATTCGGAGATCGTATGCAATATTCCTTCACCGAGAAGAAGCGTATTCGCAAGAGTTTTGCGAAGCGCCCCATCGTTCACCAAGTACCTTTCCTGCTGGCTACCCAGCTTGAATCATTCAGCACGTTTCTGCAAGCAGATACGTTGTCTACGCAACGCAAGCCGGAAGGCCTGCAGGCAGCGTTTACCTCCGTTTTCCCGATCGTTTCGCATAACGGCTTCGCGCGCCTCGAGTTCGTCAGCTACATGCTGTCGCCGCCGGCATTCAACATCAAGGAATGCCAGCAGCGCGGTCTGACGTACTGCTCGGCGTTGCGCGCCAAGGTGCGTCTAGTGCTGCTCGACAAGGAATCGCCGAGCAAACCGGTCGTCAAGGAAGTGAAGGAACAGGAAGTGTACATGGGCGAAATTCCGCTCATGACGCCGACCGGTTCGTTCGTCATCAATGGCACTGAACGTGTGATCGTTTCGCAGCTGCACCGTTCGCCGGGCGTGTTCTTCGAACACGACAAAGGCAAGACGCACAGCTCGGGCAAGCTGCTGTTCTCGGCACGTATCATTCCTTACCGCGGCTCGTGGCTCGACTTCGAGTTTGACCCGAAGGACGTGCTGTACTTCCGCGTCGACCGTCGCCGCAAGATGCCGGTGACGATCCTGCTGAAGGCGATCGGCCTTACGCCGGAACAGATCCTCGCAAACTTCTTCGTGTTCGACAATTTCACGCTGATGCCGGAAGGCGCGCAGATGGAATTCGTGCCGGAGCGTCTGCGTGGCGAAGTCGCGCGCTTCGATATCACGGACCGCGACGGCAACGTGATCGTCCAGAAGGACAAGCGGATCAACGCCAAGCACATTCGCGACCTCGATAACGCGAAGACCAAGTTCATTTCGGTACCGGAAGACTATCTGCTCGGCCGCGTGCTCGCGAAGAACGTAATCGATGGCGATACTGGTGAAGTCATCGCGAACGCCAACGACGAAATCACCGAATCGGTGCTCGAGAAGCTGCGCGAAGCGAAGATCAAGGACATCCAGACGCTCTACACGAACGATCTGGACCAAGGTCCGTATATCTCCTCGACGCTTCGCATCGACGAAACGGCCGACAAGATGGCCGCGCGCATCGCGATCTACCGAATGATGCGTCCGGGCGAGCCGCCCACCGAAGAAGCAGTCGAGGCGCTGTTCAACCGTCTCTTCTACAGCGAAGAAGCGTACGACCTGTCGAAGGTGGGTCGTATGAAGTTCAATCGCCGGGTTGGCCGTGACGAAATCGTCGGCCCGATGACGCTGCAGGACGACGACATCCTCGCGACGATCAAGATCCTGGTCGAGCTGCGCAACGGTAAGGGCGAAGTCGACGACATCGACCACCTCGGCAACCGTCGTGTGCGTTGCGTCGGCGAACTCGCGGAGAACCAGTTCCGCGCGGGCCTTGTGCGTGTCGAACGTGCTGTGAAGGAACGCCTCGGCCAGGCCGAAAGCGAAAACCTGATGCCGCACGACCTGATCAACTCGAAGCCGATTTCGTCGGCAATCCGCGAGTTCTTCGGTTCGTCGCAGCTGTCGCAGTTCATGGACCAGACCAACCCGCTGTCGGAAATCACGCACAAGCGTCGTGTTTCCGCACTGGGCCCGGGCGGTCTGACGCGCGAACGCGCAGGCTTTGAAGTCCGCGACGTGCACCCGACCCACTACGGCCGCGTGTGCCCGATCGAGACGCCGGAAGGTCCGAACATCGGCCTGATCAATTCGCTCGCTCTGTACGCGCACCTGAACGAATACGGCTTCCTCGAAACGCCGTACCGCAAGGTCACGGACGGCAAGGTTACCGACCAGATCGACTATCTGTCGGCGATCGAAGAAGGCCGTTACGTGATCGCTCAGGCGAACGCGGCGGTGGCCGACGACGGCACGCTGACCGACGAACTCGTGTCGTCGCGTGAAGCGGGCGAAACGCTGATGGTCACGCCGGACCGCATCCAGTACATGGACGTGGCGCCGTCGCAGATCGTGTCGGTCGCAGCTTCGCTGATTCCGTTCCTCGAACACGACGACGCGAACCGCGCGTTGATGGGCTCGAACATGCAGCGTCAGGCTGTGCCGTGTCTGCGTCCGGAAAAGCCGGTCGTCGGTACGGGCATCGAGCGCACCGTGGCGGTCGACTCGGGCACGACGGTTCAGGCACTGCGTGGCGGTGTGGTCGATTACGTCGACGCGGGCCGTATCGTGATTCGCGTGAACGACGATGAAGCGGTCGCGGGTGAAGTCGGTGTCGACATCTACAACCTGATCAAGTACACGCGTTCGAACCAGAACACGAACATCAACCAGCGTCCGATCGTGAAGATGGGCGACAAGGTTGCGCGTGGCGACGTGCTGGCTGACGGCGCATCGACCGATCTGGGCGAGCTCGCGCTCGGTCAGAACATGCTGATCGCGTTCATGCCGTGGAACGGCTACAACTTCGAAGACTCGATCCTGATCTCGGAGAAGGTCGTTGCGGACGACCGCTACACGTCGATCCACATCGAAGAACTGAACGTCGTTGCTCGCGATACGAAGCTCGGACCGGAAGAAATCACCCGCGACATCTCGAACCTCGCAGAAGTGCAGCTTGGCCGTCTCGACGAGTCGGGCATCGTGTACATCGGCGCGGAAGTCGAAGCGGGCGACGTGCTGGTCGGCAAGGTCACGCCCAAGGGCGAAACCCAGCTGACGCCGGAAGAAAAGCTGCTGCGCGCGATCTTCGGTGAGAAGGCGTCGGACGTGAAGGACACGTCGCTGCGCGTCCCGTCGGGCATGAGCGGCACTGTGATCGACGTGCAGGTGTTCACGCGTGAAGGCATCCAGCGCGACAAGCGCGCGCAACAGATCATCGACGATGAACTGAAGCGCTATCGCCTCGACCTGAACGACCAGCTGCGTATCGTGGAAGGCGATGCGTTCCAGCGTCTCGCGCGTATGCTCGAAGGCAAGGTGGCGAACGGCGGTCCGAAGAAGCTCGCGAAGGGCACGAAGATCGAGCGCGCTTACCTCGAAGATCTGGACCACTATCACTGGTTCGACATCCGCCTCGCGGATGAAGAAGCAGCGGCCCAGCTCGAAGCGATCAAGAACTCGATCGAAGAGAAGCGCCACCAGTTCGACCTCGCGTTCGAAGAGAAGCGCAAGAAGCTCACGCAAGGCGACGAACTGCCGCCGGGCGTGCTGAAGATGGTCAAGGTGTATCTGGCGGTGAAACGCCGTCTGCAGCCTGGCGACAAGATGGCAGGTCGTCACGGTAACAAGGGTGTGGTGTCGAAGATCGTCCCGATCGAAGACATGCCGTACATGGCCGACGGCCGTCCGGCTGACGTCGTTCTGAACCCGCTCGGCGTGCCGTCGCGGATGAACGTGGGTCAGGTTCTCGAGGTGCATCTGGGTTGGGCCGCGAAGGGTCTCGGCTGGCGTATCGGCGAAATGCTGCAGCGTCAGGCGAAGATCGCTGAACTGCGCGAATTCCTGACCAAGATCTATAACGAGTCGGGCCGCGCCGAAGAGCTGGACAGCTTCTCCGACGACGAAATCATCGAACTGGCGAAGAACCTGCGCGAGGGCGTGCCGTTTGCGACGCCGGTGTTCGACGGTGCGACGGAAGAAGAAATGTCGCGCGCGCTGGATCTGGCATTCCCGGACGACATCGCGCAGAACCTCGGCATGACGCCGTCGAAGAACCAGGTGCGGCTGTTCGACGGCCGCACGGGCGAGATGTTCGAACGGACGGTGACGGTCGGCTACATGCACTACCTGAAGCTGCACCACCTGGTCGACGACAAGATGCACGCGCGTTCCACGGGCCCGTACTCGCTCGTCACGCAGCAGCCGTTGGGCGGTAAGGCGCAGTTCGGTGGCCAGCGTTTCGGTGAAATGGAAGTGTGGGCGCTCGAAGCGTACGGCGCATCGTACGTGCTGCAGGAAATGCTGACGGTCAAGTCGGACGACGTGACGGGCCGGACCAAGGTTTACGAGAACCTGGTCAAGGGCGATCACGTGATCGATGCCGGCATGCCTGAGTCGTTCAACGTGTTGGTGAAGGAAATCCGGTCGCTGGGTATCGACATCGACCTGGACCGGAACTAATCGGACTACTGGAGAGAAGCGATGAAAGCTTTGCTCGATCTATTCAAGCAAGTCCAACAACCTGAAGTTTTTGACGCGATTAAGATCGGTCTGGCTTCGCCGGACAAGATCCGTTCGTGGTCGTTCGGTGAAGTCAAGAAGCCGGAAACCATCAACTACCGCACGTTCAAGCCGGAGCGCGATGGTCTGTTCTGCGCGAAGATTTTCGGTCCGATCAAGGACTACGAATGCCTTTGCGGCAAGTACAAGCGCCTGAAGCACCGTGGCGTGATCTGCGAGAAGTGCGGCGTCGAAGTGACGCTCGCGAAGGTGCGTCGTGAACGGATGGGCCACATTGAGTTGGCCTCGCCGGTCGCGCACATCTGGTTCCTGAAGTCGCTGCCGTCGCGTCTGGGCATGGTGCTCGACATGACGCTGCGCGACATCGAGCGCGTGCTGTACTTCGAAGCATATGTGGTGATTGATCCGGGCATGACGCCGCTCAAAGCGCGGCAGATCATGACCGAAGAGGATTACTACAACAAGGTCGAGGAATACGGCGACGAATTCCGTGCAGAGATGGGCGCGGAAGGTATTCGCGAACTGCTGCGCGCGATCAACATCGACGAGCAGGTCGAAGTGCTGCGCACGGAGCTCAAGAACACCGGCTCTGAAGCGAAGATCAAGAAGTACGCGAAGCGCCTGAAGGTGCTCGAGGCGTTCCAGCGTTCGGGCATCAAGCCGGACTGGATGGTCCTCGAAGTGCTGCCGGTGCTGCCGCCGGAACTGCGTCCGCTGGTGCCGCTCGACGGCGGCCGTTTCGCGACGTCGGACCTGAACGATCTGTATCGCCGCGTGATCAACCGTAACAACCGGTTGAAGCGTCTGCTCGAGCTGAAGGCACCTGAAATCATCGTCCGCAATGAAAAGCGGATGCTGCAGGAAGCCGTCGACTCGCTGCTCGACAACGGCCGTCGCGGCAAGGCGATGACCGGCGCGAACAAGCGTCCGCTGAAGTCGCTCGCCGACATGATCAAGGGTAAGGGCGGTCGCTTCCGTCAGAACCTGCTCGGTAAGCGTGTCGACTACTCGGGCCGTTCGGTGATCGTGGTCGGCCCGACGTTGAAGCTGCACCAGTGCGGTCTGCCGAAGCTGATGGCGCTCGAACTGTTCAAGCCGTTCATCTTCAACAAGCTCGAAGTGATGGGTGTCGCTACCACCATCAAGGCTGCGAAGAAGGAAGTCGAGAACCAGACGCCGGTCGTGTGGGACATCCTCGAAGAGGTCATCCGCGAACATCCGGTCATGCTGAACCGTGCGCCGACGCTGCACCGTCTCGGCATCCAGGCGTTTGAGCCGGTGCTGATCGAAGGTAAAGCAATCCAGCTGCACCCGCTCGTTTGCGCGGCGTTCAACGCTGACTTCGACGGTGACCAGATGGCCGTTCACGTGCCGCTGTCGCTCGAAGCGCAGATGGAAGCGCGCACGCTGATGCTCGCGTCGAACAACGTGCTGTTCCCGGCTAACGGCGATCCGTCGATCGTGCCGTCGCAGGATATCGTGCTGGGTCTGTACTACGCGACGCGTGAAGCAGTGAACGGCAAGGGCGAAGGTCTGACGTTCACGGGCGTGTCGGAAGTGCTGCGCGCGTACGAGAACAAGGAAGTCGAGCTTGCCTCGCGCGTCAACGTGCGGATCACCGAAATGGTCCACAACGAAGACAAGTCGGAAGGTGCGCCGGCGTTCGTGCCGCAGATCACGCTGTACGCAACCACGGTTGGCCGCTCGATCCTGTCGGAAATCCTTCCGCCGGGTCTGCCGTTCTCGGTGCTGAACAAGCCGCTGAAGAAGAAGGAAATCTCGCGCCTGATCAACACGGCGTTCCGCAAGTGCGGTCTGCGCGAGACGGTGATTTTCGCCGACCAGCTGATGCAGTCGGGCTTCCGTCTGGCAACGCGTGCTGGTATTTCGATCTGCGTCGACGACATGCTCGTGCCGCCGCAGAAGGAAACCATCGTTGGCGACGCCGCGAAGAAGGTGAAGGAATACGACCGTCAGTACATGTCGGGTCTTGTCACCGCACAGGAACGCTACAACAACGTGGTTGACATCTGGTCGGCAACGTCGGAAGCGGTCGGCAAGGCGATGATGGAGCAGCTGTCGACGGAGCCGGTCACGGACCGCGACGGCAACCAGACGCGTCAGGAGTCGTTCAACTCCATCTACATGATGGCGGACTCGGGCGCTCGTGGTTCTGCGGTTCAGATCCGTCAGCTGGCCGGTATGCGCGGCCTGATGGCGAAGCCGGACGGCTCGATCATCGAGACGCCGATTACGGCGAACTTCCGCGAAGGTCTGAACGTGTTGCAGTACTTCATCTCGACCCACGGCGCACGTAAGGGTCTGGCTGATACGGCACTGAAGACCGCGAACTCGGGTTACCTGACGCGTCGTCTCGTCGACGTGACGCAGGATCTGGTCGTCGTCGAGGAAGATTGCGGCACGTCGAACGGCGTGGCGATGAAGGCGCTCGTGGAAGGCGGTGAAGTGGTCGAAGCGCTGCGTGACCGTATTCTGGGTCGTGTGGCCGTGGCTGACATCGTCAACCCGGAATCGCAGGAAACGCTGTTCGAAACGGGCACGCTGCTCGACGAAGACGCGGTCGAAGACATCGAACGCCTCGGCATTGACGAAGTGCGCGTGCGCACGCCGCTCACCTGCGAAACGCGCTACGGTCTGTGCGCGGCCTGCTATGGTCGCGACCTCGGCCGCGGCTCGCGCGTGAACGTCGGCGAAGCGGTCGGCGTGATCGCGGCGCAGTCGATCGGTGAACCGGGCACGCAGCTCACGATGCGTACGTTCCACATCGGTGGCGCGGCGTCGCGTGCGGCGGTGGCTTCGTCGGTCGAAGCGAAGTCGAACGGTACGGTGCGTTTCACGTCGACGATGCGTTACGTCACGAATGCGAAGGGCGAGCAGATCGTCATCTCGCGTTCGGGCGAAGCGATGATCACCGACGATCACGGCCGCGAGCGCGAGCGTCAC
Source organism: Paraburkholderia sp. HP33-1 (assembly GCF_021390595.1). Taxonomy (NCBI): domain Bacteria; kingdom Pseudomonadati; phylum Pseudomonadota; class Betaproteobacteria; order Burkholderiales; family Burkholderiaceae; genus Paraburkholderia; species Paraburkholderia sp. HP33-1. The sequence goes on along the minus strand of NZ_JAJEJR010000001.1, from coordinate 3,184,879 downwards.
AAGGTGCCGTACGGCGCCACGCTGCTGCAGCTCGACGGTGCGCAGATCAAGGCCGGCACGCAACTGGCTACTTGGGATCCGATGACGCGTCCGATCATCACCGAGTACGGTGGTACGGTGAAGTTCGAGAACGTCGAGGAAGGCGTGACCGTCGCGAAGCAGATCGACGACGTGACGGGTCTGTCCACGCTCGTCGTGATTGACGTGAAGCGTCGTGGTTCGCAGGCGTCGAAGACGGTACGTCCGCAGGTGAAGCTGCTCGACGCGAACGGCGAGGAAGTGAAGATCCCGAACACCGAGCACTCGGTGCAGATCGGCTTCCAGGTCGGCGCGCTGATCACCGTCAAGGACGGTCAGCAGGTGCAGGTCGGTGAAGTGCTCGCACGTATCCCGACCGAATCGCAGAAGACGCGTGACATTACCGGTGGTCTGCCGCGTGTGGCGGAACTGTTCGAAGCACGTTCGCCGAAGGACGCGGGTATCCTGGCGGAAGTCACGGGTACGACGTCGTTCGGTAAGGACACGAAGGGCAAGCAGCGTCTCGTTATCACGGACCTCGAGGGCAATCAGCACGAGTTCCTGATCGCGAAGGAAAAGCAGGTTCTGGTGCACGATGGTCAGGTCGTCAACAAGGGCGAAATGATCGTCGACGGACCCGCGGATCCGCACGACATCCTGCGTCTGCAGGGCGTCGAGGCGCTGTCGCGCTACATCGTTGACGAAGTGCAGGACGTGTACCGTCTGCAGGGCGTGAAGATCAACGACAAGCACATTGAAGTGATCGTGCGTCAGATGCTGCGCCGCGTGCAGATTTCGGACAACGGCGATACGCGCTTCATCCCGGGCGAACAGGTCGAGCGGTCGGACATGCTCGACGAGAACGACCGTATGATCGCGGAAGACAAGCGTCCGGCAACGTACGAAAACGTGCTGCTCGGTATCACGAAGGCGTCGCTGTCGACCGATTCGTTCATCTCTGCGGCGTCGTTCCAGGAAACGACCCGCGTGCTGACCGAAGCGGCGATCATGGGCAAGCGCGACGATCTGCGTGGCCTGAAGGAAAACGTGATCGTCGGCCGTCTGATTCCGGCCGGTACCGGTCTCGCGTTCCACAAGGCGCGCAAGAGCAAGGAACTGGCCGACCGCGAGCGTTTCGATCAGATCGCAGCGGAAGAGTCGTTCGAATTTGGTGCGCCGGAAACCCCGGCTGCCGAACAACAGCACTCTGGCGAGTAAATGCGGGCGGCGCAAGCCGCCTCACCTGACGAGCCACGAAAGCCGCTCAGTTTCGACTGAGCGGCTTTTTTTATGCGTCTTTTTTGCGCGTGGATCGGTGCCGTGCGCCGACGCAGTCCTAGGCCGCATGGCTAACGTTGTCACAGAACGCGGGCGCGGCACGAATGCGTTGGTAAAATCCGTGTCACCGCCTGCGTGCCGTTCCCTTCGCCGTCTCTCTGGAATACATGTCCCGTCCGCTCGAAATCCTCAACGAAGTCTTTGGTTATCCCGCGTTCAGAGGACAGCAGGGCGAAATTGTCGAGCACGTCGCCGACGGCGGCGATTGCCTCGTGCTGATGCCGACGGGTGGCGGCAAATCGCTGTGCTATCAGATTCCGTCGCTGGTGCGACGCGAACGCGGCTTTGGAGCGGGCATCGTAGTGTCGCCGCTGATTGCGCTCATGCAGGACCAGGTGGCGGCGCTGACCGAAGTCGGCGTGCGCGCCGCGTATCTGAACTCGACGCTCTCGAGTGCCGAGGCGATTGCCACTGAGCGTGCGCTGCGCGACGGCGACATCGATCTGCTGTATGTCGCGCCGGAACGGCTGATGACACCGCGCTTTCAGGAGCTGCTCGAGCGCGCTCGCATCGGCCTTTTCGCGATTGACGAAGCGCACTGCGTGTCGCAATGGGGACACGATTTCCGTCCTGAATATATCCAGCTGTCGGTACTGCACGAGCGCTTTCCGAATGTGCCGCGCATCGCATTGACGGCCACTGCCGACGCGATTACGCGCGACGAAATCATTCACCGTCTCGCACTCGAGGATGCGCGCGTGTTCGTGTCCAGTTTCGATCGGCCGAACATCCGCTACCGCATCGCCGAAAAGGACAATGCGCGCACGCAGCTGCTCGACTTCATCCGCGCCGAGCATACGAAGCCTGATGGCACGACCGACGCGGGCGTCGTCTATTGCCTGTCGCGCCGCAAGGTCGAGGAAACCGCGGAGTGGCTGAAGGAAAAGGGCATGCGCGCGCTGCCGTACCACGCCGGCATGGAGTTCGAGGTGCGCCAGAAGCATCAGGAGATGTTCCAGCGCGAGGAAGGTATCGTCATGTGCGCGACGATTGCTTTTGGCATGGGCATCGACAAACCCGACGTGCGGTTCGTCGCGCATCTGGATCTGCCAAAGAGCGTCGAAGGCTACTACCAGGAGACCGGTCGCGCGGGGCGCGACGGGCTGCCGTCGAACGCGTGGATGGCCTACGGGCTTGGCGACGTCGTGCAGCAGCGCAAAATGATCGACGAATCGGAAGCCGACGAAGCGCACAAGCGCGTCCAGACCGGCAAGCTCGACGCGCTGCTTGGCCTGTGCGAAACGGCGACCTGCCGGCGCGTGCGCCTGCTCGCGTACTTTGGTGAAACGAGCCAGCCGTGCGGAAACTGCGATAACTGCCTCGAGCCGCCGCCGACGTGGGATGCGACGCGCGAGGCTCAGATGGCGCTGTCGTGCGTGTTTCGCGCGCAGCGGGCGAGCGGCTTTCATTTCGGCGCCGGACATCTGATCGATATTTTGCGCGGCAGCCGCACCGAGAAAATCCTGCAGCGCGGCCACGAGAAGCTCACCACGTTCGGTATCGGCGCGGCGCTCGGCGAGCCGGAATGGCGCGCGGTGTTCCGCCAGCTAGTCGCGTTCGGCTATCTGACGGTCGACCACGAAGGTTTCGGCTCGCTCGTGCTGACCGAGGCGAGCAAGGCAGTGCTCAAGGGTGAGCAGACGGTGACGATGCGCCGCTACGTTAAGCCGACGCGCACGCGCCAGTCGTCGGGGCGCACGAGTGAGCGCGCCGATCCGACGATCGGCATGGGTCCGCGCGAGCGCGCGCGCTGGGAGCGTCTGCGCATGTGGCGCACTGAAACCGCCAAGAGCGACGGCGTGCCGGCTTACGTGATTTTCCATGACGCGACGCTCGCGGAAATCGCCCGTCTCGGCCCCGATTCGATTGACGATTTGCGCGGCATTCCGGGCATGGGAGCGCGTAAACTCGATCGTTTCGGCTACGAATTGCTGCATGTCGTAGCCGCAGACTGAGCTCATCTGGCTTCTTCGCCAGATTGACAGGGGTGCGAAACATTGCAACCTGTTGACTCCCTTAGTATTTTCGGAATATTATGCTAGGTTCCGGTTCTTGGAATGCCTGCGCGCGGCTTCAATTCGTGCGTGAGCAGGCCAGTCGGAAGTTCGATGCGCAGGCGTTTTCGCTTTGCCCGGAAACAGATGCGTCGATTTTGTTCAATTTCAGGAATAAACAATGCCAACCATCAATCAACTGGTTCGCAAAGGCCGCACGTCGGAAACGACGAAGAGCAAGAGCCCGGCTTTGCAGGACTGTCCCCAGCGTCGCGGCGTGTGCACCCGTGTGTACACCACGACGCCGAAAAAGCCGAACTCGGCGCTCCGTAAGGTCGCCAAGGTTCGTCTGACGAATGGCTTCGAAGTCATTTCGTACATCGGTGGTGAAGGCCACAACCTGCAGGAACACTCGGTCGTGCTGATTCGCGGCGGCCGTGTGAAGGACTTGCCGGGTGTGCGTTACCACATGGTTCGCGGCTCGCTGGATACCCAGGGCGTCAAGGATCGTAAGCAGGCTCGCTCGAAGTACGGTGCGAAGCGTGCCAAGGCTGGCAAGTAATTCGCCAGTCGCAAGTAGTTTCAGGTCGCCTGCAAAGGCGGTAAATGCGATGGTGCCGGAATCGCCGGTGCTATCGAGTAAGTGGTCACCCGACCAGGCTGGTTAGTCTTACGGATGAATCGGGTTAGTTGGTGGCCGCGGGGCTGCAAACAGCTCCAACTGAAAAGGTAAAGGAAGAAACATGCCGCGTCGTCGCGAAGTCCCCAAGCGGGAAGTGTTGCCGGATCCGAAGTTCGGCAACGTTGATGTAGCAAAATTCATGAACGTGCTGATGCTCTCCGGCAAGAAGTCGGTTGCCGAGCGTATCGTGTACGGCGCTTTCGAACAGATCCAGACCAAGGGTGGCAAGGACCCGCTGGAAGTGTTCACGGTGGCGCTCAACAACGTCAAGCCGGTGGTCGAAGTGAAGAGCCGCCGCGTTGGTGGTGCGAACTATCAGGTTCCGGTCGAAGTGCGCCCGTCGCGTCGTATGGCATTGGCGATGCGTTGGCTGCGTGAGGCCGCGAAGAAGCGCAGCGAGAAGTCGATGGCCCTGCGTCTGGCAGGTGAACTCTCCGAAGCGGCCGAAGGCCGTGGCGGCGCGATGAAGAAGCGCGACGAAGTTCACCGGATGGCAGAAGCCAATAAGGCGTTCTCGCACTTCCGTTTCTAAGCTACCGGACCCCGGGTTTAGCGGAAAAGCGGAAAGAAATTCCGGGCGGGTGCGCTTCAAAGGCGCCTCGCCCGTTTGTGTTACAGCGCGATGGGTATCTCTCGCATCGCGTCATCCCAATAGAGGCTCAAAGTGGCTCGCAAGACTCCTATCGAGCGCTACCGTAACATCGGTATTAGCGCTCACATCGACGCCGGCAAGACGACGACGACCGAGCGCATTCTGTTCTACACGGGCGTGAACCACAAGATTGGTGAAGTTCACGACGGCGCTGCCACCATGGACTGGATGGAGCAGGAACAGGAACGCGGCATCACGATTACTTCCGCTGCTACCACGGCATTCTGGAAGGGCATGGCGGGCGACCGCGCCGAGCACCGCATCAACATCATCGACACCCCGGGCCACGTCGACTTCACGATCGAAGTCGAGCGCTCGATGCGCGTGCTCGACGGCGCGTGCATGGTGTACTGCGCTGTGGGCGGCGTGCAGCCCCAGTCGGAAACCGTGTGGCGTCAGGCTAACAAGTACAAGGTTCCCCGTCTCGCGTTCATCAACAAGATGGACCGTACCGGCGCGAACTTCTTCAAGGTCTACGACCAGCTCAAGCTGCGTCTGAAGGCGAACCCGGTTCCGGTCGTGGTGCCTATCGGCGCTGAAGAGAGCTTCACGGGCGTCGTCGATCTGATGAAGATGAAGGCGATCATTTGGGACGACGCGTCCCAAGGTACCAAGTTTTCGTACGAAGAAATTCCGGCTGAGCTCGTCGACACGTGCAACGAATGGCGTGAAAAGATGGTCGAAGCCGCGGCTGAAGCGAACGAAGAAATGATGAACAAGTACCTCGAGTCAGGTGAGTTGACCGAAGAGGAAATCCTCAAGGGCTTGCGCGACCGTACGATCGCTTGTGAAATCCAGCCGATGCTGTGCGGCACCGCGTTCAAGAACAAGGGTGTGCAGCGCATGCTGGACGCCGTGCTTGACTTCCTGCCGTCGCCGGTCGACATCCCGCCGGTGACCGGCGAGTTGGAAAACGGTGAAAAGGCTGAGCGCCGCGCTGCCGACGATGAAAAGTTCTCGGCTCTGGCATTCAAGATCATGACCGACCCGTTCGTTGGTCAGCTGATCTTCTTCCGTGTGTATTCGGGCGTCGTGAATTCGGGTGATACGGTGCTGAACGCGACCAAGGACAAGAAGGAACGTCTGGGCCGTATTCTGCAGATGCACGCGAACCAGCGCGAAGAAATCAAGGAAGTGCGCGCCGGTGACATCGCTGCCGCAGTGGGTCTGAAGGAAGCGACCACGGGCGACACGTTGTGCGATCCGCAAAACCCGATCGTGCTTGAACGCATGATTTTCCCGGAGCCGGTGATTTCGCAGGCTGTCGAGCCGAAGACGAAGCCTGACCAGGAAAAAATGGGTCTGGCACTGAATCGTCTGGCGCAGGAAGATCCGTCGTTCCGCGTTCAAACGGATGAGGAATCGGGCCAGACCATTATTTCGGGTATGGGCGAGCTCCACCTCGAAATCCTGGTTGACCGTATGAAGCGCGAATTCGGCGTGGAAGCGACCGTTGGCAAGCCGCAAGTTGCTTACCGCGAAACGATTCGCGGCAAGGCGGAAGACGTTGACGGCAAGTTCGTCAAGCAGTCGGGCGGCCGCGGTCAGTACGGTCACGCAGTCATTACGCTTGAACCCAACGAGCAGGGCAAGGGTTACGAGTTCCTCGACGAAATCAAGGGCGGCGTGATTCCGCGTGAATACATCCCGGCAGTCGACAAGGGTATCCAGGAAACGCTGAAGGCTGGCGTGCTGGCAGGCTTCCCGGTCGTTGACGTGAAGGTTCACCTGACGTTCGGTTCGTACCACGACGTTGACTCGAACGAAAATGCGTTCCGCATGGCCGGTTCGATGGCGTTCAAGGAAGCAATGCGCAAGGCAAGCCCGGTCATCCTCGAACCGATGATGGCTGTGGAAGTCGAAACGCCGGAAGACTACATGGGCAACGTGATGGGCGACCTGTCGGGCCGTCGCGGTATCGTCCAGGGCATGGAAGACATGGTTGGTGGCGGCAAGATCGTTCGCGCCGAAGTGCCGCTGTCGGAAATGTTCGGCTACTCGACGTCGCTGCGTTCGCTGACGCAAGGTCGTGCAACGTACACGATGGAGTTCAAGCACTACGCCGAAGCTCCGCGTAACGTGTCGGAAGCGATCATCAACGCGAAGTCGAAGTAATCGCGCGGCAAAGTCATTCAACGATTAACTTTCTGAAAGAAGAGAAACATGGCTAAAGGTAAATTCGAACGGACCAAGCCGCACGTGAACGTGGGCACGATCGGTCACGTTGACCACGGCAAGACCACGCTGACGGCAGCGATCACGACGGTTCTGACGCAGAAGTTTGGTGGCGAAGCGAAGGCGTACGACCAGATCGACGCTGCGCCGGAAGAGAAGGCGCGTGGTATTACCATCAACACCGCGCACGTCGAGTACGAAACGGCTAACCGCCACTACGCACACGTCGACTGCCCGGGCCACGCTGACTACGTGAAGAACATGATCACGGGCGCGGCACAGATGGACGGCGCAATCCTGGTGTGCTCGGCCGCTGACGGCCCGATGCCGCAAACGCGTGAGCACATCCTGCTGGCGCGTCAGGTTGGCGTTCCGTACATCATCGTGTTCCTGAACAAGTGCGACATGGTGGACGATGCCGAGCTGCTGGAGCTCGTCGAGATGGAAGTCCGCGAACTTCTGTCGAAGTACGACTTCCCGGGCGACGACACGCCGATCATCAAGGGTTCGGCCAAGCTGGCGCTGGAAGGCGACAAGGGTGAGCTGGGCGAAGTGGCGATCATGAACCTGGCCGACGCGCTGGACACGTACATCCCGACGCCCGAGCGCGCGATTGACGGTTCGTTCCTGATGCCGGTGGAAGACGTGTTCTCGATCTCGGGTCGTGGCACGGTGGTGACGGGTCGCGTGGAGCGCGGCGTCGTCAAGGTCGGTGAAGAAATCGAAATCGTCGGTATCAAGCCGACGGTGAAGACGACCTGCACGGGCGTGGAAATGTTCCGCAAGCTGCTCGACCAGGGTCAGGCAGGCGACAACGTTGGTATCCTGCTGCGCGGCACGAAGCGCGAAGACGTGGAGCGTGGCCAGGTTCTGGCCAAGCCGGGTTCGATCAACCCGCACACGCACTTCACGGCTGAGGTGTACGTGCTGAGCAAGGACGAAGGCGGCCGTCACACGCCGTTCTTCAACAACTACCGTCCGCAGTTCTACTTCCGTACGACCGACGTGACGGGCTCGATCGAGCTGCCGAAGGACAAGGAAATGGTGATGCCGGGCGACAACGTGTCGATCACGGTGAAGCTGATCAACCCGATCGCGATGGAAGAAGGTCTGCGCTTCGCAATTCGCGAAGGCGGCCGTACGGTCGGCGCTGGTGTCGTCGCAAAGATCATCGAGTAAAATCGAAGTTTGCTATAGAAGTATGCAGTGCTCGGGTCCGGGCACTCGCTCTCCGCGAGCGCCCGGGCCTACGTTCTTTTTCTAATCGGCGGTGCAATATCGCCTCGCTCTTTTCAAGGAATTCGTCATGCAAAACCAGAAAATCCGCATTCGTCTGAAGGCTTTCGACTATCGCTTGATCGATCAATCGGCAGCTGAAATCGTCGACACGGCAAAGCGGACTGGCGCAATCGTTCGTGGTCCGGTGCCCCTGCCGACCCGCATTCAACGCTTCGACATCCTGCGTTCGCCGCACGTCAACAAGACATCGCGCGACCAGCTCGAAATCCGCACGCACCAACGTCTGATGGACATCGTCGACCCGACGGACAAGACCGTTGACGCGCTGATGAAGCTGGATCTGCCGGCTGGCGTGGACGTTGAAATCAAGCTGCAGTAAGGCTTCCAGCCCTTGTCCGGCAAGCCGGGCAGCGCTAAGTCATTGATTGCTTGCGGAAAACGAAAAGGCTCGCTATACTGGTGAGCTTTTCGCGCATTTGCGTAAAAAAGTCGGCGTGCTGCAGCATGGTTTCATGCCCGAAACGGCGCCGGCATTTTGTAAATTAGCCCCGACCAATCGCAGTCGGGAATGGAGAAAACGATGAGCCTTGGACTCGTAGGTCGCAAGGTTGGCATGACCCGTATCTTCACGGCTGAAGGGGATTCGATTCCCGTCACCGTGCTGGACGTGTCCGACAACCGCGTGACGCAGATCAAGACTGTTGAAACCGACGGCTACACGGCCGTGCAGGTTGCGTTCGGTACGCGCCGTGCATCGCGCGTGACGAAGCCGTTGGCAGGTCATCTCGCCAAAGCCGGCGTTCAAGCCGGTGAAATCCTCAAAGAATTCCAGATCGATGCCGCTAAGGCTGCCGAGTTGTCGAACGGCACCGTGGTTGGTCCCGAGTTGTTCGAAGTGGGCCAGAAGGTCGACGTGCAAGGCGTGTCGATCGGTAAGGGCTACGCCGGTACCATCAAGCGTTACAACTTCTCGTCTGGCCGTGCATCGCACGGTAACTCGCGCTCGCACAACGTGCCGGGCTCGATCGGTATGGCGCAGGATCCGGGTCGTGTTTTCCCGGGTAAGCGCATGACCGGTCACATGGGTGACGAGAAGGTAACGGTGCAAAACCTCGAAATCGCTCGTATCGACGCTGACCGCAAGCTGCTGCTGGTCAAGGGCGCCGTTCCGGGTGCGAAGGGTGGCAAGGTATTCGTTACGCCGGCCGTGAAGACGCGTGCCGTGAAAGGAGCGAAATAATGGAACTTAAGCTCCTGAATGCCAATGGTCAGGAAGGTGCAGGCGTTAGCGCGTCGGACGTCGTGTTCGGCCGCGATTACAACGAAGCCCTGATTCACCAGGTGGTGGTTGCGTACCAGGCGAATGCCCGTAGCGGCAACCGCGCGCAGAAGGATCGTGAGCAGGTCAAGCACACGACCAAGAAGCCGTGGCGCCAGAAGGGTACGGGGCGTGCCCGTGCCGGTATGTCGTCGAGCCCGCTGTGGCGCGGCGGTGGTCGGATCTTCCCGAATTCGCCGGAAGAAAACTTTTCGCACAAGGTCAACAAGAAGATGCATCGTGCAGGCCTCTGCTCGATCTTCTCGCAGCTGGCCCGCGAAGGCCGCATCTCGGTGGTCGATGAGCTGACGCTCGAGGCGCCGAAGACGAAGCTGCTGGCCGAAAAATTCAAGGCGATGGGTCTCGACTCCGTGCTGGTGATTACCGACACGGTTGACGAAAACCTGTACCTCGCGTCGCGCAACCTCGCCCACGTGGCGGTTGTCGAGCCGCGTTACGCCGACCCGCTGTCGCTGATCTACTTCAAGAAGGTTCTGATCACGAAGGCTGCGGTCGCCCAGATCGAGGAGTTGCTGTCATGAGCGAGATTCGCAAGAACGATCATCGTTTGATGCAGGTCCTGCTCGCGCCGGTGGTCTCCGAAAAGGCGACGCTGGTTGCCGACAAGAACGAGCAGGTTGTGTTCGAAGTCGCGCCGGATGCCACGAAGCAGGAAGTGAAGGCTGCAGTCGAGCTGCTGTTCAAGGTGGAAGTCGATTCCGTCAACGTGCTGGTCGCGAAGGGCAAGGCCAAGCGCTTTGGTCGCTTCATGGGCAAGCGCAAGGACGTGAAGAAGGCGTACGTCTGCCTGAAGCCCGGCCAGGAAATCAACTTTGAAGCGGAGGCCAAGTAATCATGGCAATCGTGAAAGTTAAGCCGACTTCGCCGGGTCGCCGCGCGATGGTCAAGGTGGTCAACAAGGAACTGCACAAGGGCAAGCCGTTCGCAGCGCTGCTCGATACGCAATCCTCGACCGCCGGCCGTAACAACAACGGTCACATCACCACGCGTCATAAGGGTGGTGGTCACAAGCATCACTATCGTGTCGTCGACTTCCGTCGCACGAAGGATGGTATTCCGGCCAAGGTCGAACGTCTCGAGTACGACCCGAACCGTAGCGCGAACATCGCGCTGGTTCTGTACGCAGACGGCGAGCGCCGCTACATCATCGCTCCGAAGGGTATCACCGTCGGTCAGCAACTGATGTCGGGTTCGGAAGCGCCGATCCGCGCGGGTAACACGCTGCCGATCCGCAACATTCCGGTCGGTACGACGATTCACTGCATCGAAATGCTGCCGGGCAAGGGTGCGCAAATGGCGCGCTCGGCTGGTACGTCGGCAATGCTGCTGGCTCGCGAAGGCATCTACGCGCAGGTTCGTCTGCGTTCGGGCGAAATCCGCCGCGTGCACGTTGAATGCCGCGCGACGATCGGTGAAGTGGGCAACGAAGAGCACAGCCTCCGTCAAATCGGTAAGGCTGGCGCGAACCGCTGGCGCGGTATTCGCCCGACGGTGCGTGGCGTTGCAATGAACCCGGTCGACCACCCGCACGGTGGTGGCGAAGGCAAGACTGCGGCTGGCCGCGATCCGGTGAGCCCGTGGGGCACGCCGACGAAGGGCTATCGCACCCGCAGCAACAAGCGCACGACGAGCATGATCGTCCAGCGCCGTCACAAGCGTTAAGGAGTAGGCAATGGCACGTTCTATTAAGAAAGGTCCGTTCTGCGACGCCCATTTGCTGAAGAAGGTTGAGGCGGCTGCAGCATCGCGTGACAAGAAACCAATCAAGACCTGGTCACGTCGCTCGACGATCCTGCCGGACTTCATCGGCCTGACGATCGCCGTTCACAACGGCCGTCAACACGTTCCGGTGTATGTCACGGAAAACATGGTCGGCCACAAGCTTGGCGAGTTCGCACTGACCCGTACGTTCAAGGGTCACGCGGCCGACAAGAAGGCCAAGAAATAAGGGGCTATCAAGATGGAAGTGAAAGCAATTCATCGCGGTGCCCGCATCTCGGCGCAGAAAACGCGCCTTGTGGCTGACCAGATCCGCGGTTTGCCGGTCGACAAGGCGCTGAACGTTCTGACGTTCTCGCCGAAGAAGGCTGCGGGAATCGTGAAAAAGGTCGTGCTGTCGGCGATCGCGAATGCGGAGCACAACGAAGGCGCCGATATCGACGAGCTCAAGATCACGAGCATCTACGTCGACAAGGCAGCGTCGCTGAAGCGTTTTACCGCGCGCGCTAAAGGCCGCGGTAATCGCATCGAGAAGCAATCCTGTCACATCACTGTGACGGTCGGGAATTAAGGGGTCATACGATGGGACAGAAAATTCATCCGACTGGCTTCCGTTTGGCCGTCAGCCGTAATTGGGCTTCGCGTTGGTACGCGAACAACAACAATTTCGCGGCGATGTTGCAGGAAGACATCGGTGTTCGTGAATACCTGAAGAAGAAGCTGAAGAACGCGTCCGTCGGCCGCGTTGTGATCGAGCGTCCTGCAAAGAACGCACGTATCACGATTTTCAGCTCGCGCCCGGGTGTCGTGATCGGCAAGAAGGGTGAAGACATCGAACTGCTGAAGTCCGAGCTGCAAAAGCGCATGGGCGTTCCGGTTCACGTCAACATCGAAGAAATCCGCAAGCCGGAAACCGACGCGCAACTGATCGCTGATTCGATCACGCAACAGCTCGAGCGTCGGATCATGTTCCGCCGCGCGATGAAGCGTGCGATGCAGAACGCGATGCGTCTGGGTGCTCAAGGCATCAAGATCATGAGCGCCGGCCGTCTGAACGGTATCGAAATCGCTCGTACGGAATGGTATCGCGAAGGTCGCGTGCCGCTTCATACGCTGCGTGCTGATATCGACTACGCAACGTCGGAAGCAAAGACGACGTACGGCATCATCGGCGTGAAGGTGTGGGTCTACAAGGGCGACACGCTCGGCCGCAACGACGCACCGGTGGTCGAAGAAGTCGCCGAAGAAAAGCGTCCGCGCCGCAACGCGCGTCCGGGTGGCGATCGCCGTCCGCGTCGTGATGGTGAAGGTGGTGGCCCGGCAGGTGCACGCCGTGGCGCTCCTCGTCGTGCTGGCGGTGCCGGCGGCGACGGGAAGACTGGAGAATAACGATGCTGCAACCGAAACGCAGAAAGTATCGCAAAGAGCAGAAAGGTCGTAACACCGGCGTTGCTACCCGCGGCAACGCGGTGTCGTTCGGTGAGTTCGGCCTGAAGGCTGTCGGTCGCGGCCGTCTGACCGCGCGCCAGATTGAAGCGGCGCGTCGTGCGATGACGCGTCACATCAAGCGCGGTGGCCGCATCTGGATCCGGATCTTCCCGGACAAGCCGATCTCGACCAAGCCGGCCGAAGTGCGTATGGGTAACGGTAAGGGTAACCCGGAGTACTACGTCGCTGAGATTCAACCGGGCAAGATGCTGTACGAAATGGACGGCGTAACCGAAGAACTGGCGCGCGAAGCGTTCCGTCTGGCTGCAGCGAAGCTGCCGCTGAAGACGACGTTTATCGTGCGTCAGCTCGGCGCCTAAGGAGCAAATGATGAAGGCTTCCGAACTTCACCAGAAAGATCAGGCCGCGCTCAACAAGGAGCTGTCGGACCTGTTGAAGGCGCAATTCGGCCTGCGCATGCAACTCGCGACCCAGCAGCTCACGAACACGAGCCAGCTGAAGAAGGTCCGTCGCGACATCGCACGTGTGCGGACCGTCCTGACTGAGAAGGCGAACCAGAAATGAACGATAGCGTAAAAACCTCGCTCAAGCGGACGCTGGTCGGCAAGGTCGTCAGCAACAAGATGGACAAGACGGTTACCGTGCTGGTCGAGCACCGCGTGAAGCACCCGATCTACGGCAAGTATGTCGTGCGTTCGAAGAAGTATCACGCGCATGACGATGCGAACACGTACAACGAGGGCGACCTCGTGGAAATCCAGGAAACTCGTCCGATTTCGAAGACGAAGGCTTGGGTTGTGGCTCGCCTAGTCGAGGCTGCTCGCGTCATCTAATGTCGCAACGCTGTAGAAGTAGTTGAAATCGCAGTAAGTTTCGCTTGCAAGGCCGGGATTATTTGATATAATCTCGGTCTTCCCTCTTTATGGGAGCCCCGTCGCGGGCGAAGTTGGTGGGGGGAGCGGTTCGGGCGCCAGCCTGTGCCGAAGGATTCACCGGATTGCGATGGCGGGTTTCGTTTGCCGTCGCTGCTGTTCTAACCCAAGCAGCCGATCGGCTGACGGGACCAAGACTGACCGGGGAGCACCATGGTGGTGTGACCGGATTAAGTTGGGAAAGATAAACCATGATCCAGACCGAAACTCGGCTTGAAGTGGCCGACAACACGGGTGCACGTGAAGTCATGTGCATCAAGGTGCTCGGCGGCTCGAAGCGTCGTTATGCCAGCATTGGCGACATCATCAAGGTGACTGTCAAAGAGGCAACGCCGCGCGGGCGCGTGAAGAAAGGCGAAATCTACAACGCCGTGGTGGTTCGCACCGCCAAGGGCGTGCGCCGTCAAGACGGCTCGCTGATCAAGTTCGACGGCAACGCAGCTGTGTTGCTCAACACCAAGCTCGAACCGATCGGTACCCGTATTTTCGGGCCTGTCACGCGCGAGTTGCGTAGCGAACGATTCATGAAGATCGTTTCGCTGGCGCCTGAAGTGCTGTAAGGAGTCGCGATGAACAAGATTCGCAAAGGTGACGAAGTTATCGTCATCACCGGCAAAGATAAGGGCAAGCGTGGCGTAGTGCTGGCTGTTCACGGCGAGACGGCGACTGTCGAGGGCATCAACCTCGTCAAGAAGCACGTCAAGCCGAACCCGATGAAGGGTACGACGGGCGGTGTGGAAGCCAAGACGATGCCGCTGCAAATTTCGAACGTCGCATTGGTGGACGCGAATGGCAAGCCATCGCGTGTAGGCATCAAGGTCGAAGGGGAAAAGAAGGTTCGTTTCCTCAAGACGACCGGTGCCGTACTGAGCGCCTGACGCTGCGGAGTAAAAAATGGCTCGTTTGCAAGAGTTTTACAAAGAGAAGGTTGTACCCGGCCTCGTCGAGAAGTTCGGTTACAAGTCCGTGATGGAAGTGCCGCGCATCACCAAGATCACCCTGAACATGGGCCTTGGCGAAGCGATCGCTGACAAGAAGATCATCGAAAACGCCGTTGGCGATCTGACGAAGATCGCAGGTCAGAAGCCGGTGATCACGAAGGCACGCAAGGCAATCGCTGGCTTCAAGATCCGTCAGGGCTATCCGATCGGTGCAATGGTCACGCTGCGTGGCCAGGCAATGTACGAATTCCTCGACCGTTTCGTGACGGTTGCGCTCCCCCGCGTGCGCGACTTCCGTGGCGTGTCGGGCAAGGCGTTCGATGGTCGCGGCAACTACAACATCGGTGTGAAAGAGCAGATTATTTTCCCCGAAATCGACTACGACAAGATCGACGCACTGCGTGGGCTGAACATCAGCATCACGACGACTGCGAAGACTGACGACGAAGCAAAGGCTCTGCTCGCCGGCTTCAAGTTCCCGTTCAGAAACTGAGGTTACCGTGGCTAAACTGGCACTGATCGAACGTGAAAAGAAGCGTGCTCGCCTCGCTGCTAAGTACGCTCCCAAGCGTGCGGAGTTGAAGGCGATCATTGGCGATATGAGCAAGTCGGACGAAGAGCACTACGCCGCACGTCTGGAACTGCAACAACTGCCGCGCAACTCCAATCCGACTCGTAAGCGCAACCGTTGCGCAATTACCGGTCGTCCGCGCGGCACGTTCCGTAAATTCGGGCTGGCGCGTAACAAGATTCGTGAAATCGCGTTCCGCGGCGAGATCCCTGGCCTGACCAAGGCGAGCTGGTAATAGGAGAAACATAAATGAGCATGAGTGATCCTATCGCCGATATGCTGACTCGCATCCGCAATGCGCAGATGGTTGAGAAGGTTTCGGTGACTATGCCCTCGTCGAAAGTCAAGATTGCGATTGCGCAGGTCCTGAAGGACGAAGGTTATATCGACGATTTCGCAGTGAAGTCCGAAGGTGCGAAGTCGGAATTGAACATCGTGTTGAAGTATTACGCTGGCCGTCCGGTCATCGAGCGCATCGAACGCGTCTCGAAGCCTGGTCTGCGTGTGTACCGCGGCCGTAACGACATCCCTGTGGTCATGAATGGCCTGGGCGTGGCAATCGTGTCGACGCCGAAGGGCGTGATGACGGACCGCAAGGCACGTGCAACGGGCGTTGGCGGCGAAGTCATCTGCTACGTCGCTTAAGGCCGAAAGGAGAGAAACATGTCTCGAGTAGGTAAGAGCCCGATCGTGCTGCAAGGCGCGGAAGTGGCCCTGAGCGGCGAAAGCATCACTGTCAAGGGTCCGCTGGGTACGATTTCGCAGGCTGCCAACAGCCTCGTGAAAGTGGTGAACGACAACGGCACGCTGAAGTTTGAGCCGGTCGACGAAAGCCGCGAAGCGAATGCGATGTCGGGCACGATGCGCGCACTGGTTGCGAACATGGTGCATGGCGTGACGAAGGGTTTCGAGCGCAAGCTGACGCTGGTTGGCGTTGGTTACCGCGCGCAAGCGCAAGGCGACAAGCTGAATCTGTCGCTGGGTTTCTCGCACCCGGTGGTGCACCAGATGCCGGCTGGCGTCAAGGCAGAAACCCCGTCGCAAACCGAAATCGTGATCAAGGGGATCAACAAGCAACAAGTCGGTCAAGTAGCTGCAGAAGTGCGCGGCTACCGTCCGCCGGAGCCCTACAAGGGCAAGGGCGTGCGCTATGCCGATGAGGTTGTGATCCTCAAAGAAACGAAGAAGAAGTAAGGGTGCGCAATCATGGATAAGACTCAATCTCGCCTGCGCCGCGCTCGTCAGACGCGTATCAAGATCGCTGAGCTGCAGGTCGCGCGTCTCGCCGTGCATCGCACGAACACGCACATCTATGCGCAAGTGTTCTCGCCGTGCGGCACCAAGGTGCTCGCCAGCGCGTCGACGCTCGAAGCCGAAGTGCGTGCGCAACTGGCCGATCAGTCGGGCAAGGGCGGCAACGTTGCTGCTGCAACCCTGATCGGCAAGCGCATTGCAGAAAAGGCTAAGGCTGCCGGCATCGAATCCGTCGCCTTCGACCGTTCGGGTTTCCGTTACCACGGCCGCGTGAAAGCGCTGGCTGATGCGGCGCGCGAAGCCGGACTCAAGTTCTAAGGGAAGAATTCGTCATGGCAAAGATGCAAGCTAAAGTTCAGGCTGACGAACGCGACGACGGCCTTCGTGAAAAGATGATCTCGGTCAACCGCGTGACCAAGGTCGTGAAGGGTGGCCGTATTCTCGGCTTCGCTGCACTGACCGTGGTTGGCGACGGTGATGGCCGCGTCGGTATGGGCAAGGGCAAGGCGAAGGAAGTGCCGGTCGCTGTCCAGAAGGCGATGGAACAGGCTCGCCGCAACATGTTCAAGGTGCCGTTGAAGAATGGTACGCTGCAACACGAAGTGCACGGTAAGCACGGCGCCTCGACGGTCCTCCTCGCTCCGGCGAAGGACGGTACCGGCGTGATCGCAGGCGGCCCGATGCGCGCAGTGTTCGACGTGATGGGCGTGCAGAACGTCGTGGCCAAGAGCCACGGTTCGACGAATCCGTACAACCTCGTTCGTGCGACGCTCGACGGTCTGCGCAAGCAGTCCACGCCGGCCGACATCGCTGCGAAGCGTGGCAAGTCCGTCGAAGACATTCTGGGCTAAAGGTGGACACCATGTCTGATAAAACTGTCAAGGTCCAGCTCGTCAAGAGCCTGATCGGCACCCGTGAATCGCACCGTGCAACGGTGCGTGGCTTGGGCCTGCGCCGACTCAACTCGGTTAGCGAGTTGCAGGACACGCCGGCTGTGCGCGGCATGATCAACAAGGTTTCGTACCTCGTTAAGGTCATCAGCTAAGCGGCTGACCAGGACTCAAGGAGTTGATAATGGAATTGAATAACCTGAAGCCGGCTGAAGGCGCGAAGCACGCAAAGCGTCGCGTTGGTCGCGGCATCGGCTCCGGCCTCGGCAAGACCGCTGGCCGTGGTCACAAGGGTCAGAAGTCGCGTTCGGGCGGCTTTCACAAGGTTGGCTTCGAAGGCGGTCAAATGCCGCTGCAACGTCGCCTGCCGAAGCGTGGCTTCACCTCGCTGACGAAGGAATTCGTCGGTGAAGTGCGTCTCTCGGATATCGAGAAGCTGCCGGTCGACGAAATCGATCTGCTGGCTCTCAAGCAAGCCGGCCTGGTCGGCGAGCTGATCCGTAGCGCCAAGATCATTGCAACGGGCGAGCTCAAGCGCAAGGTCGTTGTGAAGGGTCTCGGTGCAACGAAGAGCGCACGCGCTGCTATCGAAGCGGCCGGTGGCTCTTTCGCCGAGTAACGCGCAAGTTATTTGCCGTCACTAGCACTTGCATCGGAGAAGGTACTTGGCTAACAGTCCGAGCCTCGCAAAACCCGGTCGCAGCGCGGCGAAGTTTGGCGATCTGCGTCGGCGAGCAGTATTCCTGCTGCTGGCGCTGGTCGTCTACCGCATCGGCGCGCACATTCCGGTGCCGGGTATCGACCCGGACCAACTGGCGAAGTTGTTCCAGAGCCAGTCGGGCGGCATCCTTGGCATGTTCAACATGTTTTCGGGTGGCGCACTTTCGCGGTTCACGATTTTCGCGCTTGGGATCATGCCGTACATTTCGGCGTCGATCATCATGCAGTTGCTGGCGATTGTATCGCCGCAGCTCGAAGCGCTGAAAAAAGAAGGGCAGGCAGGTCAGCGGAAGATTACGCAGTACACGCGGATCTTCACGGTTGTGCTGGCGACGTTCCAGGCGTTCGGTATCGCCGTCGCACTGGAAAATCAGCCGGGCCTCGTGATTGATCCGGGGATGGTGTTCCGGTTGACGACGGTCGTAACGCTGGTGACTGGCACGATGTTCCTGATGTGGCTGGGTGAGCAGATCACGGAGCGCGGGCTTGGCAACGGTATCTCGATCATCATTTTTGGCGGTATTGCAGCGGGTTTCCCGAATGCAATCGGTGGTCTCTTTGAACTGGTGCGAACTGGCTCGATGAGCATCATCTCGGCGATTATCGTCGTCGCGCTGATTGCTGCTGTGACGTATCTGGTGGTGTTCATCGAACGCGGCCAGCGCAAGATTCTTGTGAATTACGCCAAGAGGCAGGTGGGCAACAAGATTTACGGCGGCCAGTCTTCGCATTTGCCGCTGAAGCTGAACATGTCGGGTGTGATTCCGCCGATCTTCGCGTCGTCGATCATTCTCTTCCCGGCAACTATCCTGAACTGGTTCAGTTCGGGTTCGCGTACCAGCTGGTTCGCAGACACGTTGCACAACGTGGCCGAAGCCCTGAAGCCCGGTCAACCTGTGTACGTGTTGCTGTACGCGTTGGCGATCGTCTTCTTCTGCTTCTTCTACACCGCACTGGTGTTCAACAGCAGAGAAACGGCCGACAACCTGAAAAAGAGTGGCGCTTTCGTCCCTGGCATCCGCCCGGGCGATCAGACGGCGCGATATATCGACCGCATCCTCACGCGTCTGACGCTGGCCGGTGCGATCTACATCGTGTTCGTTTGCCTGCTGCCCGAATTTCTGGTGCTGCGCTGGAACGTGCCGTTTTATTTTGGTGGAACGTCGCTGCTGATCATTGTCGTCGTCACAATGGATTTCATGGCGCAGGTGCAGTCGTACGTTATGTCGCAACAGTATGAATCGCTGCTGAAGAAAGCTAATTTCAAAGGCGGCGGCGTCCCGATGCGTTGAAAGGACTTATGGCCAAAGACGATGTTATCCAGATGCAGGGCGAAGTAATTGAGAACCTGCCTAACGCTACCTTCAGGGTAAAGCTGGAAAACGGCCATGTCGTGTTGGGACACATATCCGGCAAGATGCGGATGCACTACATCCGGATTCTGCCGGGCGACAAGGTGACGGTTGAATTGACGCCTTACGATCTGTCGCGTGCGCGGATCGTGTTCCGGGCGAAGTGATTTGAAAAAAGGGTAATATCATGAAAGTGATGGCATCGGTTAAGCGCATTTGCCGCAATTGCAAGATCATCAAGCGCAAAGGCGTTGTGCGCGTGATTTGCAGCTCTGATCCGCGCCACAAACAGCGTCAAGGCTGAACGCCGCGCTTTTGCTTGCGCTTTTTGTTTGAGGAAAAACAATGGCTCGTATCGCAGGGGTTAACATCCCGAATCACCAGCATACTGAAATCGGCCTGACGGCTATTTACGGTATCGGTCGCACGCGCTCGCGCGACATTTGCGTCGCTGCTGGTGTGGCATTTTCGAAGAAGGTCAAAGACCTGACTGACGCAGACCTCGAAAAGCTGCGTGAAGAAGTCGGCAAGTTCATCGTGGAAGGCGATCTGCGCCGTGAAACGACGATGAACATCAAGCGCCTGATGGATCTCGGCTGCTATCGTGGCGTGCGGCATCGTAAGGGTCTCCCCCTGCGCGGCCAGCGTACGCGTACGAATGCCCGTACGCGCAAGGGTCCGCGTCGTGCAGCGCAATCGCTGAAGAAGTAAGCGGAACTGACAGTTACAGGAAAACGTAATGGCTAAGGCTTCGAACAACTCCGCGGCGCAACGCGTTCGCAAGAAGGTCAAGAAGAACGTCGCCGAGGGCGTGGTTCACGTTCACGCGTCGTTCAACAACACCATCATCACGATCACCGATCGTCAAGGCAACGCGCTTGCTTGGGCAACGTCGGGTGGTCAGGGCTTCAAGGGTTCGCGTAAGTCGACCCCGTTTGCAGCTCAGGTCGCAGCTGAATCGGCTGGCCGCGTGGCGATGGAATACGGCGTGAAGAACCTCGAAGTGCGGATCAAGGGCCCCGGTCCTGGCCGTGAATCGGCGGTGCGCGCGCTGCATGGTCTTGGCATCAAGATCACCGCGATCTCCGACGTGACGCCGGTCCCGCACAACGGCTGCCGTCCGCCGAAGCGTCGCCGTATCTAAGACGCTGGTTTTGCGAGCGAGCCTGTTGCCGCCTTGCGCGGCGGCGGGCTGCGCGCGTTATTGAATTGACTAAGCCCACCGTTCGAGCCAAAGGGTTCGGACTAGCGCGAGTGGAAGCATTCGCGTGATAAATCACAGAAGGAATCAACGTGGCACGTTATATCGGCCCCAAGGCCAAGCTGTCCCGCCGAGAAGGCACCGACCTCTTCCTGAAGAGCGCCCGTCGTTCGCTCGCTGACAAGTGCAAGCTTGACAGCAAGCCGGGCCAGCACGGCCGTACCTCGGGCGCACGTACGTCCGACTATGGCACGCAGCTGCGCGAAAAACAAAAAGTGAAGCGTATCTACGGTGTCCTCGAGCGCCAGTTCCGTCGCTACTTCGCTGAAGCGGACCGCCTGAAGGGCAACACGGGTGAAAACCTGCTGCAACTGCTTGAGTCGCGTCTGGACAACGTCGTGTATCGCATGGGCTTCGGCTCGACGCGCGCTGAAGCACGTCAGCTTGTGGGCCACAAGGCGATCACGGTGAACGGCGTCGTGACGAACATCCCGTCGATGCAAGTGAAGGCTGGCGACGTCGTCGCCGTGCGCGAAC
This sequence comes from Paraburkholderia sp. HP33-1, assembly GCF_021390595.1. Taxonomy (NCBI): domain Bacteria; kingdom Pseudomonadati; phylum Pseudomonadota; class Betaproteobacteria; order Burkholderiales; family Burkholderiaceae; genus Paraburkholderia; species Paraburkholderia sp. HP33-1. The sequence continues at coordinate 3,163,876 of NZ_JAJEJR010000001.1, read as the reverse complement.
AGAAGCGCAAGCAGGCTCGTATTATCGAAGCCCTGTCGCTCGCTGAACAAGGCGGTATGCCGAGTTGGGTCGCGGTCGACGCGAAGAAGTTCGAAGGTACCTTCAAGCAGAAGCCGGAGCGCAGCGACATCGCTGGCGACATCAACGAAAGCCTGATCGTCGAATTGTATTCGCGGTAATCGGATTGATGGCCGGGGCACCCCGATTGCGTTGCGCAAGGGGGCGTCTCGGCTGTTTATTTTCAGGTTGTGACCGGTCAGCCTTATCGGTGTAACGAGCCGAGGGTATTGAAAAGGAAAACCTATGCAAACCAGTTTGTTGAAGCCCAAGATCATCGCAGTTGAATCGCTTGGCGAGAGCCACGCGAAAGTGGTCATGGAACCGTTTGAACGCGGTTATGGCCATACCTTGGGTAACGCGCTTCGGCGCGTGCTGTTGTCGTCGATGGTGGGCTACGCGCCGACCGAAGTGACGATTGCAGGCGTCGTGCATGAGTATTCGACGCTCGACGGTGTGCAAGAGGATGTGGTCAACCTGTTGTTGAACCTGAAGGGCGTCGTCTTCAAGCTGCATAACCGTGACGAAGTCACGGTTACGCTCCGCAAGGAAGGCGAAGGCGTGGTCACCGCCGGCGATATCGAACTCGCACACGATTGCGAGGTCATCAACCCGGATCACGTGATTGCGCATCTGTCGAAGGGCGGCAAGCTCGACGTGCAGATCAAGGTCGAAAAGGGCCGGGGCTATGTACCGGGCAACGTGCGTCGTTACGGCGAAGAGTCGGCCAAGATCATCGGCCGTATCGTGCTGGACGCATCGTTCTCGCCGGTTCGTCGCGTGAGCTACGCGGTTGAAAGTGCTCGTGTCGAGCAGCGCACCGACCTCGACAAGCTCGTGATGAACATCGAAACCAACGGTGTGATTTCGCCGGAGGAAGCGATCCGTCAATCGGCGCGTATTCTGGTCGATCAGCTGTCGGTGTTTGCGGCGCTGGAAGGTACCGAAGCAGCGGCCGAAGCGCCGTCGCGCGCACCGCAGATTGATCCGATCCTGCTGCGCCCGGTCGACGATCTCGAACTGACGGTTCGTTCCGCGAACTGCCTGAAGGCCGAGAACATCTACTACATCGGCGACCTGATCCAGCGCACCGAGAATGAGCTGCTCAAGACGCCGAATCTGGGCCGCAAGTCGCTGAACGAGATCAAGGAAGTTCTGGCGTCGCGTGGTCTGACGCTCGGCATGAAGCTCGAAAACTGGCCGCCGGCTGGTCTCGACAAGTAAGCCGGCAAGTCGGTCGGGTTTAACCCGCGATTTGTACCGCTGTACTGTACTGGCAAAGACGCGGATTTTCCTTTAAAATCCGCGTCTTGTCTTTTTTCACTACCGGCCCGTGCGCTCACTGTGTGCTGCTGATCTGGGCAGAGCGAGTGCGATAGAAGAGCTGGACCAAAACTTTGAACTGAAGGAATTAACATGCGTCACCGTCATGGTCTGCGGAAACTGAACCGCACGAGCAGCCACCGTCTGGCAATGCTCCGTAACATGTCTAACTCGCTGATCGAGCACGAAGTCATCAAGACTACGCTGCCGAAGGCGAAGGAACTCCGTAAAGTCGTCGAGCCGCTGATCACGCTCGGCAAGAAGCCGTCGCTGGCAAACCGTCGTTTGGCGTTCAACCGTCTTCGCGATCGTGACTCGGTCACGAAGCTGTTCGAAGTCCTCGGCCCGCGCTACGCAACCCGTCCGGGCGGCTACCTGCGCGTGCTGAAGTTCGGCTTCCGCGTTGGCGACAACGCGCCGATGGCACTGGTCGAACTGCTCGACCGTCCGGAAGTTGAAGAAACTGAAGTGCAAGAAGCTGAGTAAGTTTCTTAGCTTCGACAAAAAG